>JBKHCM010000003.1:0-55393 GCA_046541805.1 Alphaproteobacteria bacterium
TCGCCGAGCTCGCCGCCTTTCGCGAGGCCCGCCCGCACTGGCCGCGCACGGACCGCCTCGTCGAGCGCCTCGAGCACGCCGCGCTCGCCGCCGCGCCGGCGGCGGTGAGCCGCCATTTCGCCCGCTTTGAACCGCGTACGGCCTACGGCCGTTGGGCCGCCGCGCGGGCGCTGCGCGCGCTCGGCGACGCGGCCACCGCGGCCGAATTCGCCCGCGCCGCCTGGCGCCGGAGCTCGACCTTCACCGCCGGCGAGGAGGCCGCGTTTCTGGCCGAGTTCGACCTCGTCTTGACCCAGGGCGACCATCGCGCCCGGCTCGACGACCTCGCCTGGCGCGGGCTCGAGCGCGAGGCCGAGCGCACCCTGGACCTGGTCGACGACGCCGGCTATCGCCGGCTGATCGAGGCGCGGTTGTGGGTGCGCTCGGGCCGCTACGGCGTCGACGCCAAGATCCGCGCGGTGCCCGCGGCGCGGCTCGACGACCCGGGCCTGCGCTACGAGCGCGCGCGGTTTCGCCGGCTGCGCGGCGACGATGCCGGCGCGCGCGAGATCCTCTTGGACCCACCCGCCCAAGCCGGCGAGCCCTGGCGCTGGGCGCGCGAGCGGCGGATCGCCTATCGCGGTGCCCTCGCCGACGAGGACTACCGCCAAGCCTACCGCCTGGCCGCCCGCCATCGCCAGCCGGGCGGGGCCGGCTTCGCCGACGCCGAATGGCACGCCGGCTGGATCGCGCTGCGCTATCTCGACCGCCCCGAGGACGCGCTGGCCCATTTCGAGCGGCTGTGGGACGGGGTCGACACCCCGATCAGCTCGGCCCGCGCGGCCTACTGGGCCGGCCGCGCCGCCGCGGCGCTCGGGCTCGACCGCGACGCCGAGCGCTGGTACGCCCGCGCCGCCACCTTCGGGATCACCTTCTACGGCCAGGAGGCCGCGCTCGAGCTCGGCCGCGACCGCCTGACCTTCGCCCGCACCCTGCCGGCGGCCGACCCGGACGGGCTGGCGGCGAGCGAGCTCGGCCGCCTCGCGCTCATGCTCGCCGCGGTCGACGACGGCTCGATCTTGCCGCTGGTCACCGACCAGCTGATCCGCAACGGCACGACACCCGGCGCGATCGGCGACGCCATCCGCCTCGCCCAGCGCGCCGGCCGCTGGGATTCCGCGATCCGCGGCTACATCCCCCTGGCGCGTGCGGGTCAGGTCAACGCCGCCGCGAGCCATCCCGTGCCGCCGGCGTATCAGGGCCTCCTCGCGCCCGCGGACGGGGTCAACCCGGCGCTCGCCCTCGCCGTCGCCCGCCAGGAGAGCCGCTTCGTGCGCGACGCGGTGAGCCCCGCCGGCGCGCGCGGGCTGATGCAGCTGTTGCCCACCACCGCCACCGCGGTCGCCCGCGACGCCGGCCTGCCGGTCGACCTGGCGCGGCTCACCGACGACCCCGATTACAACGCCGCCCTCGGCAGCCGCTATCTGGGCGGCCTTTTGGACCGCTTCGACGACACCGCGCTCGCCGCCATCGGCTACAACGCGGGGCCGAGCCGCGCCTACGCCTGGCAGAGCGATCTGGGCGATCCCCGCGCCATGGAGCGCGAGGCCTGGCTCGACTGGCTCGAGCGCATCCCCTTCGCCGAGACCCGCAACTACGTCCAGCGCATCATCGAAGGCGAGCGCGTCTACACCGAGCTGCTGGCGGGGTCGTGAGCGGCCACGCGGCCGCGGGCACGGGGGCTTCGCGCCGGGAAGAAAGGCGGCCGGATTGACGGGCGATCCGGGCGACCTCGCAAACCGCCGCTCGCCGGAATGCGCCAAGACGGTGACATGCGCCGAGCCCGCGTGGCGGCTTCGGGCGCCCTTGGGCCGTGGGCTGTGGCGTCTTCGTTGCGACGGCGCGTCGCGCCGCTGGCGGGCGGACGGTCGCGGCGTCGGCCGGGGCGGGCGGGAACACCGCTGTATCGGGCCTTGATCCTTTTGGGAGCGGGGCGCGACGTTCGGCTCTGCGGCGGGGCCGCCTGCGGGCGGCCCTTCGCGTCGGGCGTGGGACGTGGTCGAGCGGTGGTGCGAAACGCACCGGGAGCCCGTTTTTCGCCCTGTTCGTCAAGGGCTTGGGCGAAAACGGCTCGGGCGCTCAGCCGCGGCGGGTGAGCTTGAGGGCGCGCAAGTCCAGGTGGCGCTCGACCTCGGCGAGGTCGATGCCCTCGGCGGCGAGGCGCGCGAGCGTGAAGAAGAGCACGTCGGCGGCCTCGTGGACGACGTGCTCGCGCGCGCGCGCCTCGACCAGCTCGCCCGCCTCCTCGGTGAGCTTGGCGGCGAGGAGCTCGGGGTCGTCGAACAGGCGCTTGGTGTAGGAGCCCGCGGGTGCGGCGCGCCGGCGCGCCTCGAGCCGGCGCATCAGCGCGCCGAGCCCTTTGTCCTCGCCGAAGCAGGAGCGCCGCTCGAGATGGCAGAAGCCGGCGCCGGCCTGGCGGACGACGAAGCGCACGGCGTCGCGGTCGCAGTCGGGATCGACGCGCAGGAGCTCCTGGGTGGCCCCCGAGCTCTCGCCCTTGCGCCAGAGCCCGCGCGAGCGCGACTGGTAGATGCCGCGACGCTCGGCGACGGCGGCCTTGATCGACTCGCGGCTGGAGTAGACGAGACCCAAGGCCACGCCCTGCGCGTCGGTCACCACGGTCGGGATCAACCCGTCGGCGCGGTCGGAGGCGAGCGGGGCGGCGATGGCGTCGCCCAGGTCCATGCGGCCGGAATAGAGCGCCATGCCGACCTGGGCGTCGGCGCCCAGAAGGTCGAGGTCGCGGATCTCCTCGACCTCGGTGACGCCGCCGGCGATGGTGACCTCGGCGTCGCCCGCCGCCTCGACGATGGCCCGCGCCAGCTCGAGGTCGGTGCCCTCCATCCGCCCCTCGCGCTCGACGAAGGTGACGAGAAAGCCGCCGACATGGTCCTTCAGCTCGCGCACCCGATCCAGCACCCGCCGGCCGGTGCGCGCGGTCCAGCCCTCGACCACCACCTCGCCGTCGCGCGCGTCGAGGGCCGCGATCAGCCGCTCGCGCGGCAGCTTGGCGAGCAGCTCCGGCTCGGCGGCGGTGCCGAGGATGATGCGGCGGGCACCGGCGTCGAGCCAGCGCACGGCGGTGGCCTCGTCGCGGATGCCGCCACCGACACGGGCCGGCACGCGCGCCACCAGCTCCTCGATCAGCTCACGGTTGGTGCCCTTGCCCATGGCGGCGTCGAGGTCGATGACCGCGATCTCGCCGGCGATGGCGAAGCGCTCGGCGATGGGGCGCGGATCGCCGGCCTCGATGGCGAGGTCTCGGCCCTCCACGAGCTGGACCGCCTGGCCGCCCTGGAGGTCGATCGACGGAATGATCATCGCCGCACCCGCACGCCCATCGCCGCGAGCTCGTCCTTGATGGCGCCCACGGTGGTCTCGTCGTCGTGAAAGATGGAGGCGGCCAGGACCGCGTCGGCCCCGGCCGCGAAGGCCTCCGCCAAATGCCGCGCATTCGCCGCACCGCCCGAGGCGATGACCGGCAGCCGGCTGGCCGCGGCGACCGCCGACGTGAGCGGCAGGTCGTAGCCTTCGCGCGTGCCGTCGCGGTCCCAGCTCGTGAGCAGCACCTCGCCGGCGCCGAGCGCCGCCACCTCCTGGGCCCAGGCGACGGCGTCGCGGCCGGTGCCCTCGCGCCCGCCCTTGATCAGCACCTCGAAGCGTCCCTGCCGCCAGGCGGCGTCGATGGCGACGACGGCGCACTGGCTGCCGAAGCGCCGGGCGATCTCGGCGACGAGCCGCGGCTCCGCCACCGCGGCGGTGTTGACCGAGACCTTGTCGGCGCCGGCCTCGAGAAAGGCGCGGGCGTCGTCGAGCTTCCTGACCCCGCCGCCGACGGTGAGCGGGATGGCGAGCGATGCTCTCACCTTGGCGACGACGTCGAGGCCGTGGGCGCGGCCTGCGGGCGTCGCCGAGACGTCGAGGATGACGATCTCGTCCGCACCCTGGCGCTCGTAGAGCCAGGCCCGCTCGGCCGGATCGCCGGCGTCGCGCAGGCCCTGGAACTTGACGCCCTTGACGACGCGGCCGTCGGCGACGTCGAGGCACGGGATGACGCGCTTGGTCAGCATGAAAGCCAGGCCTCCAACAGCGCCTTGCCGTAGTCGCCGGAAAGCTCGGGGTGGAACTGACAGCCGACGACCCGCCCCTTCTCCATGCTGGCGACGAAGCGGCCGCCGTGCTCGGCCGTGGCCACCGTCCAGCCCGGCGCCGCGGTGGCGCGGTAGCCGTTGGCGAAGTAGGCGAAACCGGGGCGAAGAAAGCGCGCCTCGCCCGCGGGCGTGATCTCGTTCCAGCCGAACTGCGGCCGGCGCACACCTTCGCCAAAGCGCCCCACATGGGCGTCGACCACGGCGAGCCCGCGCACGCCCGGGCTCTCGTCGCTCGTGGCGAACAAGAGCTGGTGGCCGACGCAGATCGCCAGCGTCGGCCGATCGGCCTCGATCCGCCGCTTGAGCGCGGCGTCCGCGCCGCTGCGGGCGAGCGTTTCCATCGCCGGGCCGAAGGCGCCGACGCCCGGCAGCAGCACGTGGTCGGCGGCGAGGATGACATCGGGCGCCGCCGTGAGCTCGACCCGCCGGCCGAGCCGCTCGAACGCGGCGCGCACGGACGCCAGGTTGGCCGTGCCCGTGGGCACGACGACGACGCTCCGGGCGGTCACAGCAGCACGCCTTTCGTGCTCGGCACGTCGTCGCCGCCGTCGCGCGCCACCGCCTGGCGCAACGCGAGCGCGGTCGCCTTCATCGCCGCCTCCGCGCGGTGGTGGTCGTTGGCGCCCTTGAGCACGTCGACGTGCAGCGCCATCCGCCCCGCCATCGCCAGCGAGACGAAGGCGTGGGTGATGTTCTCGCAGGCAAGCTGGCCCAAGGTCTCGCGCGCGAGGCCCAGATCGACCACCGGCGCCGGCCGGCCCGAGAGGTCGACGACGCAGCGCGCGAGCGCTTCGTCCAAGGGGGCGTAGGCGTGGGCGAAGCGGCGGATGCCGCGGCGCTCGCCGATGGCCTGGTCGAGCGCCCGGCCCAGCGCCAGGGCGACGTCCTCGACGGTGTGATGGTCGTCGACCTCGAGATCGCCCTCGCAGCGCAGCTCGACGTCGAAGCGGGCGTGCTTGGCGAGCGCGGTGAGGAGATGGTCCAAGAAGCCGATGCCGGTGTCGATCTGGGCGCGGCCGGTGCCGTCGAGGGCGAGCGCCAGCTCGATGCGGGTCTCGGCGGTGGCGCGCTCGACGACGGCGGTGCGCGGGGGCGGCGCGTCGCAGCTCACGGCTCAGGCCACGATCTGGGCGAGCTGGAAGACGACGATGTCGCTGCCGCCGGCCTCCTTGATGCGCGGGATCACGACCGGCAGCTCGCTGCGGGCGACCGCGGCCTTCACCGCATAGCCGTCGCCGCCGGCGAGATGGGCGACGGTGGGCGAGCCCATCCCCGGCAACACGGCGACCACGGCGTCGAGCCGGTCGGCCGGCACGTTGGCCTCGATCATGACGCGGCGGCGGGCGTCGAGCACCGAGCGGCAGAGCATCGCGAAGTTCTCGATCTCGCGCCGCTTCGCCGGGTCCTCGAGGGCGCGGGGCGCGGCGTAGAGCCGGGTCGAGGACTGCATCAGCGTCGCGAAGATGTGCAGGCCGTTGGCCCTGAGCGTCTCGCCGGTGGCGGTGTTGTCGACGACGCAGTCGGCGTCCTCGGGCGGGAACACCTCGGTGGCGCCGAAGGTGCGCACGACGCGGCCGTCGTAGCCGGCTTCGGCGAGCCAGGCCTCGGTCAGCCGCTGGTACTCGGTGGCGACGCGAAAGCGGCCCTTTTTGGGATCGAAGGCGGGCTCGGCGGCGGCGACGATGCGCACCGGATCGAGCCGGGTGTCCATCAGCTCGACCAGATCGAGGCCGAGCTCGGCCACCCAATCGGCGCCGGCGAAGCCCAGATCGCGCGAGCCGAGGTGCAGCATCTCGGCGATGTTCTGCGGCTTCAACAGCTTGGCGTCGAAGCCATCGAGGGAAATCTGCGGGCGATAGCCGCGGCGGCCGAAGGTGAGGCGGATGCCGGCGTCGTGGAGGAGGCCGAGCACCTCCTCCTGCATGCGCCCCTTCGGCAGGCCGAGACGGATGATGGTGGGGTCCACGAGCGGTCCTCGCGCGGTCCTTGGCGCTCGCGCGACGCTATAGAGAAGGGGCGCCGACGGAACAAGCGCGCCGACCGGCCGAGACGCGCCGTCGACGATTCGCCGGAAGCTCTACTCGCGCTTTCATGCGATGCTGCGCGCCTTCGCGCCACGGTCGAGCCGAACGTGATGCCCTTGCTGCCGCGCTTGTTGATCCTCACGGCGACGCTCCTCGGCGCCGCTCTCGTCGCGCTCGCCGGCATCGTCGTCGGCTCGCTGCCGGACCACGACGGCACCCGCCTCGTGGCGGGGCTCGACGCCCCGGTCACGATCCGCCGCGACGACCACGGTGTGCCCTACATCCAGGCCGAAAGCGAGGCCGACGGCTATTTCGCCCTGGGCTGGGTGCACGCCCAGGACCGCCCCTGGCAGCTCGAGCTGCGCCGCCGCATCGGCCAGGGCCGCTTGGCCGAGCTGATCGGAGCCGACGGCCTCGCGGTCGACCGCTTCATGCGCCTTTTGCGCTTTCACGAGCTCGCCCGCGCCAATCTCGAGGCGATGGAGCCGGCGGACCGCCGGCTGGTCGAGGCCTACGCCCGCGGCATCAACGCGCAGCTCGAGCGCACGCGACTGTTGCCGCCGCCCTTTTGGTTCCTGTGGCACCGTCCCGAGCCCTGGACCGGCGCCGACGCGCTCGTCTGGCACAAGCTGATGGCGCTCGATCTCGCCCGCGACTGGCGCCAGGAGCTGGTGCGCGCCCGTGTCGCCCGCGGCGTCGACGCCGCCACCTTCGCCGAGCTCTTCCCCGACGTCCCGGCGCCGTCCGCGGCGCGCCTCGAGGCGCTGCGCACCGCGCTCGTGGGGATCGACCTCGACCGCGTCGCCGCCGTCGCCGGACCGCCGCCGCCGCCGAGCCACGGCTCCAACGCCTGGGTGGCGGCACCCGCGCGCACCCGGACCGGCGGCGCGCTGTTGGCGAACGACCCCCATCTCGGCCACGAGCTGCCGGGGGTCTGGTATCTCGCCGGCCTCGAGACGCCCACCTTCAGGGTCGTCGGCGCGACCCTGCCGGGCCTGCCGGTGTTCGTCGCGGGGCGGACCGATCACGTCGCCTGGGGCGTCACCAACACCGGCAGCGACGTCCAGGATCTCGTCGTCGAGGAGCTGTTGGCCGGCGGCTACACCCGCACGCCCTGGGGGCGCGCGCCGTTGGACCGGCGGCGCTCGACCATCCGCGTCCGCGGCGGCGACGCGGAGCGGTTCACCTCCAGCTGGAGTGTGCACGGCCCGCTCGTCTCCGATCTCGACGGTGCCGCGGGTGCCCTCGCCGGGCCCGGTCGCGCCCTCGCCCTGCAGTGGACCGCGCTCGTGGCCGACGACACCACCATCGCCGCCGGCTTCGCGCTCGCCCGCGCGCGCGACGGGGCGGCGGTGGAGCGCGCGCTCGCCGTCTTCGCCAATCCGCAGCAGAACATCACCTTCGCCACCCGCGACGGCACGATCGGGCTGGTGAGCCCCGGCCGGGTGCCGGTGCGGCTGGGCGGCGGCGGCGGCGCGCTGCCGCGCCTGGGCTGGCGGCGCGAGGGCGCCTGGGTGGGCACGGTGGCGCCGGCGGACCTGCCGCGCCGGGTCGAGCCGGCGGACGGCTGGCTCGCCAACGCCAACAACCCGCCGACACCGGCGGCGGCGCGGACGCTCTCCGGGCGCTGGGACGTCCCCTTCCGCTACGAGCGGATCGCGGAACGGCTCGCCTTCGGGCGGCACGACCTCGCCGATTTCCGCGCGCTGCAGCTCGACCGGCGCTCGGGTCTGGCCGAGGCGATGCTGCCGGCCATGGCGGTGGCGCGACCGCAGGACGCGCGCGGCCGCCGCTGGCTCGAGCGGCTCGCCGCCTGGGATCGCCGGGCCGATCCCGACCGTCCCGAGCCGCTCGTCTTCACCGCCTGGTACGCGGCGCTCGCCGAGCACCTCTACGCCGACGAGCTGGGCGAGCTGTTCGCCGTCTATCGCGGCCAACGCGCGGCGTTCGTCCAGACCGCCCTGACCACGCGGACGCACTGGTGCGACGACGTCACGACCCCGACCCGCGAGGACTGCCCGGCCGTGCTCGGCGCCGCGCTCACGGCCGCGCTCGAGCGCCTGGAGGCGGAGCTGGGCCCGCCCGGCGCGGCTTGGCAGTGGGGGCGCCAGCACCCGGCCGAGTTCGCCCACGACGCCTACGCCGCACTCGGTCCCTTCGGTGCCGTCGCGCAGGCGAGCCTGGCGCGCGGCGGCGACGACACCACCGTCGACGCCGCCAGCGCCAGCCGCGCCGATGCGCCGCCGCTCTTTGCGAGCCGCCACGGCGTGAGCTACCGCCAGATCGTGGACCTCGCCGCGCCCGGACGGTCGCGGTTCGTCGCCGCCGGCGGCCAGGTGGGTCATCCCCTCTCGCGCCACTACCGAGACCTGCTGGCCCTGTGGCATGATGGCGGCGACATTGCCATGACGCCGCCCGCCACGCCGCGGCACGCCTTGCACCTGCGGCCCCGCTGAACCGCGGCGCTCTCGCGGTCTCGCGATGAAAGTGCTGGGCTATTCGCGGAATGGTGGTATTTTATCGATAATTGAGGCAAACGCTTTCGAGTGCACCCATCCACAGGGATCCCACGCATGTCCGCCGTCGCCCCTCTTCGCCTTCCGGAGCCTCCCGCCAACACGGGTCGCGGCCGCGCCATCGACGTCGACCGCGCGGTCAGCATGCGGATTCGTCAGCGCCGCATCATGCTGGGCCTGACCCAGCAGCAGATGGCCGAGCTGATCGGCGTCACCTACCAGCAGGCCCACAAGTACGAGACCGCCATCAACCGCATCTCGGCCGGCCGGCTTTATCAGATCGCCCAGGCCCTCGGCGTCGACGTCGCCTACTTCTACCAGGATGTCGTCGATTCCGAGGCCGGCGCGCGGCAGGCGGAGATGCTGCCGCAGCAGCGCATGCTGCTCGAGCTCGCCCGCAATTTCGCGGCGATCGGCAACCGCAAGCATCAAGACGCGCTCTGCAATCTCGCCCGGGCGCTGGCGAGCGAGAGCAACGAGGTTCAAGCGACCGTCTCCGAGTGAGCCGCACCGGGGCGTAGCCGCGCGGCGCGCTCGATGACCGCGCGCGTCTCGTCCCACAGCTCGACGGCGGCCAACGCGTCGGGGTCGAACCAGGCCACCGCCTGCGCGTCGTCGCCGGCGACGGCCTCGCCCGGGGCCGCCTCGGCGGTGTAGTCGAGCAGCGTGTAGTGGCGCACGACCGACCCATCGGCGCCGGTCGCCACCAGATCCACCACCGCGACGAAGGTCAGCGGACCGAGGTCCAAATGGGTCTCCTCGCGGACCTCGCGCCGTAGCGCGGCCTCCACCGTCTCGCCCCATTCCTGACGGCCGCCCGGCAGGCTCCACGCCCCCGCGCCCGGCGGCTTGCCGCGGCGGATCAACAGCACGTGCGCACCCCGCCAGACGACGGCGCCGACGCCGACGGTCGGTCGGCGCCCGCTCGCGGCAGTCACGACCGCTGCCCCCTTCGAGTACGGCCCGGCGCCGAAAAGGTGCGGTCGCGCCAATCAACCCATTCGGAACACTTTTGTCCTTCGAGTTTCATGCCTACACTCCGCATGCGCGGTTTCGGTTGAACGGTAAGCGAGGTGCCGGGTGAGTGCGGAGGGAACCACGCCAGAGAGCGGGTCGGCCGTCACGCGCGTCTTCGTGATCGACGACCGCATCACCAATCGCAACATTCTCACGCGATTGGCGGCCTCGGTGGAAGAAGGTCTGCACGTCCAGGCCTTCGCCAGCCCGGTCGACGCCCTCGCCGCGGCGGGCGAGACGCTGCCCGACCTCGTCGTCACCGACTACAAGATGCCGCAAATGGACGGCGCCGGTTTCATCGCCGCGTTCCGCGCCCTGCCCGGCGGCGACGAAACCCCGATCATCGTCATCACCGTCTACGAGGATCGCGACTACTGCTACCGGGCGCTCGAGGCCGGGGCCACCGACTTTTTGTTGAGCCCGGTCGACCATCTGGAATTCCGCGCCCGGGCGCGCAACCTGCTGACCCTGCGCCGCCAGCAGAAGCTCCTCGAGGAGCGCGCGCGGGTGCTCGCCGCGACGCTCAAGGACGACCGCTCGCGCACCGCCAAGATGCAGGCCGAGTGGTACCGGCTGCTCGACCGTCTGCCGGCGACGGTGCACACCGTCGACCGCAACGGCCGCATCGACCTCGCCAATCGGCGCTGGCGCGCGGTCTTCGGCGACGACGCGGTCGGCCAGCCGGCGTCGCTGATCCTCGGCGGGCCCAACGGCGACCACGAGACCGTGCTCAACACCAAGGTCTTCGACACCGGCGCGGCGCTGTCGGCGAGCGAGCAGGAGGTGGTCGAAAAGGGCGGCGAACGCCGGTTGGTCCTCACCACCCGCTCGCCGGTCTTCGACGCCGCCGGCCAGGTCAGCCACGTCGTCGCCGTCGGCGTCGACGTCACCGACATCCGCCGCGCCGAGAAGCAACTCAGCGAGGCCCGTCACCGCGACCGCCTCACCGGGCTGGTCAACCGCGATCGCCTGTTGGACCGCCTTCAGCAGGAAGGCGCGCGGACGATGCGCAACCGCGAGATCTCCGCCTTCGTCATGCTCGACCTCGACCGGTTCAAGAGCATCAACGACGTCTTCGGCCACAGCTTCGGCGATGAGCTGCTGTTGGGCGTCGCCCAGCGCCTCGCCAAGCGGCTGCGCGAGGGCGACACCCTCGCCCGGCTCGGCGGCGACGAGTTCGCCATCCTGGCGACCGACCTGCGCCGCGTCGACGACGCGGTCGACCTCGTCGTCCGCCTGCGCGAGGCCTTCGAGGAGCCCTTCATCGTCCGCGGTCAGGAGATCCATTCCGGCGCCAGCTTCGGCATCGCGCTCATCCCCCGCGACGGCCGCAGCGCCGATCAGATCACCCGCAAGGCCGAGCTCGCGATGTACCGCGCCAAGGCCGCCGGCCGCGACGACTACCGCTTCTACGCCCAGGACATGAACGCCACGGCGTCGCGGCTGATGGCGATGGAGCGCGACCTGCGCGACGCGCTCGCCCGCGGGCAGTTCGTCCTGCACTACCAGCCGCAGATCACGCTCGCCGACGAGGAGGTGGTGGGCGCCGAGGTGCTGGTGCGCTGGGAGCATCCACGCCACGGCCTCGTGCTGCCGGGCGAGTTCATCGGCCTGTGCGAGGAGCTGGGGCTCATCGGCTCGTTGTCCAACCTGGTCATGACCGACGCGCTCACCGAGCTGCACGGCTGGCATGCCCGCGGCTTCGCGACGCGCCTCGCCATCAACATCTCGCCGGCACAGCTCCGCGCGCCCGGCATCGAGCTCACGGTCGAGCGGATCTTGAAGGAGACCGGCATCGATCCGGCCGCGATCGAGCTCGAGCTCACCGAGACCTCGGTGATCGATCACACCCAGACCGCGCTCGAGAGCCTCGAACGCCTGTGCGCGCTCGGGGTCACCCTCTCGCTGGACGACTTCGGCACCGGCTATTCCTCGCTCTCCTATGTCCGCCGTCTGCCGGTCTCCAAGCTCAAGATCGACCAGAGCTTCATCCGCAATCTCGCGACCAACCGCAGCGACCGCTCGATCGTCGAAGGCATCATCCAGCTCTGCCACAAGCTGCAGTTGACCGTGGTCGCCGAGGGGGTCGAGACCTCCGAGCAGCTCAAGCTGTTGCGCGAGATGGGGTGCGACGCCGTCCAGGGCCGGCTGTTCAGCCCGCCGGTGCCGGCCTCCGCTTTCGCCGCGCGGTTCCTCGAGGGGCGCCCCGCGGCACCGGTCATCGCCCTGTTCGACCGGCGCTGAGCCGCGGCCTCGGCGGTGGCGACCCCTTTCCCCGCCCCGCGGCTTCGCGCCGTGGTCCGCCGGGTGCGGCACCGGTTGGCCGCGCGCGGCGATACCGAGCACGAGCAGGCGCTGGTGCGGATCGCCATCGTCGGCCTGCTTCTCGCCTACGCGCTGGTCGGGCCGCTGCCGGCGCCGCCGGCGCCGTGGTGGGTGCCGACGGTCCCCCAGGTGGGCTACGCCATCGGCACGCTGTCGCTGCTCCACTTCGCCTGGATCGTGGCCGATCCGGCGGTTCGTCGCGTCCGCCGGGCGCTCTGGAGCGGTCTCGACCACGTCGCCATCGTCGTCGCGATGGCGGTCGGCGGCGAGGCGATGGCCCTGCTCTACCCGCTCCTGCTCTGGGTCACGCTGGGCCACGGCTTTCGCTACGGCCCGGCGCATCTGGTGGGCTCGGCGCTGGTCTCCGTCTTGCTGTTCATCCCCTTGGTGACGCTGCACCCCGCCTGGCAGCTCCAGGGCGCGCTCGCGATCGGCCTCGTCCTCGGCCTCGTGCTGATCCCCGGCTACTGCCTGCGGCTGTTGCAGCATCTGCACCGGGCGCGCCGCCGCGCCGAGGCCTCGAGCGAGGCCAAGTCGCGCTTTTTGGCGACGATGAGCCACGAGCTGCGCACCCCGCTGCACGCCATCCTCGGCATGGCGGAGCTGCTGCGCGGCGGGGCGCTGTCGGCGCAGCAGCGCGAGATGGTGCGCACGATCCACAGCTCCGGGCACGGCCTGTTGAACATGATCGAGGATCTCCTCGACATCGCCCGCATCGAGGCCGGCGCGGAACGGATCGACGTCGAGGGGTTCGACGTCCACCGCCTGCTGCACGAGGTCCGCGAGATGCTGGCGCATCGCGCCGCCGCCAAGGGTCTCGCGCTGCAGCTGCGCATCGACCCCACGCTCGTGGGCGAGCTCGATGGGCCGCGCCGCGCCGTTCACCAGATCCTCATCAACCTCGTCGCCAATGCGGTGAAGTTCACCGATGCCGGCCACGTGCGCCTCGAGGCGGGCCTGCGCGACGGGCCGACGGACGTTCACCTGGAACTCGCCGTCGTCGACACCGGCTGCGGCATTCCGCCCGCGGCGCAAGCCCACATCTTCGAGCGGTTCACCCAGGTCGACGACCCGAAGACGCGGCGCCCCGGCGGCAGCGGGCTGGGGCTCGCGATCGTCAAACGGCTGGTCGACGGCGCCGGCGGGACGCTCCGCCTCGACAGCACCGTCGGCGTCGGCACCCGCTTCGCGATCGCGCTTCCCGTCCGCGTCCGCGCGGATCCGCCGCCCGCCGCGGCGAGCCTGGTCGTCGTCCACGGCACGCCGGACGCCGCCAAGCGCGAGATCCTCACCGCGGCCGTTCCGCACTGGCGCTCCGCCGCCGAAGCGGCGGACGGGGCGACCAACGCCACCGTCGACCTCTGGTGTCGCGACGCGTCACCGGCGCCGCCGGCCCGCCGCCACGGCCGTGCCCTGCTCGTCTGGGGCGACGGCGCCGACGTCCCCGACGCGCTCGCCGTGCTCCCGGCGGACGCCGATGCGGGGGTCCTTCGTCGGCTCGTGCGCGCTGCGCTCGTGCCCGCCGCACCGGCGCTGGACGGAGAGCCGGTGCGCGTGCATGCGGGCGATCGCTCCTTGGACGTGCTCGTCGCCGACGATCACGAGGTCAACCGCCGGGTCATCGAGCGCCTGCTCACCCAGGCCGGACACCGCACCGAGCTCGTGGCCGACGGCGCGGCGGCGCTGGCGGCGGTCGAGCGCTCGCATTTCGACGTCGTCGTGCTCGACCTCAACATGCCGGAGCTCGACGGGATCGACGTCGCGCGCCGGCTGACGGCGACGGACGCCGATCGCCCGCGGCTGATCGCGCTGACCGCCGACGCGACCGCGAAGACCCGCGAGGCCTGCGCTGAGGCCGGCTTCGACGCCTATCTCACCAAGCCGGTCGACGGCGCCGGGCTGCTCGCGACCCTGGTCGGCGCCGCCGATGCAGCCGCGCGCGCCACCCCGCCGACGGCCGAGCCCACCGGCGCGACCGTGGCCACCGCCGAGGTCCTCGACCTCAACCGCTTACGGATGCTGCGCGAGCTCGGCGACGCCGAGTTCGTCCGCGAACTCGTCGAGTCCTTCATCGCCGACGGCGAGCGCCTGGTGGTCGAGTTGGGCGAGGCGGCCGACGAAGGCGACGTCCGCCGGTTTCGCGACGCCGCCCATGCCCTGCGCAGCGCCGCCACCCATCTCGGCGCGACGGCGCTGTTCGAGCGCTGCCTGGTGGTGAAATCGATCGAGGCCGACACCCTGCGGGCGAGGGCGCCGACGCTGCGCCGCGACCTCGCCGGCGCCTTGGAGGCGACGGCCGCCGCCTTGCGGGCGGCCGTCTGTGCGGAGGCTTCGCCGCGCGGCATCAACTCGCCAGACGCTTTGTCTGACTTTGCGCCAGACGCTCCATCTTGCGCAGATCCTGGGGCTCGAGCTCGAGTGCCCGCTCGACCCAGAGCTCGGTGACGTCGATCAGCTCGTCGTAGGTCACCTCCTGGCTGCGCCGGTCGACCGCGCGCAGGACGTCGAGGGTGCGCCGGCGGCGCGCGTTCTTGGCGACGTAGCGGCGCAGGGTCGCCTCCGCCTCGCCCGGGTTCGCCAGCACGTCCACCACCCCCATCTCGTAGAGCTCCTCGGCGGTGAAGAGCTCGCCGGAGGTGATCATCCGCCGCGCCAGCCCGCCGCCGACCTTGCGCGCGAGGAAACTGTAGGCCCCCATGCCGGGAAACAGGTTGAAGAGGATCTCCGGCAAGCCCATCCGCACGCCGCGCTCGGCGATGATGACGTCGTCGGAGAGCAGCGATTCGAAACCGCCGCCGAGGGCGTCGCCCTGGACCAGGCCGACCGTCGTGATCGGCAGATCGAAGCTGCGGTAGTTCTGGTAGACGAGATCGACGCAGCGGTGCGCGTAGGTGCGAAGGCCCTCGGCGTCGCCGGCCCGGATGCAGGCGACGAAATGGGCGAGATCGCCACCGTAGCACCAGACGTCCGGCCGCTTCGACGCGCGCACCAAATAGCGCAAGCCCGCCGGTTCGAGCCCGAGACGACCGCAGGCGTGCATCCGCCGAACGACCTCCGACAGCTCGTCGAGCAGGCCGGCGCTGAAGCAGGGCCGCTCGGGATGCGTGAAGCGCATCCACAACAAGCCCGGCTCCGCTTCGAACTCGAGCTCGATGTGCCGCAGGTTCCAGCTCGAGAAATCGAATGCCGCCGGGTGCAGCGGGAAGGGGGCGAGTGATGCGTCCGACACCGCCTCGTCGTTGCTGGGCCGCGCCAGTAATCCTTGCTTGGCTTGAAAGGTGGACATCGCGCTGCCTCGCCGAGTTCCGGTTCAATCCGTACGACGACAGCACATAGCAAATAAAAATCAGCCATAACAAGAATTTTCGCTGGTGATGTCATTTTCTATTTAGCGGATATCGAAATTTATTTCGAGAAAAGGCGCAAAGACATTGGGAAGCATTTTAGCGATGGCGGTGGCGACGGCATAAAGAAGGGGCCCGGCCGGACCGCCGGGCCCCCTCGCGAGCGCTGGTTGGGGGATCAGTAGGCCATCGTGCGGCCGAACTCCGGATAGGCGTCGATGCCGAGCTCCACCTGGTCGATGCCGGCGTCCTCGTCCTCCTCGCGGATGCGGATGCCCACGACCGCCTTGAGGATGCTCCAGACGATCAGGCTGGCGACGAAGGTGAAGACGCCGAAGCCGACGATGCCGATCGCCTGGGTGACGTAGCTGGCACCGCTGTTGGTGAGCGGCACGACGATCGTGCCCCAGAGGCCGCAGACCAGATGCGCCGGGATGGCACCGACGACGTCGTCGATCCTGAGCTTGTCGAGCAGCGGCACGGTGACGACGACCAGCACACCGCCGACGGCACCGATGCAGATCGCGGCGAGCGGCAGCGGCGTCAGCGGCTCCGCGGTGATCGAGACCAGCCCGCCGATCGCGCCGTTCAGCACGAGCGAGAGGTCGACCTTCTGGTAGATCACCAGGCAGGTGAGCATCGCCGCGATGACGCCGCCGGCCGCCGCCAGGTTGGTGTTCATGAAGATGCGCCCCACCGAATCGGCGTCGACGACCGAGCCCAACGCCAGCTGCGAGGCGCCGTTGAAGCCGAACCAGCCGAGCCAGAGGATGAAGGTGCCGAGCGTGGCGAGCGGCAGCGACGAGCCCGGCATCGGCTGCGGCTTGCCGTCGGGGGTGAAGCGGCCGCGGCGGGCGCCGAGGACGATGGCGCCGGCGAGCGCGGCCCAGCCGCCGACCGAATGCACGATGGTCGAGCCGGCGAAGTCCGAGAAGCCCAGCTCGGCGAGCCAGCCGCCGCCCCAGACCCAAGAGCCGGTGATCGGGTAGAAGATGCCGGTCAGGACGGCCACGAAAATCAAGAACGGCACGACCTTGATGCGCTCGGCCACGGTCCCGGACACGATGGAGGCGGCGGTCGCCACGAACACCATCTGGAAGAACCAGTCCGAGTGCAGCGAGTATCCGTCATCCACGGTCGGCTCGCCCGCGCTCCACGGCGTAAAGCTGCCGAAATAGCCGCCGTCGACCCCGTCGTACATCAGGTTGTAGCCCACCACCCAGAACATCAGGCCGGCGACGGAGTAAAGCGTGAGGTTTTTGAGGCACTGGACGCCCACGCTCTTCTTGCGGACGAGCCCGGCCTCCAGCATGGCGAAGCCGGCGGCCATCCACATCACGAGGAAGCCGCCGATCAAGAAGAGGAGCGTGTTGAACACGTACTCCATGTCGGCGCGAAGGGCGGCCACGTCGCCGTCCTGCGCCAGGGCCGGCCCGGCCGCCACGGCGAGAGCCCCGACGGCGCCAGCGACCAGCCACGCGCGATTTTTGGGTTGCATGTCGTTCTCCACCTGTCGTCCCTCCAGGCACCCGGCCATCAGACACCCGGACGTGCACGCGCTCGTCGCCCGCCGGGTCTCCGACGCGCACGACGCATCCCCCGCGAAGCAGCAAGCGCTATGCCACGGTCCTTGCTGACGCGTTTTCGAGCAAGGCGACCCCATAGCGCCGCGCAGCCGTCGCGCATTTGCCTATTTCATAGGCAGACACGGTGCGATTGCTCGCAGCCGCGACCTTTCGCGCGATGACAATCCCGGCTCGCTGCCGCCATATCCGCCGCCATGACCGAGACCGCGCATTTCGACGTCGCCGTGGTCGGCGGCGGCATGACCGGACTGGCGCTCGCCTGCGCCTTGGGCACCGACGGCATCGCGACCGTCGTCGTCGACCGCGTCCCGGCCGACGCCCCGCCGTCGCGCAACGCCGACCCGCGGGTGACGGCGGTGGCGCTGGGCTCGGCGCGGTTTTTGCGCGCCGTGGGCGCCTTCGACGCGATGGAAGCGGCGGGCGAGCCGATCCTCGACATCGAGGTCCGCGAGAAGGGCTCGCCCTTCGCCGTCCACTACGACCATAGCCAGATCGGCGCCGAGCCCATGGGCTGGATCGTCGAGAACGCCGTGATCCGCGACGCGCTGCTCGCGCGCGCCCGCGCGCTGCCGTCGGTTGAGCTGTGGATGCCGGCGACCTACACCGACATTGCGACCGACCGCGACGGCGCGGCGCTCACCCTCGCCGACGGCCGCACCGTCCGCGCCGGGCTTCTGGTCGCGGCCGACGGCAAGTTCTCGCAGCTGCGCGAGCGCCTCGGCATCCGCGCCGCCTTTAAGGACTACGGCCAGGACGGCATCGTCGCCACGCTCGCCCACAGCCGCCCGCACCAGGGTCTCGCCAGCGAGCACTTCTTCCCCGACGGGCCGTTCGCGGTCTTGCCGATGCCGCACGAGCGCTCGTCCATCGTCTGGGCGCTCGAACGCGACCTCGCGCGCGAGGTCGCGGCCCTGCCGGCGGCGGCCTTCGTCGCCGAGGTCGCCGATCGGGTCGGTGCGCGCCTCGGCGACATCGCGCTCGCGAGCCCGGTGCGCACCTTCCCGCTGGTGCTGGCGACCGTCGAGCGGTTCACCGCGACCCGCGCCGCGCTGGTGGGCGACGCCGCCCACGGCATCCACCCGATCGCCGGGCAGGGCTGGAACCTCGCCTTGCGCGACGTCGCCGCCCTCGCCGAGATCACCGCCGATCGCGCCGCCCTCGGCCTCGATCTCGGCGCGGCGGAGGCGCTCGACGCCTATGCGCGCTGGCGCGGGCTCGACACCACCGCGCTGGTGGCGATCACCGACGGGATCAACCGGCTCTTCGCCAACGACCTGACGCCCTTGCGCGTGGCGCGCAATCTCGGCTTCGCGCTGGTCGACCGCCTGCCCGTCGCCAAGCGCCTGTTCATGCGCCACGCCATGGGCACGATCGGCGATCTGCCCCGGCGGATGCGCCCGCACCCGGCGGGTTGAGCGCCCGTCGCGCGGTCAGTTCAACCGGATGTCGCCGGCGTCGATGGGGTGGTCGCCGGCGCCCTCGACCCGCGGCCGCGGCGCCCCGCGGCGGGCAGCCCGCTCACCCAGCCGCCGCAGATGGCGCAGCGACGCCAGGTGCAGATAGAGCGCCTCGAGCCCGTCGGAGGCGAAGAGCTCGTGGACCGTCTTCGCCGGCAGCGCCTTCAGCCGCCGACGGTCGATGGTGCGAAAGCCCCGCAGCTGCACGCTCCCGCCTTCGCCCAGGCGCAGTTGCGCCTGGACGTTCCGGAGCAGGCCGAATTCCTCGATCCGGCGGGCGAACAGCCGCGTGCGCCGCAGCGCCGCCTGATAGCGCTGCATGAAATCGAGGACGCGCGTGAGGTAGGTCGTGCGCGCGCCGGCGCCGTCGAACAGGCGCTCGCCGCGGCCCTCGTGGTTCAACGCGTCCGAGGCCTCGTCGACGCACAGGGTGAGGCGGTTGCGATCGCTAAGGTTGGCGAAGACGAACGGGTAGCGCCGCACGAACGCCGGGACGTAGCCGGCGTCCCAGCGGCCGTCGTCGTCGACGAACAGGTTCTCGCCGTCGCGCACGCCGAGGATCGCGGCGAGCCCGACCTCGTCGCCAAGAAGGCGTCTTTGCTGTTGGGCCCCGACCAGGTCATCCTGCGTAACGCCACCGCCCGCTTCACCGCCGGCGAGCGCACGACCTGCGGCTGGCTCAGCTGGCCTCGCGCGTTCTCGTCTTGCGGGGCGGGCAGATCAGCGCCGACGGTCCCGCCGACGAGATCATCAACCGCCTGCGGCAACCGACGCGACTGGCAGCGACGGCATGACGACGTTCTGGCAATTCCTGCGGCGACCCGTGCTCGTCGCGATGCTGGCGGGCGCCGCCTTCTTCGGCGGGCTCACCTACGTTTCCCTCGAGCATCCGCTGGCCGCCGGCGCGGTGGCGTCGGGTGAGCTCGTCCACCTCTCCAACCGCCTGCCCGTCGGTCACGCCTCCGGCGGCCGGGTGGTCGAGGTGTTCGTGCACGACGGTCAGGAGGTGGAGGCCGGCGAGCCCCTCATGGAGCTGGAAAACCCGGAGTTGGAGCGTCAGCTCGCGGTGCTGCGCCAGCGGCGCGCCGAGTTCGCCGTCACCGTCGCGCGCTTCGATGCGCTCATCGAGGAGCGCGACGAACTCGCGCTCGACGTCGAGGCGCCCGCGGCGATCATCGCGCGCCATCAGCGCCTGTTGCGGCGCGAGGCCGACGCCCAGCAGCGCCGCCTCGATCTCTTGAACGAGCGCATCGCGCTCAAGCGCGCGGAGATCGAAGGGCTCTCCGCGACCGAGGACGTCAAGACCAGCGAGCTCGCCGAGATCGAGGAGCAAGTGAAGCTCTTCGAAGAGCTGGAGCGGCGCGCCGCGGCGCCGAAGATGCAGGTGATGGAGATCCGCCGCCAACGCCACAACATCGCGAGTGAACTCTCCGAGATCCACCTGCAGCTGCAAAGCGCGCGGATCGCGATCAACGACGCGCGGCTGCAATACGCCAACGAAGAGGCCGATGCGTTCAGGCGCTACGAGCGCGAGCGCTCGGACAACGCCGCCCAGCTCGCCGAGATCGAGGCGTCCCTGGCGTCGCTCGAGAGCCGGCTCGCGAACCTCGTGCTCCGCGCCCCCACCGACGGCACGGTCATCGACCTGCGGTTCACCGGGGCCGGGGCGGTGCTGGAGCCCAACAGCGAGGCGCTCGCCCTGGTGCCGCGGGGCGAGTCCTTCGTCATTCAGGCACGCCTCGCGCCCACCGACGTCGACAAGGTCGCGGTCGGTCAAACCGCCGACATCACGTTCACCGGGCTGCCGAGCCGCTACGTCTCCAATCTGAAGGCGACGCTGACGCGCATCGACGCCGGCCGCACCGACGCCGAGGACGGTGCCTCCTACTACCGCGCCTGGCTCGAACTCTCGCCGGAGGCGATGAGCTTCGCCCTCGACCACAACGGCGTGGTCTCGGGCGCGCCGGTGGAGGTCCGGATCAAGACCGACGAACGGACGCTCGCCTCCTACATCGCCGAGCCGCTCATGGGGTGGTGGTTCCGCGGCCTGCGCGAGGTCTGACCGGCGCACCCGGGAGAACGGCGGCCAAGACCGGCGGTGATTTAAGGCTTGGCCGCCAGCGGGTCCTCGGGCTGGCGAACATAGGCTTGGCCGGCCTCGACCACGCCGCGACGGATGGCGCGCGTGCGGGTGAAGAGGTCCTCGAGGACGTCGCCCTGCCCCCAGCGGATGGCGCGCTGCAGCGCGATCAGATCCTCGGTGAACCGCCCCAGCATCTCGATCGTCGCCTCCTTGTTGTTCAAGAAGACGTCGCGCCACATCACCGGATCGGAGGCGGCGATGCGGGTGAAGTCGGTGAAGCCGCCGGCGGCGTATTTGAAGACCTCGGCGCGGGCCTGCTCCTCGAGATCGGCGACGGTGCCGACGATGGTGTAGGCGATGAGATGCGGCAGGTGCGAGGTCACCGCCAGCACGCGATCGTGGTGCTCGGGCGTCATCTCGTCGACGGTCGAGCCGACGAGCTCCCACATCGCCCGGACCCGCGCGACCGCGGCGGCATCGGTACCCGCGACCGGGGTCAGGATGCAGCGCCGGCGCTCGAACAGGCTCGCGAAGGCGGCATCGGGGCCCGAGTGCTCGGTGCCGGCCACCGGGTGCCCGCCGACGAAACGGGCCGGGCGCGGCAGGGCGGCGCGCACCGCCTCGACGACGACCTGCTTGACCGAGCCGACGTCGGTGACGACCGCGGCGGCGTCGAGGCCCGGCGCGAGCCGCGCGGCGACCTCGCCGATGGCGCCGGACGGGGTGCCGAGCACGACCATGTCGGCGCCGGCGACCGCCGCCTCGACGGCGGTCGTCGCGCTGTCGCACAAGCCGCGGGCGCGGGCGCGCTCGAGCGTGGCGTCGTGGCGGGCGCAGCCGACCACGTGGCCGACCGCACCCGCCCGCTTGAGGGCGAGCGCCAAGGAGCCGTTGATCAGGCCGGTGCCGATCAGGGCGAGGCGGCGGCTCTCGAAGCTCAAGCCACGCGCTCCGCGCGCGCCGCGGCGAGGAGGTCGATCGCGCGGCGGTTCTCCTCCTCCAGCCCGACGCTGAGGCGCACCGACGCCGGCAGCCCGTAGGCGCCCATCGCGCGCACCAGCACCCCGCCCCGCTCGAGCACGGCGAGCGCAGCCGCGGCGGCATCGACGTCGCGACAACGGATCAGGACGAAATTGGCGACGCTCGCGGTCGTGGCGTAGCCGAGCGCGTGCAGGCGTTCCTCGAGCCAGGGGCGCCAGCGGTCGTTGTGGGCTTTGGCCGCGGCGAGATGGTCGTGGTCGCGAAGCGCCGCGACGCCCGCTTCCTGCGCCGGGGCGGAGACGTTGAACGGCCCGCGCACGCGGTTCAAGACGTCGGCGACCGTGGCCGGCGCGTAGGCCCAGCCGAGGCGCAGGGCGGCGAGCCCCATGATCTTCGAGAAGGTTCCGAGCACGACGACGTTGGCGGCGTCGCGGGCGAGCGCGCGGCCGTCGTCGTAATCGGCGGCGTCGACGTACTCGCGATAGGCCGCGTCCAGCACCAAGAGGACGTCCGGGGGCAGCCCCGCGTGCAGCCGGGCGATCTCGGCGGTGGGCAGATAGGTGCCGGTCGGGTTGTTCGGGTTGGCGAGGAAGACGAGGCGAGTGCGCGGCGTGACGCGCGCCAGCACCGCGTCCACCGAGGTGGTGAGCGCCTCCTCCGGGGCTGCCACCGGCGTCGCCCCGGCGGCGAGGGTGGAGAGCCGGTACATCAAGAAGCCGTGGGCGCTGTGGACCACCTCGTCGCCGGGCCCGGCGTAGCTGCGGATCAACAGCGAGATCAGCTCGTCCGAGCCGGCGCCGAAGACGAGGCGATCGACCGCGAGGTCGTCGCGCGCGGCGAGCGTCGCGCGCAGCTCGCGCGAGCCGCCGTCGGGGTAGCGGTGGAGCCGGTCGGCGAGCCCGCGATAGGCCTCGAGCGCGCGCGGGCTGGGCCCGAGCGGCGTCTCGTTCGCCGACAGCTTGGCGACCGGGGCGCCCACCGCGGTCGCGGCCTTGCCGCCCACATAGGCCTCGATGTCGAGAATGCCCGGCCGCGGGCGTGGTCCTGCCATCGCGGCGTTCTCCCAATTGCTGCGCGTGACGCGCCCGACCGCCGGCCGGCGCGGTGCGACACGTCTAAGCGCTCGGCGGCATCGACGGAAGAGCCGAGCGCTCGTGCCTCAGCGGTCGTCCAGCGCGAGCGGCCGCGCCCAAGCGCCGATACGCACGCAGCGTTGAAGCTCGCGCGGATGGTCACGGGGCAGGTCGCGCAAGCGCGGGTCATCGGCATCGACGAAGCCGGCCACCTCGACCAGGTGCCACGCATCGGACCCGCCGTCGGCGCCCGTCACCCCGCGCCACGTGGCCTGCAAGCCGGCGCCCGCGAGGAGATCGCGCAGCCGACCGCGGCTCGAGCCGCCGTCGGCGCCCAGCGCCAACAACGTGGCGTCGTCGCCCGAGGGATCCGGCGGCCGGGCGGACACGACCATGGCTTCGGCACCGCCGGCATCACCACTCGCCTCGCCCCCGACGAACGGCAGCCTGGCGGTGACGTGCAGACGCGGCCGCGACTCGATCAGGCCGGTCCACCACAAGATGTCGTCCCCGGGCGGCGGCAGAACCGCGGCCTGCGCCTCGTCCTCGGCGACCTCCCTGAGCGCCTGCGCCGGGCGATCGGCCCGGCGAAAGGGCGTGGCGTGGCCGAAATGGGCGCGGGCGAGCTCCCACACGGCGCGGTCCCCGGCCGGCGTGCACACGGTCACCGCGAAGGGGCCCTGCGCGCGGGTGGCAAGGGCGAAGATCTCGCGCCAGAGCCGCACCAGGGCGTCGGTCGGCAGCGCCCCCGCGGCCTCGTCGACGAGCCGGCGCAGCACCGCCGCCTCGCGTCCGGGCCGCAGCGCCCGACCGCCGTTGCGCTTGCGCGTGCCGATGCGCTCGCTGACCTCACGGCGCTCGACCAGAAGGGCGAGCAGTGCGGAATCGATACGGTCGATCTCCCGCCGCAGCTCGGCGAGATCCTCGAAGTCGTCTTCGGTCATGGCACAACCGCCGCGAGAGAGAACGCCGTAGTCTAAGCGCGGCGCCGGTGCCGGGTAAAGGCGACGGCACGCGACGCCGCCGCGGTCCGGCGGCGCGCGACGTCGACCTCGGTGCGGGCGGCGGCCGGTCGAACCGGCAAGTGAACGACGCGCCCGGCGCGGACCGCCTCGTCGGCGCGCACGGGCGTGCCGGCGGCGAGCGACTTCTCGCCCTCGAGGATGACGACCCCGCTCAACTGCCGCGCGAAGCGAGAGCCGGTGCGCTCCCAGGCCGGGGCGGTCCGCAGCCACATCGGCGAGGTGAAGGGGGGCACGTAGAGCGCGCGCTCGTGGCGCAGCGGCGTGAACAGGTTGGCGGCGAGCAGCTGCTTCAACTGCGACGCGCTGTAGGGGCGGCCGTAGCCGAAGGGCGTGCGTTCGGCGAGACACCAAAGACCCCGCCGGTTCGGCGCGATCACGATCAGGCGGCCCGGCTCGTCGAGGACGCGCCAGACCTCGCGCAAGAGCCGGTGAACCCGATCGGAGGTCTCGACGGCGTGCGCCAGCACCGCGACGTCGACGCTGCAGTCGGCGAGCGGCAACGTCGTCTCCTCGACCAGCGCGCCGACATTGCCGCGCATGCCGCGACAGCGGTTTCCCCCCTGCTCCGCCGGCATGAGGGCGGCGACGCGCTCCGCATGCAGAGCGAAATTGGCGATAAAGGGCGCGGCGTAGCCGAGGCCCAGAACCCTGAGCCCACGCTCGGCGGGCCTGAGCGCCTCCAGCCGCCGCTCGATCAGCCCCGTGGCCAATCGGCCGCGGGGGCTCGCGTAAAAGGCTTCGAGTTCGTCGATCGCCGGCCGCATCAGCGCATTCCGTGGTCGCGTCCCGTAGCGTACCCTATTCCTAGCGGTGTTTTTAAGGGAAACCAACGGCGCTTTGGAGGGCACCCGATGACGCGGCTGCACGTGGAGACGATCGCGATCCTGCGCGACAACTACGCTTACCTCCTGACCGAAGTGGAGACCGGCAGCACCGCCGTCGTCGACCCGGGCGAGGCGGCACCCGTGCTCGCCGCCCTCGAACAGCGCGGTCGCCGGCTCGACTGGATCGTGCTGACCCATCACCACCAAGACCATGTCGGCGGCGTCGCGGAGCTCAAGCGGCGCACCGGCTGCAAGGCGGTCGGTCCGCGCGGCGAGTTCAACCGCATGCCCGTGCTCGATCTCACCGTCGCCGAGGGCGAGAGCTTCGCGCTCGGCCACGCCGTCGCCCAGATCGTCGAAACACCGGGGCATACGGCGGGGCACGTCTGCTACTACTTCCCGGACGATCCGGCGCTCTTCTCCGGCGACACGCTGTTCGTGCTCGGCTGCGGCCGGCTCTTCGAGGAGGACGCCGCCGCGATGTGGACCTCGCTCGGCAAGCTCGCCGCCCTGCCACCCGAGACCAAGGTCTATTGTGGCCACGAATACACCCTCGCCAACGCCCGCTTCGCGCTCACCGTGGACCCCGACAACGCCGAGCTGGCCGCGCGGGCGCGCAAGATCGAAGAGGCGCGCGAGCGCGGCGAGCCGACCGTGCCGACGACGATCCGCGAAGAGCTCGCCACCAACCCGTTCCTGCGCGCCGACACTGCCGCGATCCGCCAGCATCTGGGCATGCGCGACGACCCCGCCGCCGCGGTTTTCGCGGAGATCCGCCGCCGCAAGGACCTCGCCTGACGCCGGTCGGGCGAACCCGCTCAGGCGCGCGCACCCGCCCCCCGTGCGCGCCGGCGCGGCTCAGGCGCCGGCACCGCGGCCGCGCCCGCACCCTCACCGCGCGTCGAGACGCCGGCGGCGGCACCGGGGGTTGGCGCGACGCCTCTAGGTTTGTTATCCTAGAGGAGGCGAAGAACGGCCTCGGCGAGCGGAGCGCGAGGGGTCGAGTCGGGATTTGCCGAACGAACCCAAAACGGCGTTTTTTCCTTCGGGCGCAGCGGGTTGCGGGGGTATGACGGGGGCCGTTGCCGTCCTCGGCCATGTTGGTGTCGAGCGAGGCGCGCTTGTCGAGGCAGCGGGCCATCGTCTCGCGCGCGGCGTCGGCGCGCCCCGACCTCGCGAAGACCCGGCGGTGCGGTGCCGGGCGGCGCCAGCGGTCGGGGCGATGCGGCCGCCCTACGACCGGGGAACGCGGCGCGACCGCCGCACCCGTTGCGGGCGACGGCCGCGCGCCACATGTCCATGCCGAGGGCCGCCCCCACCAAGGCGGTTCGCACATCCGTTCGCGCATGATCGAAGGAGCCTCCGCCGCCCATGATCCGGCTCGTGCTGCTGGCGCTCGCGGGTCTCGTCATCGCCGCCGTGCTGAGGCGCCTCTCGGGCGGCGGTGCGGGGCGGCTCGCGCGCAACCGCCGCCCGCTCGAGGAACCCGAGCTCAACCGCGTGACCGGCCGGCTGGCGCGGGCGGTGGGCATCGAGCGGCCGGCGGTGTACGCGGTCGGCTCGCCGATCGTGAACGCCTTCGCCGCGCCGGACGGCGGCATCTACCTGACCGACGGCCTCTTGGCGGAGTTCAAGCGCGGGCGGTTCAACGCCGTCGAGATGGGCTCGATCATCGCCCACGAGCTGGGCCACGTCGCCTTGGGCCATGCGCCCAAGCGCATGCGCGCGGTGTGGCTCACCCACATCGCGCGGGCGGTCGCCTTCGTGCTGCTCGGCCGCATCAACCCGGGGCTCGCGATCCAAGGCGGCAACCTGCTCTCGCAGCTCGTGCTCTCGAAGCTGTCGCGCACCGACGAGTTCCAGGCCGACGCCTTCGCGAGCGGCCTCATGCAGAAGGCCGGCTACGGCACCGCGCCCCAGATCGCGATGCTGCGCAAGATCGCAGCCCTCCACCCGGCGGGCGGCGCGGCGCAGGTGTCGTGGCTCGCGAGCCATCCCCCCATCGACGAACGCGTCGCCGCCCTCGAGCGCGAGGTGGCGGACGAAGACCGCCAAGCGCCCGGCTGATCACACCGACGCCATGAAGCCGCCGTCGACGTAGAGGAGCTGGCCGGTGACGTAGCGACTGGCGTCGCTGGCGAGGAAGACGACCGAGCCCACGAGGTCGTCGAGCTCGCCGAAGCGGGCCATCGGGATCTTGGCGCGCATCGACGCCTGCCAGTCGGGGTCCTGGTAGAAGACCTCGCTGAGGGCGGTGCGGAAATAGCCGGGGCCGATGCCGTTCACGCGGATGGCGAGGGGTGCCCATTCGGTCGCGAGCGCGCGGGTGAGGCCCAGTAGTCCGGACTTGGACGCGGTGTAGGGGGCGGCAGTCGGCACGCCGACGCCGGAGGTCAACGAGCAGAGCGTCACGATGGCGCCGCCGGCATCCATGCGGCGGGCGGCGGCCTGGGCGGTGAAGAACGCCCCTTTGAGGTTGGTGTCGACGATCTCGTCCCACAGCGCCTCGTCGACCTCCAGCGCGGGCCGCACGTTCTCGATGCCGGCGTTGGCGACCGCGACGTCGAGCCCACCCAGCGCGTCGGCGGCGCGGCCGATCGCCGAGGTGATCGCCTTGGCGTCGCGCACGTCCAGCTCGACCGCGACGGCGCGCCGACCCAGCGCCTCGATCTCCGCGGCGACGGCGACGAGCGCCTCGGTGTCGCGGGCCAGGAGCGCCAGGTCGGCGCCGCAGCGGGCGAGGCCCAAGGCGAGCGCGCGGCCGATGCCGCGGCTGGCGCCGGTGACGAGCGCGCGCTTGCCGGCGAGCGAGAAGATCGAGAGGTCGGTCGGGGTCATGGCGCTGTCCTCGCGGCTTGCGGTCGTTCGGCGTTCTGGCAGGTTGCGGGCGTCGTCAACCCTGGACGTTGCGAGGTCTTCGTTGTCCGGCGAGCCGCCGATGGTCCGCCTCGAGGACGTCGCCAAGCGCTTCGGGGCGGTCACCGCCGTCGACGACGCCAGCTTCGCCGTCGAGCGCGGCCAGTTCTTGACCATCCTCGGCCCCAGCGGCTCCGGCAAGACGACGGTGCTGCGCCTCATCGCCGGCTTCTTTGGCGCCGAGTGCCGGCCACATCTACGTCCACGGTCGATCGAGGCCGCGCACGGCTGGACAAAGCGGGCTGGGACGGCGCTGCCGGCGACGTGATCGACGCCGCGTGCGCGTCGCCCAGCGCTTGGCGGAGGAGGGCGAGCCGGCGGGTCTCGAACGCGCCGAAGCGAAGGCCGTGCCTGCGTTCGCCGGCGCGCAGCAGCGCGCCGAAGCCGTTGGGGACGATCTCAAGCCGCCTGCGCGCCTCGACGACCAGCCGCTTCGAAAGGTTGGTGGTTCGGGTCGTGCGGCGATGGCGCACCGGCCGTCGCGGAGGGGCGATGCCGGCCTCGACGTCGGCCATGACGCAGCGCCCCGCGCTCGGATCACGCCGGGTGCGCCGTCCGAGGCGACCGGCACGGGATCGCCTCGCGCGGCCGGCCGGCGCGCAGACGCCGGGCGATGCCGTCGACGAAGAAATGGACGAAGACATGGACGATGCGGTGCTCGCCGAGATCGCGCGTGCGGAAGCCGTCGCCCACCGCCCGGAGCTTCTCGGCCACCTCGCTCACGGCCGCGCGCTCCCAGCGCTCGCGGCCGAGGGGGATGCCGCCGGGTCGAGCCGTCCGTCCATCAGCGCCGAAAGCTCCTCGCGGGTCCGCTTTGATGCCGACACTCTCTCCATCGGGAGGCTCTGCGGGGGACCCCGGCGCCAACCGCATGCCTCGTCGCTCCCGGCCTCGCCGCCGGCGTGCCTGCCAACCCCCGTTCCAGCGACTTGGCGCCTGCACCGATCGATCGCGTCGTCGGGCTGGAGCTGTTCCTGCGCTCGCGTTAAACGCGAAGTGTTTCGGGCATGAAACGAACGGCCCTGGAGCGCATGAGCTCGGCGGTTCTCCTCGCGGCGGCGACGGCGGTCTTGGCGCTGCACTACCGCTGGGCGCTGTTGGACCCACACGCACCGCAACTTCGACCCGGCTGGAGCGCCGCCGCCGCGACCGCCGCGTGGGTCGCCTTGCTCTTCGTCGCCGCGCTCGGGCTCTTGGCGAGCGAGCGACCTCGGCTCGCCGCCTTCGTCAGCTCCTTCGCCTTCGGCACCGCCATCTCGCCGACCATCGCGCCGCCCTACCGCCTGACGCCGGCCGAAGAGCCGAGCGCGCTGCGTCGCTTCGCGAGGTCGCGCCTGCACGGTGTACGCGTCGTCTCCATCAAGATGCTGTTGATCGTGCCCGTCTCGCTCGTGCTCGAGCCGCTGGTGGCGCGCCACCCCTCCTTCTTCGCCTCGGCGCTGGTGGCGCTCTTCTTCAGCGGCGTGAAGGCGGCCTACCTCCTCGAGCTCTTGCGCGGCCCGGCGCTCACCGCCGCCGACCTCGTCGCGCGCCGGGTGCTCTCCGTCGGCGGCGTCGCGCGCCTCGCCTCCATGGGCGCCGCGGCCCTGGTCCTGTGGCTCGCCCTCGTCTACCCCCTCGTCGATCGCTTCCCGGAGCCCGAGCTCGACGACTACGCGATGCTCTCCGCGTTCGTCTTCGGGCTGTTGTTGCGGCCCGGCTGAGCGGCCGCCGAGGCGGAGCCCGGCCGCGGCGAACGCGCACGGGTCGGCGGCGCCGGATCCCTTGATGCGCGGCAGCTCGCGGTGATACCCCGCCCTTCGGCCGCGGCGGCGTGCGGCCCGTGCGGCGCTTGGTGCGACCCGGTCGGCGTGCCATATATCGGCCATCAGTCAACGCGCAAACCGAATGAGGCCGTGCCCGATGGCGAGCGTAACGCGCGCCAGCGACGAGCCACGCAGCGCCTACAGCCACGCCGAGCTTCTCGCCGACGCGGCGGTCCACGGCGCGGGTTTCGCCGGCGCGGGCGCCGCCGCCGCTCTCCTGCTCGCCGCGGTGGTGAGAACGGGCGATGGGGGCGTTGTCACCGCCGCCGTCATCTACGCGGTGGTGCTCGTCGCGATGCCGCTGGTCTCGGCGGCCCACAACCTGACACCGCCCAACCGCTGGCGCGATCTGCTGCGGCGGCTCGATCAGGCGACGATCTTCGTCATGATCGCCGGCACCTACACGCCCTTCGGCCTCGTCGCGCTCGGCGGCGTCCTGGGCCACGCGCTCTTGGCGCTGATCTGGGGCGCGGCCGTCGTCGGCGTGAGCTTGAAGCTCTGGCATCCGAGCTGGCTCGACAGCCGCCGCTCGGTGGCGCTCTACCTCGCGCTCGGCTGGTGCGCGCTGCCGGCCGTCGGCCCCCTCGCCGTCACGCTCGGGCCGTCGACGCTGACGCTGGTGGGGCTCGGCGGCGCGCTCTACAGCCTCGGCGTCATCTTCCACCTGTGGACCACGCTGCCGTTCCACAACGCGATCTGGCACGGCTTCGTCGTCGTCGCCGCCGGCTGTCACGTCTTCGCCGTCTTCGACGTGCTCGTCGCCTGACCCGCGCCACCGCCAGGCCCCGCAGACGCCCTTGAACCGCCGCCGGCGTCGCTCCCGGCTGGCCACCGGGCGGGCCGCCGGCTTCGCGGGCGAGCTGTACGAGGTCGAGGACCTCGCGCCGATCAGGCGCATGGCCGGAGCGCCCCACGCTCTCGCCTTCTGCCACACCGCGTCCCTGGACGGCCGAGCCATGGCAGGCCACGTCGCTGCCGCGAGGATCGGCCGGCTCCCGGCCGAGCGCCCCGCCGGGCGCGGGCTGGCGCCGCCGGGCATGGCGCTCGCCTCGCCCGGCATAAAAGGCCCCGCGGCGAAGCCCGACGCCGTCTCCACCTTCGCCGACGGCCGCCGGGCAGAGCGTTACGCCGTCATCCGGCCCGGCGCGGTCGCGCGCCGTCGCGGAGATGACCGCGGCGCCGGCGGGTGGTATCGGCGGGTCAAGGTGACGCCGCCCCGGTCGCCACGACCCGAGACGAGGACCCGCACATGCCCGCCGCCGTCAATCTTTTCGACCTCGCCGCGCTGGACACGGACGCCCGCGCCGCGCTGATGCGCCGGACCGAGGCCGACCTCGGCCCCTACCGGGAGCCGGTGGCGCGGATCGTCGAGGCGGTGCGCACCGAGGGCGACGCCGCGGTCGCCCGCTTCGGCCGCGAGTTCGACCGGGCCGAGCTCACCCCCGACCGGCTCAAGGCGAGCGCGGAGGAGTTCGAGGAGGCGGAACGCCTGGTCGAGCCGGAGGTCAAGGCGGCGATCGCCTTCGCGGTCGAGAACATCAAGCGCGTCCACGAGCGGCAGAAGCCCGAGCGGATGTGGCTGGAGACGATCCGCCCGGGGGTGCTCGCCGGCGACCGCTACACCCCGATCCCGTCCGTCGCCTGCTACGTCCCGCGCGGCAAGGGGGCCTTTCCGAGCGTGATGATGATGACGACGGTGCCGGCGGTGATCGCGGGCGTGCCGGAGATCGCGGTGCTGACCCCGCCGACGCCCGAAGGCGGGGTCGACGCCGCCAGCCTGGTCGCCGCGCGGCGGGCCGGGGTCGAGACCGTCTACAAGTGCGGCGGCGCGGTGGCGGTGGCGGCCGCCGCCTTCGGCACCGAGACGATCCCGCGCTGCATGAAGATCGTGGGTCCCGGCAGCCCGTGGCTGGTGGCCGCCAAGCAGCAGCTCGCCGGGCTGATCGACACGGGCCTGCCGGCGGGCCCGAGCGAATCGATCGTCCTCGCCGACGGCACCGCCGATCCGGCGCTGGCGGCGATGGACCTGTTGGTCGAGAGCGAGCACGGCGCCGACAGCTCGGCCTATCTGGTGACCGACTCGCGCGCGGTCGCCGAGGCCGCCCGCGCGCTGATCCCCGAGCTCTGGAAAGAGATGCGCGCGCCGCTCGCGGGTTTCTCCGAGGCCGTGCTGACGGGCCCGCGCGGCGGCATCGTGCTTGCGCCCTCGATGGCCGAGGCCATCGCCTTCGTGAACGACTACGCGCCCGAGCACCTGCAGATCACGGGCGACGACCCGCACCAGTATCTCGACGCAATCACCAACGCCGCCGAGATCCTCCTCGGCGACCGGACCCCCTTCACCCTCGGCAACTTCGTCATCGGGGTGAACTGCGTGCTGCCGACGGGCGGCCACGCCAAGACGTGGTCGCCCTTGTCGGTCTTCGACTTCCTGAAGCGCAGCTCGATCACCCAGGTGACGGCCAAGGGCTACGCGACCCTCGCCCCCCACGCCCGGGTGCTCGCCACCTACGAGGGCTTCGACGCCCACGCCAACGCGGTGTCCGAGCGCCGCGAGGCGCTCAGACGGCGGTAGGGCGCGGCGGCCGCGCCGGGGGCTCTTGCGCCCTCTCGGTCCGGCGCCGGCACGGCGCTTCTCGTGCTCGGGCTTGCCGCATTTGGTGAGATCCGCCAGCTTGCCCGCGCGCTCGGCGTCCAGGGGGTTGGCGGTCTGGTGGTAATCGGCCTCGATCCCGGCCTCCAGACCGAAGACGTTCAAGTCGAAGGTGATGCGGCTCGCAAGCGGGATCTCGTCGATCTTGCCGTGCCAGCGCTGGTCTTCCTTGACGTGCTTGACTGGTCTTTCGCCCGTTGGCTCCCGTGGCGATAACGAGGGTCCGTCTGCAGAGGACGGACACTGCGCGAGAGCCGGTTCAGCGAGGAGCGGATCATCGGCGTGCTGCGCGAGCAAAAGGTCCGCATGCCGACGGCCGAGCTCCGCCGCAAGCATGGCATCAGCGAACACACCTTCTCTCGCTGAAAGGCGAGATACGGCGGCATGGCGCCGTCGGACGCCGCGAAGCTGAAGTCGCTGGAGGATGAGCATCGGCGGCTGAAGAAGCTGCTCGCCGAGGCGATGCCGAACGTGGCGGCTTTGAAGGATGTCCTTGGAAAAAACCGAGACGGCCCGCCGCGCGGCGGGAAGTCGCGCCGCGCTTCATGGCGTAACGGGGTTTCTCGCCGCGGCGGGCCTGCGCCCTGGCGATGGTCGACGACCTCACCCGCGAGGCGCTCGCGCTGGTGGTCGACACCTCGATCTTTGGTGCCCGCGTCTCGCCGACGGCGCCGAGCCGGCCCGCGCTCGCCGGCGCCGGCGCCCTCTCCTCCAGGCGGGTGCCGCACCGGCCGCAAAAGCGCTGGCCCGTGGGCACGTCCGCGCCGCCGCCGGGACACGCGGCGCCGAGTGGCGCGCCGCCAGCGGTGCGGAACCAACCGCCCGGGCGCCGAGGCGAACCACACCGGCCCGGTCGGATGACGTGGTGTGCGCCCCGGCGGCAAGTTCGACCGGCGACGCCACCTGCTCACGACGGTGTCGCATGGAATTCCCGCCGGACACGGTCAGCCGATCGGGCGTCAATGCGCCAGGATTTGGCTCAGGAACGCCCGCGTGCGGTCGTAGAGCGGGTTGTTGAAGAAGGTTTCGGGATCGGCCTGCTCGACGATTTCGCCCTGGTCCATGAAGATGACGCGGTCGGCGACCAAACGGGCGAACCCCATCTCGTGGGTGACGACGAGCATCGTCATGCCCTCTTTGGCCAGTTCGACCATGACGTCGAGCACCTCCTTGATCATCTCCGGGTCGAGCGCCGACGTCGGCTCGTCGAAGAGCATGATCTTCGGCCGCATGCAGAGCGCGCGGGCGATCGCCACGCGCTGCTGCTGGCCGCCCGAAAGCTGCAGGGGATATTTGTGCGCCTGCTCGGGGATGCGCACGCGCTCGAGATAGGTCATCGCGATCTTCTCGGCCTCGGCCTTGGGCAGCCGCTTCACCCAGGTCGGTGCGAGCGTGCAGTTCTCGAGCACGCTGAGGTGCGGGAACAGGTTGAACTGCTGGAACACCATGCCGACCTCGGCGCGGATGGCGTCGATGTTGCGGACGTCGGCGTTGAGCTCGGTGCCGTCGACGACGATCTGCCCCTCCTGGTGCGGCTCGAGGTGGTTGATGCAGCGGATCAGGGTCGACTTGCCCGAGCCCGACGGTCCGCAGACGACGATCCGCTCGCCCTGGCGCACGGTGAGATCGATGTCCTTGAGAACGTGAAACGACCCGAACCATTTGTTGACGCCGGTCATCTCGATGATCCGCTCGCTCGACGCGGCGGAGGCGACGAGCTGCTCGCTCTCAAGCGTCTCGGTGGCGTCCATCTCCGTCTCCTCAGCGGCGCTGGCCGGTGTCCAGCCGGCGTTCGAGATTGATGCTGTATTGCGACATGGCGAAGCAAAACGCAAAATAGATCAGCGTCACGACGAAGAACGGTTCGATGAAGAGTCCCAGCCAGTTGGCGTCCTCACCGATTGCCCGCGCCATGTTCAGCAGATCGAACAGGCCGATGATCGACACCAGGGTGGTGTCCTTGAAGAAGCCGATGAAGGTCGAGACGATCGTCGGGATCATGATCTTGAGGGCCTGCGGCATGATGATGAGCCGCGTGGCCTGCCAGTAGCCGAGGCCCATCGCCGCCGCCGCCTCGTACTGACCGCGCGGGATCGCCTGCAGGCCGCCGCGGACCACCTCCGCCATGTACGCCGACGCGAACAGGCAGACCGCGACGATGGCGCGGACGAGCTGGTTGACCTCGACGCCGACCGGCAAAAAGAGCGGCAGCATCGTCGTGAACATGAAGAGGATCGTGATCAGCGGCACCGAGCGAAAGAGCTCGATGAAGGTCGTGCAGATCAACCGGATCACCGGCAGGTGCGAGCGCCGACCCAGCGCCAGCAACACGCCCGCTGGCAGCGAGAAGGTGATGCCGATGCCCGAGATCACGAGGGTGAGGAAGAGCCCGCCCCAAGCGTTGGTACCGACAAACGGCAGATCCCAAAGCCAGACCAGCGCGTAGGCCGCGAGCCAGCCCGCCGCCGCGGCGTAGAGGAGGACGCGGCGCTGGTGGCGCGGATCGGCCTCGCCCGCATCCGCGCGGGCGAGGACGAGTTCTCCCAGGGTGCGGCCGGTGCGCCGTTCGACCAGCGTGGTCGCCCAGACCCAGACGAAGCCGGCGAGCCCGAGCGCGATCAACGCCGACCAGATGATCCCCTTCTCGCCTCCGAGAAAGAAGTAGCTCGCAAGAAACGGATAGATGAGGACGGCGGTCAGCCCGATCGCGAGCTTCGAGCGGACGCGCTCGAGCCAGAGCGGCACCAGCCACGCCACCAGGATCAAGAAGCCGAGGTTGATCCGCCAGACCTGATCCTTGGGGTAGACGCCGTAGATCAGGTTGTCGAACCAGACGAACACCCCCGGCCAGCACGCGCCGGTGCGGCCGACCGCGTCCAGGCACGCCCGCCGGTTCTCCGCCTCCCAGACCGCGTTGAAGACCGCCCACTCCAACACGCTGGTGACCACGACGTAGGCGATGTAGGCGCCGACGAGCGTGAGGACCGTGTTCGCCGGCGACGAGAACAGGTTTTCCCGCATCCAGCCGACCACCCCACCGGTGCCTACCGGGGCCGGACGGGCCGGCTTGGGCTCGAAGGCTCGCGCGTCATCGGCCATCTCAGCGCTCCTTCAGCATGACGCGGCGGTTGTAGACGTTCAAGATCGCCGACACGGCAAGGCTGACCGCACCGTAGAACGCCATCGTCATCGCCACGATCGCGATCGCGCGGCCGGACTGGTTCAGGCTCGTGTTCATCCAGACGCTGACGAGGTCGGGAAAGCCGACGGCGATGGCGAGCGAACTGTTCTTCGTGACGTTGAGATATTGGCTGATGAGCGGCGGGATGATGACGCGGAGCGCCTGCGGCAGGATGATGAACCGCATCGTCCAGGACGGCTTCAGGTTGAGCGACGCCGCCGCCTCGTGCTGGCCCCTGCTCACCGACTGCACACCCGAGCGCACGATCTCGGCGATGAAGCAGGAGGTGTAGACGGCGAGCGCCACCACCAGCGCACAGAAGCTCGGCGGCACCGCCATGCCGCCGCGGTAGTTGAAGCCCTGCAGCGCCGGCACGTCCCAGGTGAGCGGCCCGCCCATCAGGCCGTAGGCCAGCAGCGGCAGCGCGACGATCAGGCCGGCGCCCACCGGTAGAGCCGGAAACGGCTCGCCCGTCGCCTCCTGGCGGCGCTCGGCCCAGCGCTTGACCGCGACCGCGCCGACCACGCCGGCGACCAGCGCGGCAAGGACGACGGCGAAGCCGGCCTCGACCACGGGCGCGGGCATGTAGAAACCGCGATTGTTCAGCGCGAACAGGCCGAACCATTCGAGGCTCTCCCGCGGCCGGGGCAGCAGATTGAAGACCCCGAAATACCAGGCGATGATCTGCAAAAGCAGCGGCGTGTTGCGCAGGAGCTCGACGTAGGAGCGCGCGAGCGTGCGGATCAACCAGTTGTCGGAGAGCCGCGCGAGACCGACGACGAGGCCGAGGAGGGTGGCCGCCGCGATCGCGATGACGGCGACCAGCAGCGTGTTCGTGATCCCGACGAGGAACACGCGCAGATAGGTATTGCCCTCCTGATAGGGGATCAGCGTGAAGCCGATGCCGAAGCCCGCCGACGAGTCCAGGAAGCCGAAGCCGGCGGACATGCCGCGATCGGCCATGTTGGCGGCGGCATTGCTGGCGAACCACCAGACCAGCGCGACCACAACGGCCGCCGTGGCCACCTGATAGACGACGGCGCGCACCCGCTCATTGTTGATGAGCGCGACCCATCCCTGGGCCGACGCGCGCCTGCGCGGAACCGCCAGCATGGCCCACTCCTTCGCTGACGCCGAGGGTAAGGCGGCGACCGCGGGCGGAGACCGTCTCCGCCCGCGGTGACGTCAGCCTCGGCTCACCGGAACGGCATCGCGTAAAGGATGCCGCCCTCGGTCCACTGCGCGTTGAGCGTGCCGTCGCGCTCGAGGCCGATCGGCGTGTCGGCGCCGATATTGCGCTCGTAGACCTCGCCGTAGTTGCCGACGGTGCGGATCACGTCGACCATGAAATCGTCCTCGAGGCCGAGACCCTCGCCGACATCGCCCTCGACGCCGAGGATTCGCCGGGCCTTGGGGTCGTCGCTCTCGAGCATCTCGTCGAGATTGTCGGAGTCGATACCGACCTCCTCCGCCTCGATCATGCCGAAGAGCACCCAGCGGACGATGTCGCTCCAATTCTCGTCGCCCTCGCGGACCACCGGCCCGAGCGGCTCCTTCGAGATGGTCTCCGGCAGGATGACGTGGTCGTCGGGGTTCGGGAAGGCCGAGCGCCGCGCCGCCAAGCCGGACCTGTCGTTGGTGTAGGCGTCGCAACCGCCGCCGAGATAGTTCTCGACGATGACATTGACGTTTTCGTTGGTCACCGGCTCGTAGTCGAGATCGTTGGCGCGGAAGTAGTCCGCGAGGTTGAGCTCGGTGGTGGTGCCGGTGAGCACGCAGATCGTCGCCCCGTCCAGCTCGTCGACCGAGGACACACCGAGATCGCGCGGCACCATGAAGCCCTGGCCGTCGTAGAAGTTGGTGCCGGCGAAGGTCATGCCGAGCTGGGTGTCGCGCACGGCGGTCCAGGTGGTGGTGCGGCTGAGCATGTCGCTCTCGCCGTTGGCGAGCGACGTGAAGCGATTGGCCGAGGTCCGCGACTGGTACTCGATCTGATCGGGATCACCGAAAATGGCGGCCGAGACGGCGCGGCAGATGTCCACGTCGATCCCCGACCAGGTGCCGTCGTCGGCGAGGGCGTAGAAACCGGGCGTCGGTAGGCCGACCTGACAGTTCAAATGGCCCCGCTCCTCCACCTGAGCGAGGGTCTCCTGGGCACCGGCCTCCGCGGCTAAGCCCGTCGCGGCGAGGGCCACGGCGGAGAGCAGGAGCGTGTTCGATCGCATCTGTGTCTCCCTGGACGAACGCAACGTCGTAAGCGGCCGCGTTGCACGAACGGGGCCGACGGCTGGTCTGCAAAGCACATGCCAGCCATGCACCTCGATGCACAGCGGTGCGGCGCGACGCAACTCGGGACTTGTGCGAACCGCCCGGCGACGAGTTGAGCAGGCCGTGCCCTCAACTGCTCGCGGGATGGGCATCACCGCCACCAGGCCGCCCGCTGACGCGCCAACTCCGCGGCGCGCGCGCCGACGCGGCCGATCGACGACGTGGCGGGGTCGGGAGCCGCTGCCGCGGCGACGGTGAAAAAGACCGCCCCGGACGGGCGCCCGGGGCGGAACGGAGAGTCAGACGGCGAAGTAGCGAGCCTGCGGATGGTGCAGGACGATGGCGCTGGTCGACTGCTCCGGGTGGAGCTGGTCGCCCTCGCTCATCTCCAGCCCGATCCGGCCGGCGTCCAGGAGCTCGAGCAGCACGCGCTGATCCGCCATGTTCGGGCACGCGGGATAGCCGAAGCTGTACCGCGAGCCGCGATAGCCCTGCTTGATGAGCGCCTGCGCGTCGCGCTCGTCCTCGTGGGCGAAGCCGAGATCGGCGCGGATGCGTTTGTGGACGTATTCGGCGAGCGCCTCGGCGAGCTCGACGCCGAGGCCGTGCAGGCGGACGTAATCGTTGTAGCGGTCCTTGGCGAACCACTGCCTTGCCACCTCGGAGGCGTGCTGGCCGACCGTCACCACCTGCAGGCCGAGCACGTCGCGCTCGCCGCTTTTGATGTCGCGGACGAAGTCGGCGATGCACAGCCCGCCCTGGCGCTTCTGCCGCGGAAGCTGGAAGCGGGCGACCTCGCGCTCGGGATCGTCCGGATCGAACAGCACGACGTCGTTGCCCTCGCCCGCCGCCGGCCAGTAGCCGTAGACCGCCTGCGGCTTGAAGACGTCCTCGCGGTTCGTCTCCGCCAACAGATCGGCGAGGATCGGCCGCAACTGCTTTTGCGCCCAGCTTTGGAACTCGCTGAGCGTCCGGCCGTCCTTCTTGTAGCCCCAATGGAACTGATAGAGCATGTTCTCGTTGAGGTACGGCACCAGCGCCTTGGGCGCGACGTGCTCGATGATCTTCGGCCCCCAGAACGGCGGCTCGGGGATCTCGACGCCGGCGGCGAGCTCCTCGCGCTTGAGCCGGGTCTCCTCGAGGTCGACGGGACGCGTGGTGGCGTCCTCCTCGTTCACGGTGACCGTGCGGTGCTTGCGACCCTTGCGGTTCGCCCGCTTGCCGCGATCCGCCTCGAGATGGCTCTCGAGCGCGCCGGCGGCGATCCGGTCCATCAGCTGCAGGCCGTCGAAGGCGTCCCGCGCATAGGCCACCGGTCCCTGGCCATAGGCCTCGAGGCAGTCCTCCTCGACGAAGGCGCGCGTCAGTGCCGCCCCGCCCAGGATGACCGGCACCCGGATGCCCTGGCGCTGCATCTCCTCGAGGTTGTCCTTCATGATCACCGTGGACTTCACCAAGAGGCCGGACATGCCGATCGCGTTGGCCTTGTGCTCGTGATAGGCGTCCATGATGTTGTTCAACGGCTGCTTGATGCCAAGGTTGACGACCTTGTAGCCGTTGTTGGTGAGGATGATGTCCACGAGGTTCTTGCCGATGTCGTGAACGTCACCCTTCACCGTGGCGAGGATCATGATGCCTTTTTCCTGCCCCTCGATCTTCTCCATGTGCGGCTCGAGATGGGCCACGGCGGCCTTCATCGTCTCAGCCGACTGGAGCACGAAGGGCAGCTGCATCTTACCGGCGCCGAACAGATCACCTACGATCTTCATGCCGGCGAGGAGATGCGTGTTGATGATCTCGAGCGGCGCGATCCCCTTGTGCATCGCCTCGTCGAGGTCGTCCTCGAGACCGATGCGATCGCCGTCGACGATGCGTTCCTGCAGGCGCTCCTCGACGTTGTCGGACCGCTGCTTGCCGCCGGCGCTCTCGTCCTTGCGGTCGGCGAAGATCGCCATGAACTTTTGCAGCGGGTTCTCGCCGTCGCGCCAACGGTTGTAGATGAGGTCGAGCGCCGCCTCGACCTCCTCCTCCGGAATGGCGTGCAGCGGCTTGATCTTCGAGACGTGGACGATCGCGCCGTTCATGCCGCGTTTGACGGCCTCGTCGAGGAACACCGAGTTCAAGACGTGGCGTGCGGCGGCGTTGAGCCCGAACGAGATGTTGGAGAGGCCCAACATGATGTTCACGTCGGGATGGGCCTTGGCGATCTTCTCGATGCCGTCGAGCGTGGCGATGCCGAGCTCGCGGTCGTCCTCGTTGCCGGTGCAGATCGTGAAGGTGAGCGGGTCGATCAGCAGATCCTGCTCGCGCAGGCCGTAGCCCTGGGCGAATGCGATCAGGCGGTCGGCGACCTCGACCTTGCGGTCGGCCTCCTTGGCCATGCCCTCTTCGTCGATGGTGAGCGCGATCACCGCCGCACCGTGCTTGCGGGCGAGGTCGAGCCGCGCCGCCGCCGGCTCCTCACCGTCCTCGAAGTTGATCGAGTTGATGATCGGCCGCCCGCCGTAGAGCTCGAGCGCCGCCTCCAGCACCGGGTACTCGGTCGAATCGATCACCAGCGGGCTGTCGACGTCGCCGCGCAGGCGCGAGACCATCGCCGTCATGTCCTTGACCTCGTCGCGCCCGACGAAGGCGGTGCAGACGTCGAGGGCGTGGGAGGCCTCCTTCACCTGCTCGCGGGCGATGGCGACGCAGCCGTCCCAGTTCTCGGCGTCCTGAAGCTCGCGGAATTTCCTCGAGCCGTTGGCGTTGCAGCGCTCGCCGATGGCGAAATAGGTGTTCTCCTGGCGCAGCGGCTCGGCCGAGTAGAGCGACGCCACCTGCACCGGGCGCGGCACCGAGCGCGGCTTCGGCGCCGGCCGGCGCCCGCTGTCGGCGAGCTTGGCGAGCATCGCGTCGAGGGCGGCGATGTGCTCGGCACCGGTGCCGCAGCAGCCGCCGATCATGTTGACCCCGTCCTCGAGCACGAAGCGCTCGAGCCAGCCGGCGAGCTCCTTGGCGCCCAGGGGGTAGTGCGTCTTGCCGTCGACGAGCTCGGGCAGGCCGGCGTTCGGCTGGATCGACAACAAGCCGGCCCAGTTCTCGCTCAGATACTTGATGTGCTCGGCCATCTCGCGCGGGCCGGTGGCGCAGTTGAGGCCGAGCGAGGGCACGCGCAGCGCGTCCATCAGCGTCGCCGCGGCGGCGATGTCGGGGCCGACCAGCATCGTGCCGGTGGTCTCGACCGTCACCTGCACGATGACCGGGAGATCGGTCTCGCTCACGTCGTTGGCGCGCAGGGTGCGCCGGCAGCCGTTGACCGCGGCCTTCACCTGCAGCGTGTCCTGCGCCGTCTCGATCAGGATGGCGTCGACGCCGCCGTCGAGGAGCCCCTGCGCCTGCACGGCGAAGGCGTCCTCGAGCTCGCGGTAGCTGACGTGACCGAGGCTCGGCAGGCGCGTGCCGGGGCCGATGGCGCCGACGACGAAGCGCGGCCGGCTCCGCTCGGGCTGGGCCTCGATCGCCTCGCGGGCGAGCTCGGCGGCGCGCTTGTTGATCTCGCGCGCCTTGTCGGCGAGGCCGAACTCACCGAGCGTGATCGGCGACGCGCCGAAGGTATTGGTCTCCACCGCGTCCGAGCCGGCGCCGAGATAGGCCGCGTGAACCTGGCGCACGAAGTCCTCGCGCGACAGGTTCAAGATCTCCGAGCAGTTCTCCTGCCCCCAGAAATCCTTCTCGAGGTCGAGATCGGCCCCTTGGATCTGGGTGCCCATGCCGCCGTCGAAGAGGAGAACGCGGTCGCGGATGAAGTCGAGAAAAGCCGTCATGCAGATCCTCCGTGCGTCGGCTCACGCCGCCCAGCGGCAGGCCTCCGGGCCGGCCTCGAGCCGGCGGAGGATGGCGAGCGTGAGCGCGCTACGGTTGAGGGTGTAGAGGTGCAAATGGGTCAGCCCACCCCCGATGAGCTTGCGGCATTGCTCCGCGGCGATGTCGGCGGCGCGGTCCATCGCCAGCGTCGAGCCGGGCTCGAGATCGGCGAGCGCCTCGGTCAGCCAAGCCGGCACGCCGGCTCCGCAGCGGTCGCTGAACCGCTTGATCTGCGGGTAGTTGTGCACCGGCATGACGCCGATGCCGATCGGCAGGTCGATCCCGGCGTCGCGGACCGCATCCGCCCAGCGCAGCACGCGGTCGGTGTCGAAGCAGTACTGGGTCAAGATGCGGTCGGCGCCGGCGTCGACCTTGCGCTTGAGGACGTCGAGGCAGTGCGCCTCGTTGGCGGCGTCGGGATGAACCTCCGGATAGGCGCCCACGGCGACGTCGGTGGCGCCCCACGCCTTCAGTGCCCGCGTCAGATCGTCGGCGTAGGCGAAGCCGTCGGCGCGGGGGGCGTAGACCGGCTCCTCCGGCGGCGCGTCGCCGCGGATCGCGACGAAGCGGTCGATGCCGACGTCGAGACAGGCCGCGACGAGCTCTTCCATCTCGTCGCGGCTCGCCTGCACGCAGGTCAGGTGCGGGCGCGGCGGCACCCCGCCGAGGGCGTCGCCGTAGGCCAGCGCCTGCTCGGCGGTGGCGCGCGCGGCGCTGCCGCTGGCGCCGCTGGTCACGGACAGAAACGACGCCGGCACCGGCGCCAGATCGGCGAGGGTGCGCCCGAGCGTGTCGGCGGCCTGGTCGTTCTTCGGTGGAAAGATCTCGAAGGACAGCGTCACCTCGGTCGTCGTCGTCATGCCACGGCGCTCCCTTGAAGACGAGAGTGTACGGCGACGCCCGGACGGCGCGCCTCCCAGATGACGGTCGCGGCCACCTTGCCGGGCAGATGGTGGACCGCGCCCGCCTCGAGGCCGGCGTGCTCGAACCAGCCCTGCATCTCGGCGTCGGCGAAGCCGAGCCGACGATGACGGAACTCCTGCCGCAAGGTTTCGTCCTCGTGCGGCGCGAGATCCACGACCAACAGCCGCCCGCCCGGCGCGAGCGTGCGGGTCGCCTCGCGAATGGCGGCCGCCGGCGTCTCCGCGAAGTGCAGCACCTGATGCAGCACCGCGCAGGCGAACGCGCCGTCGGCCACCGGCAATTGATACATGTCGCCGTGACGCACCTGGCAGTTGACGACGCGGGCCGCTTCCAGATTGGCGCGCGCCACCGCCAGCATGTCGAAGGAGAGGTCGATCCCGAGACCGTAGCCGATGCGCGGCGCGAGCGTGCGCAGCACGTGGCCGGTGCCGGTGCCGATGTCCAACAGGCTCGCCGGCGCATCGGCCCCGATGAGCTCGATCAGCGCCCGGTCCACCTCGTCGTCGGCGACGGTGAGTGCGCGCACCCGCTCCCAGCCCAGCGCTTGGCGATCGAAATACGCCTGCGCCTTGCGACGGCGCTCGGCGCGGACTTCCTCCAGCCGCCGCCGGTCGAGGGCGAACTCCGCGGATTCCGGCGCCATGTCGATGAGGTGCGCGGCGATGCGACCGTCACGGTCGGCGAGCCGGTAGAACACCCAGGTGCCCTCGCGAAACCGCTCCAACAGGCCGGCTTCGGCGAGCACCTTCAAGTGGCGCGACACCCGCGGCTGCGACTGACCCAAGACCTGGGTCAGCTCGCTGACGGTCCACTCGCCGGCGGCGCAGATCGCCATGATCCGCAAGCGCGTCGGCTCGGCGGCCGCCCGCAACGCCTCGAGAAACGCCGCCATCGGGGTATCGGGGGCGTGCATGTTCATGAGGTGGATATGCACATATATTTATAAGCACGTCAAGGACGCCCGAGCATCCGCCGGGCGGTGGCTCAATGCAAGGCCGAACCGCCGCCGCTCCCGAGCCGGGCCGGCTCCATGTGGCCGTCGTCGCCGAAGAGCCAGTCGATGATCAGCGCCTCGACCCGCTCGCGGGTCTCGCGGGGCCCGGCGTGGAGCGCCTCGAACGCCGCGCCCAGCGCCTGCTCGTCGTGGCGGGTGAGCGCCTCCTCGAAGGCGCGGGCGAGCTCGGGTTCTTGGGCGAGCGCGACGGCGAGCTGGTGGCGCAGCGCTTCAAGGCGGGCGAGTTTGAGCATGGTGCGTCCTCCGTCCCTCGGATCGGCCAAGCGGCGTCGTCATCGGCGACGAAGCTTAGGCCGAAGCGGGGACGCCGGGCGTCCATCCGTCATTAACGCGTACGAACCTATATTCACGGCCGTCGAAACGGGTTAAGGCCGACGCTGCCGGCCGTGACGAGAGGTGCCCGTATGTTCGCTGCCGTCCGCCGCTCCCGCGAGCGGCTTGCTTCGTTCGCGCGCTCCTGGCTTGCCGCGGTGATGCTGGCGCCGGTTCTCGCCACCACCGCCGCCGCGCAGGCGCGCGAGGATCCACTGGAGCCGTTCAACCGCCGCGTCTTCGCCTTCAATCAGGTCGTCGACGGCGCCTTGGTGGAGCCCGCCGCGATCGCCTATGACGGCTTGGTCCCCGGCCCGGTGCGCAACTCCGTGCACAACGTCTTCTTGAACCTCTCCGAGCCCGTGAACATCGTCAACGCGGCGCTGCAGGGCGACGGCGAGCGCTTCGGCGACGCCTTCGGCCGCCTGTTCATCAACACGACCCTCGGGCTCGGCGGCCTGTTCGACGTCGCCGGCAATCTCGAGCCCGAGTACCGCCGCGAGTACCGCCGCGAGGACTTCGGGCAGACGATGGCCGTGTGGGGGTGGGAGGAGAGCGCCTATTTCGTCATCCCGGGGTTCGGACCATCGACGATCCGCGACACCGGCGGCTTCGCCGTCGACTTCGTGACGACGCCCTGGGGCTTCTTCGCGCCCTCGAGCGTCACCATCCCGCTCACCGGCGTGCGCGCGGTCGACGCGCGCAGCCAGGTACTCGACGAGCTCGAGGAGCTCGAGCAGTCCTCGCTCGACTTCTACGCCTCGCTGAGAAGCGTCTATCTGCAGCGCCGCAGCAACCAGATCCACAACGGCAACCCACCCGAGGCCGAGGGCGGCGACATGTTCGAGGACGACGATATGTTCGAGGACGAGGTCTTCGCCGAGTAGGCGGCTCGCGGGGCGCCCCCTTCCGGTGACGCGATCGGGCTGGTACAAGCGGGCGCTTCCGGCAACGACCTTCGGTGGAGCCCGCGAGCGCCCATGGCCGCGTACCAGTACATCTACGTGATGCGTAACCTCTCCAAGACCTTCCCCGGCGGGAAGAAGATCCTGGAGAACGTCACGCTCGCGTTTTTGCCCGGCGCCAAGATCGGCGTGCTCGGCGTCAACGGTGCCGGCAAATCGACGGTGCTGCGCATCATGGCCGGCCTCGACCACGACTACAACGGCGAGGCCTGGGCGGCGGACGGCGTGAAGGTCGGCTATCTCTCCCAGGAGCCCGAGCTCGACGCCACGAAGGATGTCATGGGCAACGTCATGGAGGGCGTCGCCGCGGTGCAGGCCCTCGTCGACCGCTTCAACGAGGTCTCGATGTCCTTCGGCGACGCGGACGCCGACATGGACGCGCTGATGGCCGAGCAGGCCGAGCTCCAGGAGAAGATCGACGCCGTCAACGGCTGGGAGATCGACCGCACCGTCGAGATGGCGATGGACAGCCTGCGCTGCCCACCCGGCGGCGCCGACGTCACCACGCTCTCGGGCGGCGAGCGCCGGCGCGTGGCACTCTGCCGACTGCTCTTGTCGCAGCCCGACATGCTGCTCCTCGACGAGCCCACCAACCACCTCGACGCCGAGAGCGTCGCCTGGCTCGAGCGCTTCTTGCAGGACTACAAGGGCACCGTCGTGGCGGTGACCCACGACCGCTACTTCCTCGACAACGTCGCGGGCTGGATCCTCGAGCTCGACCGCGGCCGCGGCATCCCGTTCCAGGGCAACTACTCCGCTTGGCTCGACAACAAGCGCAAGCGCCTCGCCCAGGAAGAGCGCGAGGAGCAGGCGCGCCAGCGCACCCTCGCCCGCGAGGCCGAGTGGATCGCCCAGAGCCCGCAGGGCCGCCGCACCAAGGCCAAGGCCCGCGTCACCGCCTACGAGACGCTCTTGGCCGAGGCCAAGGAGCGCGCGCCGCAGACGGCGCAGATCGTCATCCCGCCCGGCCCGCGCCTCGGCGGCAACGTCATCGAGGCCGAGCACCTCGCCAAGGGCTTCGACGACAAGCTCTTGATTGACGACTTCAGCTTTCAGATGCCGCCGGGTGCGATCGTCGGGGTCGTCGGCCCCAACGGCGCCGGCAAGTCGACGCTGATCAAGATGATCACCGGCGACGAGCAGCCCGACGCCGGCACGATCAAGCTCGGCGACACGGTCCAGCTCGGCTATGTCGACCAGAGCCGCGAGGCCCTCGATCCCAACAAGACCGTGTTCGAGGAGATCAGCCAGGGCCAGGACGTGATCCCCTTGGGCAAGGGCTCGATGGCGGCGCGCGCCTATGTCGCCGCCTTCAACTTCAAGGGCGGCGACCAGCAAAAGAAGGTGGGCCAGCTCTCGGGCGGCGAGCGCAACCGCGTCCACATGGCGAAGCTCCTCAAGGGCGGCGCCAACGTGATCCTCTTGGACGAGCCGACCAACGACCTCGACGTCGACACCCTGCGCGCGCTCGAGGACGCGCTCTTGGACTTCGCCGGCTCGGCGATCGTGGTGAGCCACGACCGCTGGTTCCTGGACCGCATCTGCACCCACATCTGCGCCTTCGAGGGCGACAGCCACGTCGAGTGGTTCGAGGGCAATTTCGAGGAGTACGAGGCGGACAAGCGCCGTCGCCTCGGCGACGACGCGGTCCAGCCCCACCGCATCAAGTACAAGCCCTTGAAGGTGGCGTGACGGCGGCGGTCACGGCGGCGCTTCGATGACGCCGCAGGCGATGCGCGTGCCGGCGTCGCCCGCGGGCTGTGAGCGATAATCGTCGGGACCGGCGTGAATGACGACGGCCGAGCCGTCCTCGTCCAGGACCGGGTGTTGGCCGTCGCTCACGCCGATGCGGTCGTTGTAGAAGGTCTGGCGCAAGCTGCCGTCGTCGCCGACCCGCACGTTCGGAAAGTCACCGGGGTGCGGCCCGTCCGGGTCCATGAAGCCGTGCGCCTTGTCGCCGGCGTAGTGGCCGCCGGCCGAGGTGAACTCGGGCGCGACGCAGCGACCGGTCTCGTGGATGTGAAAGGCCAGGCTGCCCGGCGGCAGGTTCTCGATGTCGACCCGAACCAGCACGCCACCCGCCGGCGTCTCCTGCAGCGTGACGTCACCGATCATCTCGCCGGCGCTGTTCTCCATGTCGGCGACGGCGACGGTCTGCGCGAGCGCGGGAGCACTCGCGAGCGCGACCGCGGCACCGAGGATCAAGCTGCGCATGATCAACTCCGTCGTGGTCCTCGAAGGCCAACGAGCGAGGGCGGGCGCTGTTCCCGAGTTGCTCAAAGCGAGAGGAACGCGCACGCCGTCTCGAGCACCGCATCGGGCACCTCTTCCGCGAGGAAATGACCCGCGGGCAGCGCCTGGCCCTGAACCGTGTCGGGTGCCGCGTGCTTGTCCCGCCAGGTGGCGAGGACGTCGAAATGGCGATGCAGGACGCCGTTCTCCCCCCAGAGGACGAGCAACGGGCAGGCGATCCGACGGTCGGCGTCGGCGCGGTCGTGGGCGAGGTCGAGCGTGGCCGCGGCGCGGTAGTCCTCGCACATGGCGTGCACGGTCGCCGGGTCCTGGATGCCGCGCTCGTACTCGGCGAGGGCCACGGGGGCGAAGGCGGCGAGGCCGGTGCCCCAGCCGCCGAGCTTGGCGTGCAGATAGGCGATGGGTGCGGCCTCGATCATCGCCTCCGGAAACGGCGCCGGCTGGGCCAGGAAGAACCAGTGCTCGTAGGCCATGGCCACGGCCAGGTCGGTCGCCTCGAAGAGCGTGCGCGTCGGCACGATGTCCAAAAGCGCCAGGCGCTCGAGGGCGTGCGGATGGTCGAGGGCGAGCCGGTGCGCGACGCGCGCCCCGCGGTCGTGGGCGACGAGCGCGAAACGGCCGAAGCCGAGCGTCGCCATCAGCCGCACCATGTCCCGGGCCATCGTCCGCTTGGCGTAGCCGCCGTGATCCGGCCCGCCCGGGGGCGCGGCGCTGTCGCCGTAGCCGCGCAGATCGGCGGCGACCACGGTGAAGCGCGCGGCGAGCCGCGAGGCGAGCGCGTGCCACATGACGTGGCTCTGCGGAAAGCCGTGGAGCAGCAAGAGCGGCGGCCCGGCGCCGCCGATGCGGGCATGGATCGTGGTCTCGCCGGTGCCCACCCAGCGTCGCTCGAAGCCGTCGAACATCGCCTCCCTCCCCTCCGCTCAGCGGCGCGCCGGCGGGCCGCGCTCGCGGCTCACCAGCCAGATGCCCAGCGCCACCAGCAGGGCGGCGGTGACGTGATAGGGCCGCAACGGCTCGCCCAGCAACAGGACGGCGAGCAGGGCGCCGTAGACCGGGACCAGGTTCGAGAAGGCGCCGCCGGCCTGCGGGCCCAGCGCCTTCACCCCCGCACCCCAGGCGAGATAGGCCAAGGCCGACGGAAAGAGCACGAGGTAGCTCAACCCCAACGCAACCTCGCCCGACAGCTCGAGCTGAAACTCGCGCCCCGCGTAGGTGGTGACGGTGAGCGCGAGCCCCGGCAAGAGCGTCGCCAACAGGAACGGCAGCGGCGGGATGTCCGCCGGTCGCCAGCGCAGGAGCACGGTGTAGAGCGCCCACAGCGTCAGCGCGACGATCTGGATCAGATCGCCCGCGCGCAGATCGAGCCGCACCAGCGCGGCGAGCTCGCCGCGGCTGACGATGACGACGGCGCCGACGACCGAGAGCACCACCCCCGCCCATTGCCGGGCGTCGAGGCGGTCGCCCGAGAGCGCCCAGGCGATGAGCGCGACGTAGAGCGGCGTCATCGCGGTGATGAGCGCGACGTTCACCACCGTGGTGTGGGCGAGTGCCGTGTACTGCAGGAGGTGAAAGCCGCCGATGCCCGAGAGGCCGAGGCCGGCGACGAGCCGGCGCTCGCGCCAGAGTTCGCGGCGGTGCCGCCAGAACGCGCGGCCGGACAGCACCGCCAGGATCAAGGCGGCACCACCCCAGCGCACGGCGTTGAGGGTGGTCGCGTCCACCGCGCCGGCGAGCGCGCGGCCGACGACGAGATTGCCGCCCCAGGTCAAGGGCGCGAAGGCCAAGAGCAGATAGGGGCGCAGGCGGCGGGGCGTGCTGACGGCGCTCGACATCCGATCTCCTTGAACGATGCCCCCACTGTGCGACCTTCGCGCGACAAGCTCGGGCCCGGCGCGCATCGAGTTGTCATCGTCGGTGCGCTACAGATACACGCCCAAGTTGAGGCCCTCGATCATCATGCCGGCGGTGCTGCTCGCCCTCCACGACGATGAGCGCAGACGAGCGTTGCACGACGTCGTCGCAGCCGCCGGCTATCGTGTCCACCTCGCGGCGTCGCTCGACCAGGCCCGCCAGGTCCTGGCCGCGACCCATGTCGACGTCGCCTTTCTGGGCGAGGGCCTCGACGCCGTCGGGACCCTGGCGAGCGAGCTGCGCCGCCGGCAGACGACGCCGCGGCCGCGCCTGGTGCGGGTGTTGGACCCGAACACGCCGACGCCACCGCCGGCGGCGACGTGGCGGCCCGACGCCAGCCTCGGCGGCGCGCTGCCGGCGGAGACCGCGCTCGACCTCCTCGCCCGGCTGGCGCCGATCGCGCGGGCGGCGCCACCGACTTGATCCGCGCGTCGGGCGTGTCACCTTCGGGCGATGAGCCCGAGCGACATCGACGCGATCTTCGAAGCCCTCGCGCAGGCCGCCGGCGCGCCCGTCACCGAGCTCGACGTCAAGCGGCGGCGCTCGCCCTTCCGCTCGCTGGTGGCGTGCCTGTTGAGCGCGCAGTCCCGCGACGCCAACACCAAGCGCGCCGCCGACGCGCTGTTCGAGCGGGCGGCGACGCCGGAGGCGATCCTGGCCCTCGAGGAGGCCGAGATCGCCCGGCTCATCCAGCCCTGCGGGCTCTACAACACCAAGGCCAGGAACCTGAAGAAGCTCTGCCGCGCCCTGGTGGACGGGCACGGCGGCGGCGTGCCGAGCGACCGCCAGGGCCTGATGGCGCTGCCGGGCATCGGGCGCAAATGCGCCGACATCATGCTGCGCTTCGTCTTCAACGAGCCCGCGATCGCGGTCGACACCCACGTCTTTCGGGTCGCGACCCGCATCGGCCTGTCGCACGGGCGCACCGCCGAGCAGGTCGCCCGCGACCTCGAAGCGGTCGTGCCCGAGCGCTTCGCGATGCGGGCGCACCTCCTGCTGTTGGAGCACGGCAAGCGGATCTGCCGTGCGCGGGCGCCGCGCTGCGCGCTCTGCCCGGTGGCGCCCTGGTGCGCCTATTTCGCCGCCACGACCGCCGCCGGCCCGGCCGGCACCGACGCGGCGGCCGGCGGGTGAGCGAGCACCGCCCCGCGAGGTCGAGACGGCGATCACCGCGCGGCGCTCGATCCGCCGCTTTCTCCCCGACCCGGCGCCGCCGGAGGGGATCGAGGACATCCTGAAGGTGGCAGCGCCCGCCGAGCGGCGCCGACAGCCAGCCCTGGCGCGTTTACGTCGTCGCCGGCGAGGCGCGTCGGCGCGGCGGTCACCGTGGCCGCCGAGCGCGGCGCGGAGCCGGCGCAACTTTCTCTTCATCGACGCCGGCGGGGTGCTGCTCGCGGGCGTGGCGCCGGGTCGGCTTGATCCGGACGCGCCGGAGAACCCACTCGCCACCGAGCGCGCCCCGCCGGCCGCCTTGACCAGCTGGCACGACGGCCGAACCGGCGCTCACGCCCGCCCCCTCACCGACCCCGCAACCGGCCGTTAACCCCTTGCGCGCGGGCGACGATTCGTCGGTCTGGCTTCGCTCCACCACCACCGGTGACCGCGCCGCCCGCTCGCTGCGAGGCACCATCCCGGAAGACTAGCACATATAGGCTTTCCTTCCCAGGCGAGGCGGCGTGGCCGCATCGCGCGGGCCGCCGGGTCGCGCCCGGTGGGCCTCAGCCGTCGCGCTCGGTGACGTGGGCGATCCGCAGCATGTTGGTGGCGCCGGGGGTGCCGAAGGGCAGGCCGGCGGTGATCACGAGCGCCTCGCCTGCCGCCGCCATGTCGCTGCGGACGGCAGCGCTTCGAGCCTTGGCGATCATGTCGTCGAGATCGTGGGCGTCGGCGCAGAGCACCGGCCGCACGCCCCAGACGACGCTGAGCCGCCGCGCCGTGCCGAGCCGCGTGATCAGCCCCAGGATCGGGTGGTCGGGACGCTCGCGCGCGGCGCGGAGCGCGGTGGCGCCGGAGGTGGTGTAGGTGACGATGCAGGCGGCGTTGACCGTGCGGGCGACGCTCGCCGCGGCCTGGGTGATGGCGTCGGCGGCGGTGTGCTCGGCCTCGGCGGCGTAGGCAGTGACGTAGGAGCGGTAGAGCGGGTCGCGCTCCACCTTGTTGATGATCCGGTCCATGATCGCGACCGCCTCGATCGGGTAATCGCCGGCGGCGCTCTCGCCGGAGAGCATCAAGGCGTCGGCGCCGTCGTAGCAGGCCGTCGCCACGTCCGAGGCTTCCGCGCGGGTGGGCGCGGGGGCGGTGAGCATGCTCTCCAGCATCTGGGTGGCGACCACCACCGGCTTGCCGGCGGCACGGGCGGCCCGGACCATCCGCTTTTGCAGCCCCGGGACGTCCTCGGGCGGCAGCTCGACGCCGAGATCGCCGCGGGCGATCATGATGCCGTCGGCGAGCTCGATGATGCCGTCGAGATATTCGACGGCGCTGGGCTTTTCGATCTTGGCCATCAGCGCCGCCCGGCCGGCGACGAGCCGGCGGGCCTCGGCGACGTCCTCGGGGCGCTGGACGAAGCTCAAGGCCACCCAGTCGAAGCCCTGATCGAGCCCGAAGCGCAGGTCGTTGCGGTCCTTGGGCGTGAGCGGCGAAAGCCTGAGCAGGGCGTCGGGCACGTTGACACCCTTGCGGTCCTTCAAGACGCCGCCGATCTCGACGATCGTCTCCAGATAATCGCCGCCGGTGTGCTCCACGCGCAGGCGCAGCTTGCCGTCGTCGAGCATCAAGGGCGTGCCGCGCTCGACCGCGTCGAAGATCTCGCGATGCGGCAGATGCACGCGGTGGGCGTCACCCGGGGTCGGGTCGAGATCCAGCCGGAAGCGATGCCCCGGCGCCAGCGTCACCGGACCCGCGGCGAAGCTGCCGACCCGCAGCTTCGGCCCCTGCAGGTCCATCAAGGCCCCGATCGGCCGGCCCAGCTCCTCTTCGATCTCGCGCAGGGCGGCGAGCCGCTGGGCGTGATCCTCGTGGGTGCCGTGGCTGAAGTTGAAGCGCAAGACGTCGGCGCCCGCCTGGACGAGCGCGCGCACGCGGTCCTTGGTCGACGACGCCGGCCCCAGCGTCGCAACGATCTTGGTGGAGCCTTTCCGGCGCATGTGGTTCCCCTTGCGGCCCGCGGTTCTGCTCGCACGGGCACACGCCGGAAACAACCGCCGTTGCCCGGATGGTGCGTTGCCGCCACCTTGCGCCGACGGTTACGTTGGGAGTGTTCGATGTCGCGGATCGCCGCCCTCGCCGCTCTGGTACTGCTCGCCGCCCTGCCCGCCGCGGCGCGCGACACGCTCCGGATCGGGGTCAGCCAGTTCCCCTCGACGCTGCACCCGAGCATCGATTCGATGCTCGCCAAGACCTACGTCCACGGCATGACGCTCAGGCCGTTCACGGCCTTCGACCACGACTGGGAGCTCACCTGCATGCTCTGCACCGAGCTTCCCACCCTCGAGAACGGCCGCGCCGAGCGCATCGAGCGCACAGACGGCACGACCGGCGTCAAGGTGCGCTACACCATCCACCCCGACGCCCGCTGGGGCGACGGCACCCCGGTGACCACCGCCGACGTCCTCTTCACCTGGCGCTTCGGCAAACACCCCGAGAGCGGCGTCACCGCGCGCGAGACCTATACCGACATCCGCGACATCGAGGTCCACGACGAGAAGAGCTTCACCCTCGAGCTCGAGGACCTCGAATACCGCTACAACGCCATCAACACCTTCCAGGTGCTGCCGGCGCATCTGGAGGAGGAGGTCTTCGCCGCGGACCCCGCGGCGTACCGCAACCGCACGCTCTTCGACACCGACCCGACGCGGCGGGGCCTGGCGCTCGGGCCCTACCGCCTCGCCGAAGTCGCCACCGGCGACTACCTCGTGCTCGAGCGCAACCCCGAATGGTGGGGCGAAGAACCGGCCTTCGAGCGCATCGTCATCGAGGTCATCGAGAACACCGCGGCGCTGGAGGCCAATCTGCTCGCCGGCGAGATCGACATGATCGCGGGCGAGCTCGGCCTGCCGCTGGATCAGGCCCTCGCCTTCGAGGAGAGGCACGGCGAGGACTACCGGGTGGTCTACCAGCCGGGGCTGATTTACGAGCACCTCGAGGTCAATCTCGACAACCCGATGTTCGAGGACGTGCGCGTGCGCCGCGCCCTGCTCCACGCCGTCGACCGCGAGGCCTTGAGCGCGCAGCTGTTCGCGGGCGAGCAGGCGGTCGCCGCCACCGCCGTCCACCCGCTGGACCGGGTGCATGTCGAGGACGTGGCCGCCTATCCGTACGATCTCGACCGAGCCCGCGCGCTGTTGGCGGAGGCCGGCTGGCGGCCGGGGCCCGACGGCGTGCGCGTCGACGCCGCGGGCGAGCGGCTTTCCTTCGCGTTTTCGACCACCGCCGGCAACCGCTCGCGCGAGCTCGTCCAGCAGTTCCTGCAGGCGCAATGGGCCGAGGTCGGCATCGAGGCCCGCGTCCGCAATCTGCCGCCGCGGGTGCTCTTCGCCGAGGAGCTGAGCCGCCGGCAGTTCGACGGCATGGCGCTCTTCGCCTGGATCTCGGCACCCGAGAGCGTGCCCAAGACGACGCTGCACTCGACCATGATCCCGACCTCCGACAACGGCTGGAGCGGGCAGAACTACACCGGCTACACCAACCCCGAGATGGACCGGCTGATCGAGGCGATCGAGGTCGAGCTCGACCGCGACGCGCGCGCCGAGCTCTGGGCCGAGCTGCAGCGGCTCTACGCCCGCGAGCTGCCCGCCCTGCCGCTCTACTTCCGCGCCGAGCCGCACATCTGGCCGACCTGGCTCGAAGGCGTGCGGCCGACCGGGCACCAGGACGTCAGCACGCTCTGGGTCGAGGACTGGCGGGCGGCGGACTGAGCGGCGGTGCTCGTCTATCTCCTCCGCCGCGGCGGCGAGGCCGTCGTCGCCTGGCTTGTGGTCTCGCTCTTGGTCTTCAGCCTCGTCGGCCTGATGCCGGGCGATCCTTTGGATCTCCAGCTCGGGGCCGATCCGGACATCACCGCCGAGGACGTCGAGCGGCTGAAGGCGCTCTACGGCCTCGATCGCCCGCTGCTCGCCCGCTACGGCACCTGGCTCACCGACGCCGTGCAGGGGGAGTGGGGCTTCTCGCGGCTCTACGCCCAGCCGGTGGCGGCGGTGATGGCCGAGCCGATGCTCAACACGCTGTTGTTGATGGGCCTGAGCCTGCTCGTGGGCCTCGCGCTCGCGGTGCCGCTCGCGGTCGCCGCCGCGTCCAGGCCCGGCGGCGCGCTCGACGTCGGCGTCAACCTTTTGGCCTTCGCCGGCTTCTCGCTGCCGTCCTTCTGGCTGGCGCTGTTGATGATCCTCGTCTTCGCGGTGACGCTCGGCTGGCTGCCGGCGGGCGGCGTCCACGCCGTCGGTGATCCGGGGCTCGCCAGCCGCCTCGCCCATCTCGTGCTGCCGGTGGCGACGTTGAGCGTGCTGACGACCGGCACCTATCTGCGCTTCGCCCGCGGCGCGCTCTTGGAGGTCGTGGGCGAGGACTTCATGCGCACCGCGCGGGCCAAGGGCCTCTCCGGGCTCGCGGCGCTGGTGCGCCACGCGCTGCCGAACGCGCTGTTGCCGCTGGTGACCATCGTCGCCCTGCAGCTGGGCACGCTCCTCTCCGGCGCGCTCGCGGTCGAGGTCGTCTTCGCCTATCGCGGCATGGGCAAGCTCACCTACGACGCCATCCTCGCCAACGACTACAACCTCGCGATGGCGGCGCTGTTGGCGGCGACGGCGCTGACGCTCGCCGCCAACATCCTGGCCGATCTGGTCTACGTCCAGCTCGACCCGCGGGTGCGCTATGACGACTGAGGGGCTCGGCGCCGCCCGGCGCACCGCCCGCGGCCTGACCGCGGCGAGCCTCGCGGTGCTGGCGCTCCTCGCCGCGCTCGCCGCCGGCGGGCCCTGGCTCGCCGGAGCCTTGGGCATCGAGAGCGCGGCGACCAACCTCTTGAACCGCTCGCAGCCGCCGTCGCTCGCCCACCCCTTCGGGACCGACGCGCTCGGCCGCGACTACTTCGTGCGCGTGCTCGAAGGCGGCCGCGTCTCGCTCGTCGTCGGGCTCGGCGGCGCCGTCGCCACCGCCGCGCTCGGCACGCTCGTGGGCCTCGTCGCCGGCTATGCCGGCGGCCGCACGGACGCCCTCTTGATGCGGCTCACCGATGTCGTCATCGCGCTGCCGATCCTGCCGCTGCTCTTGATCGTGGCGGCGATCGACCTCGCGAAGCTGGGCCTGGCCGGCGCCGACGACGGCGGGGTGGCGAGGCTCGTCGTCATCGTGGCCCTGTTCGGCTGGCCCTCGATCGCACGGGTCGCCCGCGCCCAGACGCTGAGCGTGCGGCGGCGCACCTACGTGCTCGCCGCCGAGGCGCTCGGCGCCGGCGCCGGCCGGGTCGTCGGCCGCCACATCCTGCCCAACGTCGCCGGCCCGGTCCTGGTGGCGGCGACGTTGAACATCGGCAACGTCATCCTGGCGGAATCGGTCTTGAGCTTTTTGGGCCTCGGCATCCAGCCGCCGACGCCGTCCTGGGGCAATCTCTTGAGCGACGCCCAAACGACGCTGGCCCAAGCGCCCCATCTGGCGGTCCTGCCCGGGCTCGCGATCTTCGTCACCGTCATCGCCTTCAACGTCCTCGGCGACGGCCTGCAGGCGCTGTTGGACCGGCGCCGTTGAGTAGGTGCTGCGGCGTTTTTCGTCGACAGCGCCGGGACAAGGGCGCAGCGGCGCGCTAGTCTCGCCGCATTCGCGCGACCCCTGCCGAGCGGAGCCCGCCCGCGTTGCCTGCGCCTCGCCGTCGCCCCTCGACCCCGCCACCCGCGGCGGCGACC
>JBKHCM010000168.1:0-4974 GCA_046541805.1 Alphaproteobacteria bacterium
CCTATGACCGCGCCGTCGACGCGGCCGGCGTCGTCGCCGCCGCGCAGGCGGCGATGACCCGCGGCGCCATGCCGCAGGCCGGGCCCGCCGTGCGCCCGCTCTACGTCCGCGCGGCCGACGCCGTGCCGCCGCGGGCGGCCTGACGATGGCGGCGGAACTCGAGGTTCCGAGCTTCGATATTCAAAGCGTCGGGGCGTTCGATCTCGGCCGGCTGGCGCGCCTGCACCGCGCCTGCTTCGAGGAGCCGTGGAGCAAGAGCGACCTCGCCCATCTTTTGGCCCTGCCCGGCGGGCTCGGCCTCCTGGCGCGCGGTCGGGGCGTGCGTCGGCTCGGCTTCGACACCCGCCGCCCGGTAGGGTTCAGCCTGTGTCGGGTCACCCGCGACGAGAGCGAGTTGCTCTCGATCGGGGTCGCACCCGACATGCGCCGCTCGGGCCTCGGGACGCATCTCGTGCGCCAATCGATGCAGCGCTGCCGCATCGCCGGCGCCCGCTGCATGTTCCTCGAGGTGGCGATCGACAATCCCGCCGGGCAGGCGCTCTACGAACGCGAGGGCTTTCGCGAGGTCGGCCGTCGCGACGGCTATTACCGGCGCGCCGGCGGCGCCCGAGTGGCCGCCTTGACGATGCGGGCGGAACTTTAGGTCGAAACGACCGCGCCGCGCGGCTGCTGCAGCGGAAATGGCGGGCAGACGAGGTCGGCGCGGGGTCAATCGCGTTCCTTGCGCACGACCACCTCCCAACAGCCATCGCCGGCCGCGCGCGCGGCGAGAACGGCGTGGCCGTGCTCCCGCAGGCTCCGTGGCACATTCATGCGCGCCTCACCGTCGCGCAGACGAATCGTGAGCAGGTCGCCGACGGCCAGTTCTTCGAGCCGCAGCTTCGTTTTGACCAGGGTGATCGGGCACATGTCACCCGAGATGTCCAACGTGTCTTCCGCCATGAGCCGCGATGATTGCCCTCTCGCGCCAGGTTGCAAAAAAAGGGCTTGCATGCCCCGACGCGCCAAATATATATCCGACCTCGCTTTCGCCAATCGGCGTTTTTTCGGGATCGGGTGACGATGACAGAGAAGATGAGCCAAAACGAGCTGCTGGCGCTGACCACCGAAATCGTGTCCTCTCACGTCTCCAACAACACGGTTCCGGTGAGCGACGTGCCCGATCTGATCAAGCACACCTACGCGAGCCTGGCCGGGCTGGGCCAGCCGGCGGAGGAGGAGCAGGCGGAGAAGCCCACGCCGGCGGTGCCGATCAAGCGATCGGTCACGGACGACTACATCGTGTGTCTCGAGGACGGCAAGAAGCTCAAGATGCTGAAGCGCCACCTCAAGACCCGATACAACATGACCCCGGACGAATACCGCAAGCGCTGGGGCCTCTCCGAGGACTATCCGATGGTGGCGCCGAACTACGCCAAGCAGCGCAGCAACCTCGCGAAGAAGATCGGGCTCGGCACCAAGCCGCGGGCGCGCTGACCGCACCGTCGCTTGACGCCGGCCGGTCCCCTTCACCATATCGACAGCGATGGAGGACGGTCGGCGAACGGACTCGGGCGTGCGCAAAGCTCTGCACATCAAAACCTATGGCTGTCAGATGAACGTCTACGATTCCCAGCGGATCGCGGACGTGCTGGCGCCGCACGGCTACCGGCTCGCCGATAGCCCCGAGCGCGCCGACCTGGTCGTGCTCAACACCTGTCACATCCGCGAGAAGGCGGCCGAGAAGGTCTATTCCGAGCTCGGCCGCCTGCGGCAGCTCGCCGAGCGGCGTGAGCGCGCGGGCGGGCCGCCGTTGCAGCTCGCCGTCGCGGGGTGCGTGGCGCAGGCCGAGGGCGACGCCATGGCCCGGCGCGCGCCCCACGTCGACATCGTCGTCGGCCCGCAGAGCTACCACCGCCTGCCGGAACTCTTGGCACGTCGCGCGCGCGGGCGCGGGACGGTGGTCGACACCGACTTCCCCGTGGAGAGCAAGTTCGACCACTTGCCCGAGGCGTCGGCGCCGCAGGGGGCGACGGCCTTCCTCACGGTGCAGGAGGGCTGCGACAAGTTCTGCACCTTCTGCGTCGTCCCCTACACCCGCGGCGCCGAGGAGAGCCGCCCGGTCGCCGCGGTGCTGACCGAGGCGCGCGCGCTGGTGGCGCGTGGCGCGCGCGAGATCACGCTGCTCGGCCAGAACGTCAACGCCTATCACGGCGAGGCGCCCGACGGGCGCGAATGGGGGCTCGCCCGGCTGATCCGGGCGCTGGCGGAGATCGACGGGCTCGCGCGCCTTCGCTACACCACCTCGCACCCCGCGGACATGGACGACGACCTCATCCGCGCGCACGGCGAGGTCCCCGCGTTGATGCCCTTTTTGCACCTGCCCGTGCAGGCGGGCTCGGACCGGGTGCTGGCGGCGATGAACCGGCGCGGCACCGCCGACGACTATCGTCGCCTCGTCGATCGGCTGCGTGCCGCGCGCCCCGATCTGGCGCTGTCCTCGGACTTCATCGTCGGCTTTCCGGGCGAGCGCGAGGACGATTTCGCCGCGACGCTGGCGCTGGTCGACGAGGTCGTCTTTGCACAGGCCTTCTCCTTCAAGTACAGTCCGCGACCGGGGACACCGGCGGCGATCATGCGACAGCATGTGGCGGAGGCCGTGAAGGCGGAACGGCTCGAGCGACTTCAAGCACGGCTGAACGACCAGCAGCGGGCGTTCAACCGCGCCATGGTCGGCCGGACGGTCGATGTCCTGTTCGAGCGCGCCGGCCGCCGGCCCGGGCAGATGGTCGGGCGCAGCCCCTATCTCCAGCCCGTCCACGTCGACGGCGGTGCCGAGCTCGCCGGGCGCTGTCTGCCCGTCGCGATCACCGCGGCGCTGGAGCACAGCCTCGCCGGCCGCCTCGCCGACGACGCCAAGCTGGGAGCGGTGGCCTGAAGCTCGTCCTTCCGGACAACCGGCTTGCGGCCGTCGTGTTCGGCCAGCATCACGAGAACCTCGCCCAGATCGAGCAGTTGCTCGACGTGCATTTCGTGACCCGGGGCAACGAGATCCGCGCCGAGGGCGACGACGGCCGGCTCGCGCTGACGGTGGTCGACGATCTCTACGCCCGCGCCGAGCGCGGCGAGGAGATTCAGCCCGGCGACGTCAAGGCGGCGGTGCGGCTGGCCAATCTGCCGGCGCCGGCGACGGCCGGTCGGCGCGACGAGCCCGGGCTCAAGACCGACAAGCGGGTCATCCGACCGCGCTCGAAGAACCAGGCGGCCTATCTCGAGGCCATGGCCGTCCACGAGCTCGTCTTCGGCCTCGGGCCCGCCGGCACCGGTAAGACCTATCTGGCCGTGGCCCAGGCGGTGGACCTGCTCAAGCGCCAGCAGGTGGAGCGTTTGGTGCTGTCGCGGCCGGCGGTCGAGGCCGGCGAGCGCCTGGGCTTTCTCCCCGGCGACATGAAGGAGAAGGTCGATCCCTATTTGCGCCCGCTCTACGACGCGCTGCAGGACATGCTGCACGAGGGCAAGCTCAACTCCAAGCTGGCCTCCGGGCAGATCGAGATCGCCCCGCTCGCGTTCATGCGCGGCCGCACCTTGAGCCATGCCTTCGTCATCCTCGACGAGGCGCAGAACACCACGCCCGCCCAAATGAAGATGTTCTTGACCCGCCTGGGCGAGGGCTCGCGTATGGTGGTGACCGGTGATCCGCGCCAGACCGACCTGCCGCCGGGCGTGGAGTCCGGGCTGGTGCGGGCGGTGGAGCGGCTCGAGGCCGTGGCCGAGATCGCGGTTACCCGCTTCGACCGCGGCGACATCGTCCGCCACCCGTTGGTATCCTTGATCCTCGAGGCCTTCGAGGACGAGGCGGAGAAGGGCTGAGGCCGGCGCCGATCGCGATGACCGACGAACCTCCAAGTTGCGACGTGACCGTCGAGCCGGCCTGGCAGGCCTCCGACCTCGACCTCGAAGCCACCTGCGGCGCCTGCGCGCGGGCGGCGCTGCGCCGGCTCGGCGTCGACGCCGCTCACGTCGAGGTGAGCTTCCGGTTCACCGACGACGCCACCATCGCCGAGCTCAACGCCGCGTGGCGCGGCCAGCCGCGACCGACGGACGTCCTATCCTTTCCGGCGGACGACGACGCCGACCCGGCGGTCGCGGGCGCACCGCGCCTGTTGGGCGACGTCGTGCTCGCCTTCGAGACCTGCCGGCGCGACGCCGACGCGCTCGACCGCCCGTTCGGCGACCACGTTTGCCACCTCTTGGTGCACGGCCTGTTGCACCTTCTGCACTTCGATCACCAGACGCCCGAAGATGGGGAGACCATGGAAGCGCTGGAGATCGTCGTTCTCGCCGACCTCGGCGTGCCGGATCCCTATGCCGGCTACACCCCCAAGGAGGAGACCCCGCGATGACCGACGAGCCGGTCCGAACCGACGGGCCGATCGTCAGCCTGTTCCGCCGCCTGCGCGACCTCGCGCTGGGCAGCGATCACGACAACGGCTCCTTGCGCGACACGATCGAGGAGCTCTTGGAGGACGAGGGCGACGGCCTCAAGAGCCTGACCGAGCACGAGCGCCGGCTCTTGTTGAACGCCTTGAGCTTCGGCGATCTCGAGGTCGCCGACGTCATGGTGCCGCGCTCCGACGTCAAGGCCATCGACGTCGACGCCGAGCTCGGCGAGGTGCTCGCGGCGATGCGGGATGCCGGCCACACCCGCCTGCCGGTCTTCCGCGGCACGCTCGACGACATCATCGGCCTCGTCCACATCAAGGATCTTCTGCCCTTTTGGGGCGACGGCGAGCGTTTCCGGTTGGGCGACGTCGTGCGCAAGATCCTGCACGTGCCACCGTCGATGCGCGTCATCGACCTGCTTTTGCAGATGCGGGACACGCGCGTGCACATGGCGGTCGTCGTCGACGAGTACGGCGGCACCGACGGGCTGGTCACGGTCGAGGACCTGATCGAGGAGATCGTCGGCGAGATTCAGGACGAGCACGACCGCAT
>JBKHCM010000056.1:0-19611 GCA_046541805.1 Alphaproteobacteria bacterium
GCCGCGGGGACCCTTCAGCGAGCAATACGTGGTGGACGCGGGGCTGCCGGTGTATGCCCTGGAGGCCGAGGCGTTTGCGAAGGCGGCGTGGGGCGAGGCGCCGCCCGCGGCGGCGAGCGTCCCCTCGGCAAAGGAGCCGGCGGCGAGCGAACCGGCGCCGGCCGCGGAGCGCCCCCTGGGCGAGGCGCGCGCCCGGCTGCACGGCACCTGGATCGTCGCCGAGGCCACCGACGGCATGGTGCTGGTCGACATGCACGCCGCCCACGAGCGCGTCGTCTACGAGCGTTTGAAGGCCCAGCTCGACGCGGGCGTGGCGCGGCAGTCGCTGTTGATGCCGGCGGTGGTCGAGCTGGAGGAGGCGCTGGTCGAGCGCGTGGTCGAGGCCGGCGAGGCCCTGCTGCGGCTCGGCCTCGAGCTCGAGCGCTTCGGCGCCGGCGGGGTACTGGTCCGCGCCGTGCCCGCCGTTTTGGGCGAGGTCGACGCCAAGCGGCTCGTCGCCGACGTCGCGGAGGATCTCGCCACCCACGGCACCGCCGCGGCGCTGAGCGACGCGCTGTTGCGCTTGGCCGCGCGCATCGCCTGCCACGGCAGTGTCCGGAGCGGGCAAAACCTGAGCCGCGAAGCCATGAATGCCTTGCTACGAACGATGGAGACCACGCCGAACAGCGGGCAGTGCAATCACGGCCGTCCCACCTATATCAAGATGGCGTGGGCGGATTTGGAGCGATTGTTCGGGCGACGCTGAGGGTCCTTCGCGGCGCTTCACAAGCCCGGGCGCAGCCGCTAAGCCGCCCGCTGTGGTCACGTTTGGAGAAGGACCCCGACCATGACCTATGTGGTCACCGAGGCCTGCATCCGCTGCAAGTACATGGACTGCGTGGAGGTGTGCCCCGTCGACTGTTTCTACGAGGGCACCAACATGCTGGCCATCAACCCGGACGAGTGCATCGACTGCGGCGTGTGCGAGCCCGAGTGCCCCGCCGAGGCGATCCTACCGGACACCGAGCCCGAAGCCGAGAAATGGCTGGAGCTGAACCGGCAGTACAGCACGGGTCCGTGGCCGAACATCGTCCGCAAGGGCGAGCCGCCGGCGGACGCCGACAGCTATCAGGGCATGGCGAACAAATACGAGCAGTTCTTCGACCCGGCGCCCGGCCAGGGCAGCTGAGGCGGCCACGTCGCAGCGGCCGGCGCGCCGCTGCCACCCGCCGCCGGGACCACGCGCCCGGCCGGCTCAGCGCTCGGCGAGGTTGGGGTCGGAGGACGCCAACAGCGCGGCGAGCCGGCCGCGGTCGCTCACCAGATCGGCCAGCGTGTAGCTGTCCAGCACCAAGAAGAACGCCTCGAGCGCCCGGTGCAGCGCGTGGCGAAACCGGCATGCGGGCGCAAGCGGACAGGTGTTGCTCGCCGCGTCGAAGCACTCGACCAGCTTGAGCGTCCCTTCGGTCCAGCGCACGACCTCGCCGACGACGATCTCGTGGGGATCGCGGTCGAGGCGAAGGCCGCCGCCACGGCCTCGCGACGTCTTGAGATAGCCGCCGGCGGCGAGCTGCTGCGCCACCTTGGTCAAATGATTCTCGGAGATGCCGTAGGCGCGGGCGATGTCGCTGGTGCGTGCCGCGCGCCCATCGTGGAGCGCGCAGTACATCAATATCCGTAGCGCATAGTTGGTGAACTGGTTGATCTGCATGCGCGCACTCCGGACGCGACGGTAACCTCGCCGTCAGGGCGTCGCGGCGTTTTGCCGCCCGAGCGGCGGTCGAGCGGCGGCGCCGTGACGACGGGACCGGCGGGATCATGCCCCCTCGCCCACGGGTCGAAAAGAGCCGAGCGCATTTCGAGGCTTTGAAACCGTCACGACGAATGGCGGATTGATGATATTCGTTTAAACGAACCTAAATGGTGACCTCGTGTCGCCCGCGGAGCAGTGGGGCATGCGCTTGGACCTGGATCGGCGACGCCTGTTGCAGGCCGTTGCGGCGGCGGGGGCCGCCGCGGCGCCGCTCACCGCCGTCGCCGCCCGCGACCGGCCGCGGACCCGGGCCCGCATCGTCGTCGCCGGCGCCGGAGCGGCCGGGCTCGCTACCGCCTCGCGGCTGGCGCATCGGCTCGACGGCGCGGCCATCACCCTCATCGACGCCCGGCGCGAGCACTGGTACCAGCCGGGCTTCACCCTGGTCGGCGCCGGCCTCAAGCCCGAGCGCTACGTGGTCTCCCGCACCGCCGACTATGTCCCGCGCGGCGTGACCTGGATCGATCAAGCGGTCGCCGCCTTCGACCCCGACGCCAAGGCGGTCGAGACCAGCTCGGGCCGCCGCGTCGCCTACGACCATCTCGTGGTCGCCACCGGTCTCGCCCTCGATTACGGCGCGATCGCGGGCATGGACACGGCCCGCATCGGCGAGAACGGCCTCGCCAGCCACTACGCCGGCCCGGCCGCCGCCGCCGCGACCTGGGCTGCCATGTCCCGCTTCGCCGACGCGGGCGGCGCGGCCGTCTTCACCCGGCCGGCCACCGAGATGAAGTGCGCCGGCGCACCCTTGAAATACGCCTTTCTCACCGACGACATCCTGCGCCGCCGCGGCCATCGCGCGCGCTCGAAGCTGACCTACGCCGCCGAGTCCGACGCGCTCTTCTCGGTGCCGATCGTCGCCGAGAAGCTGCGCATGCTCTTCGCCGACCGGAGCGTGGAGACGGTCTACGACCACGTCATGACCGGCATCGACATCGACCGCCGTCGCGCCCGCTTCGCCACGCCCGCGGGCGAGACGGAGCTGCCTTACGACTTCATCAACGTGATCCCGCCGATGCGCGCGCCCGCGGCCGTGCGGCAGAGCCCGTTGCCCTGGAACGACGGTAGCGCCTGGGCCCGCGACGGCTGGGTCGAGGTCGACAGGCACACGCTGCGCCACCGCCGCTACCCGGAGGTGTTCGCCGTCGGCGACGTCGCCGGCGTGCCCAAGGGCAAGACCGCGGCGAGCGTCAAATGGCAGGTGCCGGTGGCGGTGGACCACCTCGTCGCCGACCTCGACGGCGCGCCTTGCGCGAGCCGCTACAACGGCTACACCTCGTGCCCGCTGATCACCAGGATCGGCCGCGCGATGATGATCGAGTTCGACTACGACAACAACCTGACGCCGTCCTTTCCCGGCGTGATCGCGCCGCTCGAAGAGCTCTGGATCAGCTGGGTCATCAAGGAGACGGCGCTCAAGCCGACCTACCTCGCCATGCTGCGTGGTCAAGCCTGAGGCGACGGCGGTGCAAAACTTCGACCCCTCGATGTTCGTGGCCGTGCTCTACGAGATGCTCGGCTCGCTGTTGTGGGTCATCAGCGCCGGCAGTGTGGTCGCCACGCTCGCCTTCCTCTGGCTGCTGATCCGCGACCGGGGCGTGGTGAGCCGGCGCTTCGTCCTGAGCGAGCTCGTCGGCATCGTCGGCGGTTTCGCCGCGGTGCTGTTCATGCAGCTGATCACCCACTCGCGGCTCGCCGATGTCGGCGGGCCGATCGACTGGCTCTTGGTTGCGGTGATCTGGCTCATTGGCGCCGGCGGCACGACCGTGGTCGTCTACGACATCTGGGGGCTCTGGGCCGGCCGTCCGAAACCCGTCCAGCCCCCGCTCGAGTGAAGCTGCCGGAGTGTCCGATGTCCGATACCACCTACGTCGCGGGGCACGCCGCGGCCCCCGACCGGCTCGCCCATTTCCCGATCAGCTTCTTCGCCAGCGTCATGGGGCTGTCGGGCCTTGCGCTCGCCACCCTCCGCCTGGAGCACTTCGCGGGCGCGCCCCACGTCGCCAGCCTCGGCGTCCTCGTCGCGTCGGCGGCGGTCTTCGTGACGCTCGCCGCGATCTACGCCGCCAAAATGCGGCGCCACCCCGCCGAGGTTCAAGCCGAGTGGCGCCACCCGGTGAAAATCGCGTTCTTTCCCACGATCAGCATCAGCCTGGTCCTCCTCGGCACCGCCGCCCAGACGTTCCACCCGGGCCTCAGCGTCGGGCTGTGGGCGGTCGGCACCGTCGGCCATCTCGCCGCCACCTTGGCCATCCTCTCGATGTGGATCACCGGCGAGCACTACGAGGCGCCGCACCTGAACCCGGCCTGGTTCATCCCGGCGGTGGGCAACGTGCTGGTCCCGCTGGTGGGAGCCCGCCACGGCTTCGTGGAGGTCAGCTGGCTGTTTTTGTCGGTGGGCCTGCTGTTTTGGATCGTGCTGCTGACCATCGTCTTCAACCGCTTGATCTTCCACCATCCGATGCCGCCGCACCTGCTGCCGACCCTGTGCATCCTGATCGCGCCGCCGGCGGTGGCCTTTCTCGCCTACGAGAGCTTGGTGGGTGAGGTCGACGGCTTCGCGCGGCTGCTCTACTACCCCGCCGTGCTCTTCTTCCTGCTGGTGGCGATGCAGCTGCCGCGGCTGTTGACACTGCCGTTCGCGCTGTCGTGGTGGGCCTATTCCTTTCCCATCGCCGCGCTCACCGTCGCTACCTTCGTGATGGCGGAGGAGACCGGCCTCGCGGTCTTCGCCGTCGGCGGCATCGCGCTCTACGGCCTCCTCCTCGTGGTGGTGGCGTTCCTGGTGGCGCGGACCGTCGTCGCCATCCGCCACCGCGGTATCTGCAAGCCGCATCTCTGACGGCCGTCCGGCGTCGGGCGCACGGCCGACGCTTCCCATCGCCGCAGCGGTATCCACGACGCCAGTTCGCGGCCGGGGTTCGGTGCGCCGCCCCCGGCTCGGCCCGCGGCCCGCGTCTTTGAGCGTTTGGCACGCTTTCCGCTTCGTGGCATTCTCGACCACTTGCGGGGGCCGAGCCCCGAAGGGAAAGCGCCATGCAGCTCACCCATTTCACCAACTACGCCATGCGCACGCTGATGTATTGCGCGCTGCGCCGGGGCGCGCTCTGTCGGGTCCGTGACATCGCCAACGCCTACGGCGTTTCCGAACACCATCTGATGAAGGTCGTGCAGGTTCTGGGGCACATCGGCGCGATCGAGAGCGTGCGCGGGCGCGGCGGCGGCATTCGCCTCGCCCGCGAGCCGCACGAGATCGTCGTCGGCGACGTCGTCCGCGCCACGGAAGGAAAGCTGCATCTGGTCGAGTGCTTTCACGAGGCGACGAGCACCTGCCCACTGGCCCCCGCCTGCCGCTTCCGCCAAGCGCTGCATCGCGCGCTCGAGGCGTTTTTCCTGGTGCTCGACGGCTACACCGTCGCCGATCTGGTGGTGACACCGGGACCCCTGGTCGAGCTCCTGCGGCTGGAGGCGCCCGAACCGACGGTCGCGTCCGCATAAGATCGACGGAACCTGCGCTCCCGTCCGGCGCTAACGGATGAACCGTGACGTTGCTTCGTCCGTAGGTGCAGCAGCCTGAAACCGACGCCGGTCGGTGACGTCCGATGGAGACGGGCGCCGGCCAGGACGGGAGAACATCCTTGAGCGTTCTATCGACGGCCGGTCTCCATGCCGGCCGCATCGCCCTTGATGCGCCGTTGCGCCGACGCCGTGTCATCTTCGCCCTGTTGGTGGCGACGACGGCGGTGGCCGTGTTCACCACCCTCGCCGCCGTGCTCGGCGGCGACGGTCTGTCGCTGATCGAGCTCGCGATGCTCGTCGTCTTCACGGTCACGCTGCCTTGGACCGTGGTCGGCTTTTGGAACGCGGTCATCGGGTTCGCGATCCTGCGGCTGGCGCCCGACCCGCTCCGCCACGTCGCCCCGCTCGCCGGGCTCGATGGCCCGTCTCTGCCGCCGCGTGGCCGCACCGCGATCGTGATGCCGGTCTACAACGAGGATCCCCGCATGGTGGTTCGCCATCTCGAGGCAACCATCGACGATCTGGCGGCGACCGGCTCGCTCGACGGCTTCGAGGTCTTCGTGTTGAGCGACACCCAAGATCCCGAGATCATCCGCGCCGAAAGCGCGGCGGTGGCGGACCTGAGGGCGCGCTGCGCCTGGCCGGAGCGCTTCCATTACCGCCGCCGACGGCACAACGTCGGCTACAAGACGGGCAATCTCTGGGATTTCATCGACACCCACGGGCACCGCTTCGACCACCTCTTGGTGCTCGACGCCGACAGCGTCATGTCGGGCGCGGCGATCCGCCGGCTCGTGCGGGTGATGGAGGCCAACCCGAAGCTCGGCATCCTGCAGACGTTGATCACGGCGCTGCCGACGCGCTCGGCCTTCGCCCGCATCTTTCAGTTCGGCATGCGCCACGGCATGCGCAGCTTCACCACCGGCAGCGCCTGGTGGCAGGGGCCCCACGGTCCCTATTGGGGGCACAACGCCCTCATCAACCTTCCCGCCTTTCGCGCCCACGGCCGACTGCCGCACCTCGCCGGTCCGCCGCCCTGGGGCGGCCAGCTGTTGAGCCATGACCTCGTCGAGGCGGTGCAGCTGCAGCGCGCCGGCTACGAGACCCGCGTGCTGCCCGACGAGTTCGGCAGCCACGAGCTCAATCCGCCATGCCTGCCGGAGTTCGTCCGCCGCAGCCTGCGCTGGTGCCAGGGCAACCTGCAATACGTTCAGCTCGTGGGCCGACCGGGCTGGCACCCGATGGGACGGCTGCAGCTGGCGATGGCGATCTTGATGTATCTCTCCGGCGCCGCCTGGCTCGTCTTCATGACGCTCGGCTTCGTGCAGGGCGCCTTCGGCCTCGACGGCGGTCAGATCGCCGCCAATCCCTGGGGCGCGCCCCCCTCCGGCCTCGGCACCCTGCTCCTCGCCACGATGCTCACGATGACCTTCGCGCCCAAGCTCGCGGGCCTCGCCGACGCGCTCGCCGACGCCCGTGCGCGGCGCGGCTACGGCGGCGGCTTCGCGCTCGTCGCCGCCGGCGCGGTCGAGCTGATCCACGGCATGCTGCTCGCGCCGATCATGGCCTTCGCCGAGACCTTCTTCATCGGCCGTCTGCTCACCGGCCGCGGGCTCGCCTGGCGCAGCCAGGCCCGCGACGGGCGCGGCGTGGCGTGGGCGGAGGCCGCCCGGCGGTTTTGGGGCATCATGCTCGCGGGCGTCGTCGTCATCGTCGGCTTCGCCCAGCTCGCGCCCGGCCTTCTGGTCTGGATCGTGCCGGTGGCGACGGGACCGCTCCTGGTGATCCCCTTCGCTTGGCTCACCACCCGCCCCTGGCTCGGCCGCGCCCTCGCCGGGGCACGGTTCGCGGCGATCCCGGAGGAACGGCTGATGACGCCGGTGGTGGCGCGCTCGGTCCCCTGGGCGGCGCGGCTGGCACGTCGGTGTGCCGGCATGGCTCCCCTCGACGTCGAGGTTCTGCGGGCGCCGGCGCCCATGCCCGGCAGCGACTGAGCCGGGCCGGGCGCGCCACCGGTGGCGCCGCGTAGTGTGCAGCGTGAGGCGTTTATCTGGCTTTAGCGACAGATTTGTGCTATGGAGGCCCGCACTTGGTGTGTCGGTCAAGAGGCACCGTCGCAACACCGATAGGCGTCCTTCGGGGGACGGCTGAGGACAAGGTGGTAGTCCGCTCAAGGGGCCCTTGAACGGCCTTTGGACGTGCGCATGTGTAACGGACGCCGGCAGCGGTCGGCGTGCCGATGTGTGTGCGCCGTGCGGACTGCACAACGGTCGGCGCTGCATGAGGAACGGGTCTGGATGGTTAAAAAACTGGCCTTCGCTGCGGGAGACTACGTCGTTTATCCGTCGCACGGGGTGGGACGGATCACGGCCATTGAAACCGAGACGATCGTCGGCATCGAAATCGAAATGTACGTTGTCTCCTTCGAGCAGGATCGGCTGATCCTTCGCGTTCCCGTCGACAAGGTTGCCAAGTCGGGCATGCGTAAGCTGTCGTCGAAGGAGAAGATCCAGTCGGCGCTCGAGACGCTCAAGCTGAAGATCAAGCCGCGTCGCTCGGTGATGTGGAGCCGGCGCGCGCAGGAATACGAGGCCAAGATCAACTCGGGTGACCCGGTCTCGATCGCCGAGGTGGTCCGCGAGCTGCACAAGACCGAGGACCAGGAACAGTCCTACAGCGAACGGCAGATGTACCGCGCGGCGCTGGAGCGGTTGGCGCGCGAGGTCGCGGCGATCGACAACACCGACGAAGAGAGGGCCACGGCCAAGCTCGAGAAGGTGCTGCTCGCTCACGCCGCCTGACCGTCTCGCCGAGGGCGAGCCGGCCTTGCGAAGCGGCCCCGCGACGTTCGCGTCCGGGGCCGTTTGCGTGTGCGGCCGCGCCCGAGGCGCGCTTCAGGGGCGGGCGCGCTCGGCGCTGTCGGCCACTGTGCGTCCAAGGCTCTCGAGGTCACGCCCGGCGCCGGCGATCGTGTTGCACGCGCTGAGCCCGAGCATCGCCGCCAGGACCACCGCCACCCTCGCCGCGCGCGGGCGCGCCGATCGCGCCTGCCGCATCGCCTACCTCCTCCGCTGCTCGGATGAACCTGGCCATCCCACCGCGCCGGCTCAACCCACCTCGGCGCGGTTTCCCCCGACCCCGCGCGCCCGCTAAACTGGCTGGGCTAAGCTGGCGGCGCGGAGGGCGGCGATGGAGCGTGGCGAACGCGAACTCAGACAGCGCATGATCGAGGCCTTCGGCCGGCTGGCGGCGATGGGGCTGGGGCCGCCGAGCGCCGCCAGCTTGGCCGTTCGCCACGGGCCCGGCCTCTTGGTGACACCGGCGGACGCGGCCGAGGGGGGACTGGCACCGCACGACGTCGTCCAGCTCGACGCCGAGGGCTGCTTCGCCGCCGGCCACCGTCCGGCACCGGAATGGCGCCTGCACCAGACGCTCCTGGCCGGCCGGAGCGACGTCGCCGCGGTGCTGCAATGCCAGAGCCCGAGCGCCACGGCGCTCGCCTGCCTCGAGGAGCGCTTGCCACCCGTTCACGCCCGCGTCGCCATCGCCGGTGGCCACGAGGTGCCGATCGCGGCCTATGCCGGCTTCGCCACGGCCGCGCTCGGTGCCGCGGTGCTCGACGTGATCGGCGATCGCCGGGCGTGTCTGATGGCGCATCACGGCCTGGTCGTGCTCGCCACCGAGGTCGAGGAGGCGACGCGGCTCGCCCGCGAGGTGGAGGCGCTGTGCGCCGCCTACCTCGCCGCCCGCGCGGTGCGCGAACCACCGCTCCTCAGCGCCGCGGAGATGGACACGGCGCTCGCCAAATTCGCCCGTCTGCGCGACGGCTTGGATCCGCTCGACTGACCGGCGTCGTGCCGCTCACGCCACGGTGATCACGGTCACCTGGTCCGCTCGCTACACCTTTAAGGGTGACGTCACGATGGCCCCACTGGAGGCGAACCAGCGCGCCGCGATCCGGCGACCAGGCCGGGGCGGCCGTGCGCCACGCCCCAAGCTCGGAGACGGGCGCCGGCCGCGCTCCCGCCTACACCGGCAGCCCCGGCCGGGTCTCGGCGTGGCGGCGCTCGATGACCTCCCAGATCTCGCCCTCGAGGTTCACGCCGTCAAAGCGGTCGATCTCCTGCAGGCCAGTGGGGCTGGTGACGTTGATCTCGGTGAGGTAGCCGCCGATGACGTCGATGCCGGTGAAGATCAGACCCTGGCGGTGGAGCGTCTCGCCGATGGCCTCGCAGATCTCGCGGTCGCGCTTGGTGAGCTCGGCCTTCTCGGCGCGGCCGCCGACATGGAGGTTGGCACGGGTCTCGTCCGGCGCCGGCACGCGGTTGACGGCGCCCCTGGCTTCGCCGTCGATCAGGATGATGCGCTTGTCGCCCTGGCGGATCGCCGGCAGGTAGACCTGCACCATCAAGGGCTCCTTCGTCGCTTGGTAGAGCGTCTCGAGGAGGCTGTTGAGGTTCGGGTCCTCGGGCTTGAGGTGGAAGATGCCCGCCCCGCCGTTGCCGTAGAGCGGCTTGACGATGATGTCGCCGTGCTCCTCGCGGAACGCCTTGATCTCTTGTGCATCGAAGGTGATCAACGTCGGCGGCATCAGCTCGTGGAAGTGGGTGACGAAGAGCTTCTCCGGCGCGTTCCTGACCGCGCTCGGGTCGTTGACGACCAGGGTCTCGGGGTGGATGCGGTCCAGAAGGTGCGTGCAGCCGATGTACTGCATGTTGAAGGGGGGGTCCTGGCGCATCAGCACGACGTCGACGCCCCGCAGGTCGAGCACCTCCGGCGCGCCGAGGGCGGCCGGAACCTCGCCGTCGCGCGAGACCTTGAATGGGCGGGCGCGGGCGACGATACGGCCCTGGCGGTAGGTGAGATCGGTCGGCAGATAGTGGTAGAGCGCATGGCCGCGGCGCTGGGCCTCGAGCGCGAGCGCGAAGGTGCTGTCGGCGTCCGGCCGAATCGTCGACACCGGGTCCATCTGGATGGCCACCGCCAGGCTCATCGTCGCCTCACTCCGCTTGACACCCCCGAATGGCCCCGTGTCTTGAACCCAAGCATCGCCGGGAGCAAGAGATGGCCTACGACGACCACAACGTCTTCGCGAAGATCCTCCGGGGCGAGATCCCCTGCAAAAAGGTCTACGAGGACGAGTTCGCGCTCGCCTTTCACGACATCAACCCGATGGCGCCGGTGCACGTGCTGGTGATCCCGAAGGGGCCGTACGAGTCGTTCGCCGACTTCGCCCGCGAGGCCGACGCCGAAACCGTCGCCGGCTTCTTCCAGGCGGTGAACACCACCGCCCGCGAGCTCGGCCTCGACCCCCAGGGCTACCGCATTCTCGCCAACCACGGGCCCGCCGCGCGCCAGGAGGTGCCGCACTTCCACGTCCACATCTTCGGCGGCGCCGACCTCGGCCCGATGATCACCCGCGTCGGCGGCTGACGGCCGGACCAGGGCCCCACGCCACGCGCAGAGGAGGTTTTGCATGCACCGTCTCCTCGCCCTCGCGGCGCTCGCCTTCCTCCTCGCGGGCGGCGCCCGCGCCGAACTGCCGGGCCCGCTGGTGAGCGCCGAGTGGCTCGTCGCCAACCGGGCCGAGCTGCGGGTCGTCGAGGTCCACCCGGGCGACCCCGGCGACGCCACGATCCCGGGCGCCGCCGTGATCGGCATGGATCAGCTGCGCGAGAGCCGTACCGTCGGCGAGGAGCGCTTCGACAGCCTGGCGTTGGCCCCGGCCGCCTTCGACGCGCTGATGGCTGGCGCGGGCGTCGACGCGGACGACACGATCGTCGTGGCCTGGAGCGGCGACGGCGCGTCGGGCGCGGCCGATGCCGCCTATCTCTATTGGCAGCTGCGCTGGTACGGCCACGACGACGTCGCGCTCTTGGACGGCGGTGTCGCGGCGGCGGCGGCGGTCGCCGCCGACATGACGGCACGCGAGCGCGACGCCGGTCCGGCCTTCGCGGCGAAGCCCGCGAGCGGCTTCCACATCACCACGCCCGAACTCGCCACGCTCGTCGCCGAGGGGACGCCCGCGCTCGTCGACAACCGCCCGCTCGATTACCACGTCGGGCGCGCACGCAAGAGCTACGTCGCCCGCGACGGGCACATTCCCGGCTCCAGGCTCTTTCCCTTCACCTTCATGCTGACCGCTGGCGAGGTGCCGGTCTTTCACGACGTCGAAAGCCTCGAGCGGCTGGCCGCCGACCTGCGGCTGCCGGCCGAGGCCCCGCTCATCCTCTACTGCAACAGCGGCCGCGTCTCCGCGCTCGGCTGGTTCGTCCTGAGCGAGCTCCTCGGTCGCGAGACGATCCTCTACGACGGCTCGCTGCACGCCTGGGCGCAGAACGAGGCCCGGCCGATGACGACGACGCTCACGCGCTGAGGCGCCGGCCGCGCAGCTGGAACCAGGCGTGTGAACCGGGTCCGGTTCAGTGGCTACCTGCCCGCCTACGACGCCCTCTGCTGACTTCTGCGTCGCGATCGCCCGCCTCACGACGGGCGCAGACCTCCCGAGGTAGGCCCGACCGCCTTCCCCGCACCTCCGCCGGATCTACGGCACAGGCCCTTGATGGCCGTGGACTTCGCGGTCACCCGCCCGCTCGTCCGAGCTGTGCCGCCTCGTATCCGGTTCTTGTCCATCGGGTCGCGGGTTTGCTCCACACGGCCTGCGGACGTGCCTCGCGACGACGCCCTCGGGCTTCGCTAACCAGCCTGAGCCCGTCCGGCGCCAGGGGCGCATTCCAGATGTCGCGCGGTCTACCAGGAAGCTCGGCACGAGCATCCACCGACACCTGGGACCAGAGCCAAGCCCCGGTGTTGCGCGGCTGTGCGCAGGGCGCGCCGGCGACGCTCACGACCGCCGCGCCGACCACCTACCCGATTTCGCCGTTCGAGCCGCGCGCGACGGCGCGTCGGCGCCGCTTCGCCTCGAGGCGGAGGGCAGGACCGCGCGCCATCACGCCTCGCCGGCGCGGCGGGCGAGCCAGGTGTCGAGGGCGGTGTGGGCGGTGGCGAGGTTCTTGTAGTCGCGCATCGCCGCCGGCATCTCCCGGAGCCGGGCGCGCAGGGCCGCGGCGGCGGTGGGCGCGGCGGCGATCTCGGCGAGCGGCGCCATCAGGGTGTGGATGGTGAAGAGCACCGCGCCCGTGGTCGGCAGGCGCCTGAGCGTCTGGCGCTCGACGCGCAGGTGCAGCCGCGCGCCGGCATCCTCCGGGTCGAGCTCGACCCGGCGCCAGCGGTCCTTGGCCGCGGGCTGGTGCAAATCCGGGTCGTCGACGAGCGACCAGTTCGCCCGCTGGACCGGGCGGTCGACGGCGAGGCTCTCGAAGATGCGCTCGGTGGGCGCCAGCAGGCGCTCGGCGAAGCCGGGCACCGGCGCGTGGATGGCGCCCAAGGGCCGGCCGATCTTGTCGGCGAGCCGCCAGCGGGCGGGAAAGGCGACGAAGGCGGCGACGAGGCGGTAGCCCTCCGGGCTCGCCTGCAGCCAGCAGAAGTCCTCCTGCACCGAGAGCCCGACCCGGAGCAGCGGATCGGCCTCGGCGGGCAGGCCGAGGTCGGGATGATGCGTGGCGAGATAGGCATCCACGAGCGCGGCGGTCTCGGCGATCGCGGCCTCGCCTTCGGGCAGCCGGCGCGCGATGTCGGCGCCCGCGGCCAGAAGGCGGCGCTTGTGGGCGAGCTCGTCGGCGTGGTGCTCGCTGACCCAGAGCCACTCGCTCGGAGCGAGCCTCGCAAGGCCCATCTCGAGCCGGTACGGCCCCTTCTCGAAGACCCGCGGCATCACCGCACGGGCGCGCACGCGCACGCCCTCAGCTCCCGCCGCGCAGCCGGAAGGTGCCGCTGCCGAAGGCGAGCATCTCGCCCGCCGCGGTCGCCGCGTCTGGCGTCGGCACCGCCCACAGCGTCGCCTCGGTGAAGTAGACCCGCCGCCCGCGGCTCTTGATGCGGCCCTCGGCGACGAGGTGGCCGCCACTGGCCTGGCCGGTGAATTGGACGGTGAGCGAGAGGGTGAGGGCGTGGCGGTCGGGCGTGCCCGGCGGCGCGTAGATGCCGGCGAAGCCGCAGGCCATGTCGACCATGGCCGAGGCGATGCCGCCGTGCACGACCCCGCTGCGGTTGAGATACCAGCCCTGGATCGGCGCCTCGAGGCGGACGAAGCCGTCCTCCCAGCGGGTCACCTTCATGCCGAGGGCGTCGGCGAAGGCGCTCTTGGGGTCGTGGAGGCGGGGCGCGTCAGCCATCGCCGAGCCGTCCGTAGCGCCCCTGGACCAGGACCAGCGGTTCGCCGTCGAAGCGGGCGTAGCGCTCGACCTCTCCCAGATAGATGACGTGGTCGCCGGCCTCGAAGCGCCCGACCCGGCGGCACTCGAAGCGGGCGACGCAGCCGCCGATGAGCGGCGCGCCGCCGAGCCCGGGCGTGGCCTCGATCCCGGCGAACTTGTCCTCGATCCGCGCCGCGAAGTGCTGGACCAGCGGTTCCTGGTCGAGGGCGAGGACGTTGACCGCGAAGGTGGGTGCCGCCTCGAAGAGCGCGAAGCTCACCGCCTTGACGGCGAGGCACCAGGAGACGAGCGGCGGCTCGAGCGAGACGCTGGTGAACGAGTTGACCGTGAGCCCCGCGCGCCGGCCGTCGGCGAGTGCACAGGTCACGACCGCGATCCCGGTCGCGAAGCTGCCCAGCGCGCGGCGATAGTCCCGCCCGCCCTCGTCCGGTGTCATCCCTTCGACCTCGGCGCGTCGCGCCGCCGGCTGCGCCATGAACCACCCGTCGGTTCGTCCATCTGCGATGGGACGTAGCACGTCCGGTGCCGCCGGCGACACCGCCGCGCTCAGGTCAGCGGTGCGGCACAGTATTCCGCGAAGGCCGGCCGCCCGCTCAAGTCGTCGTACCAACGCTCGAGTGCGGGATAGGCCGTGCGCGCGACGTCGAGCCGATACCAACGGTGCACCAACAGCCCCAGCGCGATGTCCGCGACGGTGAACCGCTCGCCGGCGATGAAGGCGGTCTCGCGCAGCTGGGCGTCGGGGATGGCGAGCTTGGGGTCGAGGGCGGCGCGCTGCTGCTCGAGCAGCGCCCGGTTGCGCTCGGCCGCAGGCGTGCGGATCTGTTGCCAGAAGATGTCGCGCAGGTGGACGTAGCTTTCGGTGTGGTACCAGTCGAGCCACATGTCCACGGGCGCGCGCGCCACCGGGTCGCTCGGCCACAGGCCGTCGGCGCCGTAGACCGCGCCCAGATAGCGTAAGATCGCGTGGCTCTCCCAGACGATCACGTGGCCGTCCTCGATCACCGGGATGCGGCGGTTGGGGTTCTTGGCGCCGTAGCTCTGATCCTGCAGGCCGCCGAAGACGCCGCCGACGTCGATGCGCTCGAACGGCATCTCCAACTCGGCGGCGGCCCAGACCACCTTTTGCACGTTGATGGAGTTCGCCCGTCCCCAGATCCGCAACATCGATGAGGGTCCTCCCGCGATTGGCCGCCATTTTCGGACTTTGGTCCAAGCGCATCATCGCAGGTGCGCGCCCGTCACAACAGCCCACAAGCGCACGGCCGTGACCCGGCTGCGCCCCGCCGCCCTCGGCGACGAAGCCGCGATCCTTGCCGTCCAGGCGGCGAGCTGGCGCGCGACCTATGCGGGGCTGCTGCCCGAGAGGGTGTTTCCGCGCCCGGACGACCCGGGGCGGCTCCGGTTCTGGCGCGAGGTGCTGCTCACCGGCACGACCGCCACCCGCGTCGCGGTCGGCGTCGACGGGACCATCACGGGCTTCCTCTCCTGCGGGTCCGGGCGCGATCCGAACCTGCCCGCGGACGGCGAGATTTACGCCCTCTACCTCCGCCCCGAGACCCAGGGCGCCGGCGTCGGCCGGCAGCTCTTCCACGCCGCGGCGCATATCCTGCGTGCCCGCGGCGCGGCGCGGCTGGGCTTGTGGGTGCTCGCCGCCAACGCCCGCGGCCGCGGCTTCTACGCCCATCTGGGCGGCACGCCCCGCCTCGGGCGGCGCAGCGTCGAGGACGGCGTCGCCTTCGACGAAATCGGCTATGTCTGGGAGCCGATCGATCGCGCCTGCGACTGAGCGGCGCAGTCGCGGTTACGCTCGGGTGGGGTCGTCGGCCGCCCCCGCGCCCGATGGCTGCCATGCGTCCCGCGGATATGTTCGCGCGCCATGGTCTTGCCACGTCGCAGTCGTCGCGCATGGAGACCATCGTGCAGGACCATCAGCTGAGCGGCGCGGCCAAGGCAGACACCCTGCGGCTGGCCGCGGCCGGCTTCGTCGCCACCGCGATCGCTTTCGGACCGGCGCGGATGGGCTTCGGGTTGTTCCTGCCCGCCTTCCGCGAGGACTTCGCGCTGTCGACGACCGCCGCCGGCCTCGTCGCCAGCGGCGGGTTTCTGGCCTTCCTCCTCGCGCTGCCGCTCACGGCCTGGCTCGCGGCCCAGATCGGCCAGCGCGCACCGGTCGTGGCGGGCGCCCTGTCGGCCGCGATCGGCTTCGCGCTGGTCGCGTCGGCCTCGGGCAGTGCGGCGCTCGCGGCGGGGGTGGCACTGGCGGGGGCGAGCGCCGGCTGCTGCTGGGCGCCCTTCAACGACGCCGCCGAGCGGGTGGTGCCGCCCGTGGCGCGCGCCGGCGCGCTGTCCGCGGTCTCGACGGGCACCACCACGGGCGTGGCGGCGGCGGGTGCGCTCGCCCTCGGCGTCACCACGGGCGCTTTGGACTGGCGCACGGCGTGGGCGGTCTTCGCCCTCGCCGCGCTCGCGGCCGCCCTCGCCGCCTTCGTCGGCCTGCCTGCCGGCCGGGGCGGGACGCGCGCAACGACCGCCGGGGCGGGGCTCTTGAAGCGCGAGGCGCTGCCGCTGCACGGCGCGGCCCTGCTCTTCGGGGCGACCAACGCGGTCTACCTCTCCTTCGCCGCCGACCGCGTCGTCGCCGTCGGCGGCCTGCCCGGCCTGCCGGGCGCGGGCGCGTCCGCGGTGATCTTCCTCACCTACGGCGGCTGCGGCCTCGTCGGGCTCGCCACCGGCCGGATCGAGGCACGTCTCGGTCTCGCCGCCCTGCTCGCGGCGATCTTCGCCGCCTTCGCCGCCTCGCTGGCGCTTATCGCGCTGGTGCCCGGCTCGTGGCCCGGCGTCGTCGTCTCGGCCGGCCTGCACGGCGCCGCGGTGATGACGATCAGCGCGGTGCTGTCCTTTTGGAGCCTGCGCCTGTTCCCGGGGCGCGGCTCGCTCGGCTTCACCGCCGCGCTCGTCGCCGCCGCCATGGGCAGCGTCCTCGGCCCCGCCTCGGCGGGACCGCTGGTGGCGGCGGTCGGTGCGCAGGCCGCCTTCTTGAGCTTCGCACTGCCCCCGTCGGCGATGGCGCTCGCCTTCGCCGCCCGCAGCGTCGGCGTCCGCGCATGAGGGTCGCCGCGCCGTGACCTCGTCTTCGTGGTGCGCGTCGCGCGACGAGGCTGGCATGGCCGACGGGGGCGGCGGTCGCCGGCCTACGGGTCGAGCAGACCGGCCTCGGTGTAGAAGCGCTCGGCCCCGGCGTGCAGCGGCGTCGAGACGCCCTCGAGCGCGGTCTCGGGCCGGATGTCCAGCCCCTTGGCGTGGCCGGTGGTGAAGAGCTCGCGGCTGTTGTCGTTCCACAGCGCGGCGGTGATGTCGTGGATCAGGTCCTCGGGCTGGTCGCTCGAGGTCACCCACTGCACGCCGACCGCCACCGTCGGCACGTCGTGGTCGAGGCCCTCGTAGGTGCCGGCCGGGATCTCCGCCGCGCGGTAGTCGGGCACGACCTCGAGCAGCGCCTCGATCTCCTCCGGCTCGAAGCGGTAGAGTTCCATGCCGGCGGTCGCGGCGAGCTGGACCATCGCCGGCGTGGGCGTGCCGGCGACGGCGAAATAGGCGTCGAGCTGGCCGTCGGCGAGGCGCTCGGCGCTCTGGGTGTTGTTGAGTTCGGCCGCGTCGATGTCGTCGCGGCCGATGCCCAAGAGGTTCAAGAGCTCGAGCACGACGACCTGGGTCCCGGAGCCCGCCTGGCCGATGCCGACGCGCTGGCCCGCGAGATCGGCGATCGAGTCCAGCTCCGCGCCTTCGGGCAGGACGAGCTGCAGGTGCTCGGGGAAGAGGTTCGCGATGACCCGCAGCTTGTCGTGGGCGCCCTGCTCGGCGAAGCCGTCCTCGCCGTTGAAGGCGGTATCGACGATGTCCGCCGAGGCGAGGCCGCTTTCGATCTGGCCCGACTGCACGGCGGCGACGTTGGCGACCGAGGCGTTGGAGGACTGGGCGACCGCGACGAGGCCCGGCACGCCGCAGCCGCCGCCCGCCTCGCAGCGGCGCGAGTCGAGCGGGTTCGAGACGGCATGCGCGATGAGCCCGGCGATCGGGAAGTAGGTGCCGCCGGCGCCGCCGCTGCCGATGCGGAAAAAGGTCGTGTCGTCGGCGAGCGCCACACCGCTCGCGGTCAGCGCGACCCCCGCCGCGGCGGCGAGACCTGCAACGGAGCGCGCCATCCGGCTCCCCTACTGGCGGTTCGACGTGGTCCTGCCCTTAGCCAGCATGCGGCCCGCGATCCGCGGCGGCAAGCCGTGCGGCTAGAGGTAGAGCGCTCGCAGCGAGGCGAAGACGAGCGGCATCGTGACCGCGGCGGCGATGTGCTGGCTGGTGATCAACGCCGCCATGTACTCGGCGTCGCCGCCGAGCTGGCGGGCGAGGACGTAGGCGCCGGGCGCGGTGGGCCCGGCGTGATAGAGCATGACCGCGAGCGCCAGCACCTCCTCCACCGCCAGCGCCACGCACAAGGCCCAGGCCATAACCGGCATCGCGAGCAGCTTGAGCACGGCGGTGACGACGAGACCCAGGGGCGCGGTGCGCACCGCCGGCAGCGTCAGCCCGGCGCCGACGCAGACGAGGGCGAGGCCGAGCGCGCTGTCGGCGAGCAGCCCCGCCGCCGGCGCGAGCGGGCCGGGCAGGCCGATGCCCGAGAGGTTGAGGGCGAGCCCCGCCGCGGTCGCGGCGATGAAGGGGTTGGAGGCGAGGGCTTTGAGCGTATCGCCGACGGCGGTCGTCGGTGCCGTGCCGTAGCGCATGCAGGCGACGACGCCCACGATGTTGACCGCCGGGACGTAGAGCATCGCCGCGAGCGCGGTGATCGCCGCGCCGTCGGGGCCCAACAGCGCCTGGCTGGCGGCGAAGACGAGGAAGATGTTGTTGCGGGTGAGGCCCATCACCGTCGAGGGAAAGCCCGGACCGTGCAGCCAGCCGGTCGCGGGCGTGGCGGCGGCGCGCATGCCGAAGGCGAGCGCCGTCACGGCGGCGATCGGCACCAGCATGATCACCGCCAGCGGCACGAGCGTGGCCAGCTCGATCGCCGTGCGGTTCATCGCGCGGAGGATCAACGGCGGCACGAGCACGAAGTAGACGACGGTCTCGAGCGCGGCGCGGCGCGGGCCGTCGAGAAAACCGATCGCCTTGAGGCCGGTCCCGAACCCCGTCACCAGGACGAGCGGCAAGATCGCCTCGACGACGGCGAGCACGGCGGCGGGCGGCTCAGCGCGCGCGGCGGACGGCGGTGGGCGGGGCGGCCACCAGGATCATCGCGCCGTCGTCGCCCATGGCCTCGGTGTCGAGCGAGACGCCGACGGCGGCGCTGGCGCCGAGCGCTTGCGCGCGCTCGCTCATCTCGATGCGCGCGCTCGCCCGCGCCGCCTGGACGCTCGGCTCGAAGGCGCCGGCGCGGCCGCCGGCCATGTCGCGCACGCTCTTCGCGCCGATGACCGATTCGCCGCTGACCACGCCGAGATGGGCCTCGATCCACCGGCCCTCGACGCCGGCCGTCGTCGTCCCGATCATCACGCACCCCGTTGCACCGCCGCTCGCGGCGTCTCTAAAGCCCAAGCCATCCGCCACCGCAACGCCCGAGCCGCCGCGATGACCGACCGCTGTGCCGACCGCCTCGCCCACCGCCTCTACGAGGCCGGCATCCGCCACGCCTTCGGCATCCCCGGCGGCGAGGTGTTGGTGCTGATGGACGCGCTCGAGCGCGCCGGCATCCGCTACGTCCCGGTCAAGCACGAGACCGCGGGCGGGTTCATGGCGGAGGCGGCCTGGCAGCGCACCGGCGCGCCGGGGCTCCTGGTCGCCACGGTCGGGCCCGGCCTCACCAACGCCGTCAACGTCGTCGCCAACGCCGCGCTCGACCGGGTGCCGCTCGTGGTCCTCGCCGGCTGCGTCGACGCCGAGGATCGGCTCACCTACACCCATCAGGTGCTCGACCACGCCCGGCTGCTGGAGCCCGTGGTCAAGGCCAGCTTCAGCCTCACCGCCGCCGCG
>JBKHCM010000057.1:0-19444 GCA_046541805.1 Alphaproteobacteria bacterium
CCATGCCCATGGCCGCGTAACCCAACCGAGTGTCCAAGGAACCGGGTCCGGTTCATCCGTAAGCGTAGCTGTCGAACTACGGTCCGTCGACGCGAGCCGACACCCACCTACCGAGCAGCCTTGCCGGCCGCCGACGTGAAGCCAAGCGGCCTCGAGTAGCGTGGCCGCTTCAACTGGGTCATCGCCCGACGCGACCGGCGCTCGCGGCATCGCTTCCGACCGCGAGCGCCGGTCGCGTCGGGCGATCGCAACAAGCCATACCAAAAAAACAGCGGAAAAAGACGACCGACGCCGCCCCAACGATCCCATCTCGTCCCCGGACGACGCGAGGGGGACCGACGATGGCGAAAACATCCGACTTGGCACCGAAGAGCGGCCGCACCGCTTGGCTGACAACAGCGGACTTGGCGGTCCATTACGGCCGCAACGAGCGCACGATCCGCAACTGGATCCGCAACGGCTGCAAGGTGCAGGCACCAGCGGGCACCGCCTATGTCCGCTTGAAGGCGGTGCGCCTGGGCCGGTCGCTGCAGATCCACCCCGACTGGCTGGCGGCGTTTGAGAGCACCGTGCGCCGGCTGCAGACGGCGACGTGCCTCGACGACGTCGAGGACGAACACGGTCTGATTCTCGAGCGGACCGACTGACCTCTCACTCCCCGTTGTTGCCGCGGCGCCCACCTGGGCGCCGCCGTGGTAGGAGACCCCGATGACGGCGCTGCAGAACCAGCTAACCGAGTACCTCGACCGCCACGGCACGAGCGCGCGCGCGCTCTCGCTGCGCGCGGGCCTCAACGAGAAGCTCGTCACGAACATCCTGAGCGGATCGATCGTTCGCCCGACAGGCCAGACCCTCGACGCGCTCGGCAGCGTCATCGGCGGCGATCTGGCACCGCTGGTCGCGATCCCGACGGCGGCGCCGACCTTGCAGGACGTAATCAACTATCTCGAGGCGCACGTGCCCGAGGGCTGTTCTAGGGACTACCGCGACCAGATCGTCGCCACCCTGCGCCGTCTGCCGGGCTGGGAAGGCAAGTCCGATCCGGCGGACATTCCGGCCAGTAAGGCGGATCTCGAGGCGCTGGTCGGGCGTTACAACGCCGCCGCTCTCGGCATCGGTGCCGCGACCTTCGGCGTCTACGTGTCCCACATCAACCGCGCGCTCGATTTCTATTTCGCCCGCGCGGCCAAGGTCATGATCAACGACGTGACCGGCCCGCACCGCGAGCTTTACGAAGTCTTGCGCGAAGACTTCGATCACCGGACCGGCGACGGCCTGCGGGTCGGGCGGGGTCGGCGGTACAAGACCGACCAGTTCTACGAATTCAGTCGCTTTCTAGCGTACCTCCACGTCCGCGACCGTGCGCTGACCGAGGTCGATGAGACGGACTTCGTGGCGTTCGCCGAGCATCTCCGGGCGAACGGCAGCGTCCGCAGCGCAACACCGCAGAAGGCCGAAAGGGCCGCCAAGCGCTGCCGGAAGGCGTGGAACGACATGGTCGACGATCCCGACCCGGCGATCCGCGCCGCGTTCGGCGGCCGCAAGGTCGGTAAGCCGTTCGCGAGTCGGGTCGACAAGTTCGGCGTGCCCGCCGACATCTGCGCGCCCATCCTTGCCGAATACGACGGACGCATCGCACCTTGGGGACGCGGCGAGCTCTCCAGGATGGGGCAGACGCTCCACGAGTTCCTCGCCGAGATCGACGCCCAGGCGCCGCAGCATCGCAGCGATGCCGACGATCCGTTCGCGAAGTATGTCGACAACGTGGCCGCCGGTGAGCGCGCCGAACGCATCGAGGCGGACGGCGGCTTCCTGACGAAAGACAAAGACCGCTGGGGAGAGAAGACCATCGCTACCCGCCGCGGCTACGTCATCAGCCTGGTGAAGGCGCTGTACGCTGATTGCGGCTACCACGTGACCTCGTTCGAGCAGCTGCTGGCACCGCGCTGTGTCGACGCGGCGTTCCAGGCCCTCGCCTTCTACAACCCGGACCACGAGAACTCGGCGTATTTCGAAACCATCGGCAAGCTGCTGATGACGCTCGCCCGGCGCTGGCAGCGCGCCGACGAGACGACGCTCAAGCAGCTCCGCAAGCTGTTGGAGCAGTACCGGCGCGACCGGTTCGGCGTGACGCCGCGCAACAGGGACAAGGTGAGCCAGTTCACGCCCGAGCGGCTCGAAGATTTCTTCCGCCTGCCGTTCCGGCTGGCGGATCGGGTCGAGCGTCTGGGCAAGGCGCGCCGGCGCGAGCTGAGGGCGACGGGCGTACAGCAGCCCTCGGCCGCCGAACTCGTCACCGACGAGATGGCCCTCGTTCTCGAGGTCGCCGTGGCGATCTTGATCCTGCAGCTGCGGCCGCTGCGTCGCGTCAATCTGCTCGGTATCGACCTCGAGCGGCATCTGCGGCGGACGGCGCGCGGTCATCTGCAGTGCGTCATCCCGAAGGGCGAGGTCGCCAAGGGTGGCGAGGACCTCCACATCACCTTCGATGATGACTCGGCGCGGCTGATCGAGCTGTTTCGCGACCGGTTCCGACCGGTGCTGCAGTCCGGCAACCCGACGCGGAACACGCTGCTCTTCGGCAGCCGCACGACCGAAGCGCCGCTCGTCGGTCTGCCCGACCGCATCGTCCGCGTCGTCAGGCAGGAGATCGGGGTCAGCATCCATCCCCACCTGTTCCGGCATCTCGTCGGCTGGGTCTGGCTGCGCCGCGATCCCCGCGCCCTGCGGGACGTGTCGATCTTGCTCGGTCATCGCAGCATGGAAACCACCCGGAAATACTACTGCGATCTCGATGAGGAGATCGCGCAGCAGGACTGGTCGAACATTCTCGGGGAGTATCGCCATGCCGCCGTCTGATCCCACCGATCCGCGGGAGCGCCTCGAGCGGGCGATCGTCCGTGGCGACGTCGACGAGTCGTACGTCGACCATGTCGGCAAGGCCCTCGACCGCTTCGAGGCGTTCGCGGGCGGGCTGCCGTTTCCCGAGCGCCGGTATGCGGAGACCTATTTCGACCACCTGGCCGGGCGCTTTGTCGGGATCGACTGGGTCTGGACCGCCTTCCAGCACGCCGCGGCCGCGGCTTGGGGGGTGGCGGAGACGGCGCATCTGCAGGCCGTTCTCCGCGCGCGCCGGAGCCGTGCCGGTAGTCGCCGGACGAGCGAGCGGCAGAAGCTCGACCGGGCGCTCGCCCGACTGCCGGACGTCTATCGTGAGCCGTTCGCCGGCGCATTGGGCGAGCAGGGGCGCACGCTTTCCCCGCCCGCCGAATTGGTGCAGCGCACCTGGTGCTCTGATCGCCTGCACGCCACGGTCCGCGCGTTGGGCTACTACGCGCGCTGGGCGGAAGCGAACGGCAAGCCGTACCTGCCGGTGGCCTCGGCCGATCTCCAGGCTTTTGCCGAGGCCACGCGGGCGCGTCCGTCGGTCAACACGGCGCTGAGCGTGGGCAGCTACCTGCAGATGATCGTGCGCGCGCTGCGGGGCGTGGTCGCGTTCAACGCCGGCTGGAACTTCGCCGGTCTCGACCTCGTGCGCGACCGCTGGCTCGCCGACGGCGCGCACAGCAACGTCAAGGCGAAGCCGGGGCGCATCGTCTCCGCCCTCGAGCTCTACGAGCTCGGCTTCCGGCTCATCGGCGAGGCCCGCGTCGCCTCGGTCCGCACGACTAGCGCCGTGCTCGCCTACCGCAACGGTCTCCTGCTGGCGCTCGGCATCTGCGTGCCGATCCGTGCCCGGGCGTTGGAGTGCCTCGAGCGCGACGTCACGATCCGCGTGCACCACGGTCGCGACGGCCGACCGCTGACCGTCGAGATCGATATTGCAGGCGAGCGGACCAAGGACGGGCGAGCGTTTCGACGGGCTTTCGAGAACGCCGAGCTCGCCGGCGCGCTCGTCGAGTACTGGCGGGAGTTCCGGCCGATCCTCGACGATGCCGCTTGGCTCTGGCCGTCGGCCCGGGTGCGGGGCGAAGGCATCGGCCGGGCCCGGCTGGGCCAGCTCTGCAGCGAGCTCACCGCCCGCCATCTCGGTCGCGCCGTCAACGTCCATCTCCTGCGCGACTGCGCGGTGACGAGCTGGATCGAGCTCGATCCGGTGGCCGGCCCGGCGAAGGGGTCTGCGCTGCTGGGCCATGGTTCGCTGGAAATGACCCGGCAGCACTACGCGCACGCCGACAGTTTGATGTCGCAGCGCGACTGGGCCAAGCATCGCCGGTCGACCACGGGAGGCAAGACGTTTCCGTCGTTCTCGTTTCTCGGATGTTATTAGTTTCCGGATGGGGTCAGTATTTGCCGCCCTCGGCGCCTTCGATCTCGACGATTTAAGAACCGGATAAGTCCACCCGCACGGGGTGGAGCTGTCGAGATCTTAAACGCTTCCGCCGATGACCGCGCCGGGTCGCCCACGGCGACGACTGCCGCGAGGTCGCCTCAAATTGCGCTCTGACTTCGCCCGCTCAGTGGATAGTGGGATAGGTGTCAAGCGACACCCAGCCTTACTTCTGTAACCGGCCCTCGGGCGTCAACCCCTGCTGCACGTGATCTCGTCGTCGAGCTCGGGCTTCTGTCCGCAGTCGGCACGTCGGCCGCTGCCTCATCACATCCAATCGGAACCCTCCGGCCAATCTAGGGACGCGCAGTCGTGCGTGACGCTGCTCCCGCAACAACGGCCTGGACGATCCCGCGTCCCGACGACGGGACCGCGTGCCGGGCGGGTCGATGGCGCTCCCGCCCGAAGTCGTGGTTCCTCCTCTACGCGGCCATGGTCGCGCGCCGCGGCGCGAAGGTGGTGCCGTCGACCAGCATCCGGTGCAGGACGACGGCGAGCTTGCGGGCGAGCGCGACCATCGCGCGCCAGCAGGCCGCGCGATCCGACTGCGAAGCAGCGGCGGTCAGATGCTATGGGGGCGACGATGGATCGGTAGCACCATCGTTGCGCACACGAACCTGGAGCGCACCATGTAGCCGCTTAGTGAATTCTCCCCAGAAGCGCTCATCGAAAATTCCCCACTTCGAGCTGGGCGCGTGGCGCCGATGCCCGATCCTGCCGCTCGGCAGCGCGGGTGCAGAAGTCTGGACTTTATCGGACGAATGAACCGTCCCGGGTTCCCCGGAGGCCCCGACTTTTGGAAGGATGGGGTCCATGACGAGCAAGACGAAGAGATGTAAGCATCCGGCCGAGACCGCGGCCATGGATGTTGATCTGATGACGGCGATCAGGCGGCGATGGCCGTGGGTCGCTCTGTCGGGCGCCAGTTCCAGGGCAGGAGCTCGGGCAGGCGGCTGAGCGGGGTGTCGGCGATGCGGGCGAGGACACAGGCGAGCCAGGCCTGGGGATCGACGCCGTTCAGCTTCGCCGTCTCGATCAGCGTGTACATGAAAGCGGCGCGCTCGCCGCCGCGGTCGGAGCCGGCGAAGAGCCACGACTTGCGGCCGAGGGCGATGCCGCGCAGCGCGCGCTCCGCCGCGTTGTTAACGGGCATGATGCTCCTCGACGTCGCGGCGCGGGCTGGACTCGGCCCTGTCAGCGGGTAGCGTTCCGGCACCGGGCCGGGCGTCGGGAGCATGAAACGGCGGCAGGCCGTCCTGACCATGAGCTGCGAGCCCGAGTTGTGACATGGCCGCCCCGACGACCTGCCCGGGTGCGCCGCGAGCGCGGATCCGTAGATGTCGTGCAGGCCCGCCGGCTCCCGGAACCTGAGGGAGAAGGAGCATGCGTCTCGTCGGCATGGACATCCACCGATCGTTCGCCCAGGTCGCGATCCTCGACCAGGGCGAGGTGGTGACCGAGAGGCGCGTCGAACTGGAGCACGACAAGGTCGTCGCCTTCGGCCGAACCCTGCAACCGGACGACGAGATCGTTCTCGAGGCCACGGTCAACCCGGCGGCGGTGGAACGGTGGCTTCGACCGTTCGTCCGTCGCGTGATCATCGCCAACCCCCCGCATGGTGCGCGCCATCGCCTAAGCGCGGGTCGAGACCGACAAGATCGACGCCGTGATGCTCGCACGGTTGCAGGCCTCGGGCTTGGTGCCGGAGGTCTGGGCCGCCGCGGACGACACCCTGAAGCGGCGGCGCCAAGCGACCGAGCGCATGGGACTGGTCGAGGAGGCGGTCCGCTTGAAGTCGCGCGTCCACGCCATTCTCCACGCCAACCTGATCCCGAAATACAAGGGGCATCTCTTCGCAAGGCGGGACGCCGCTGGTTGGCGCAGGCGCCCTTGCCCGAGCACGAGCGGGCCATTCTGCAACGCCTGACCGACGAGCTCGCCCACACGACCGAGCAGCTGGCGGCGCTCGATCGTGCGTTCGCCCGACAGGCGCTCGCGGACGAGCGCGCGGTCCGGCTGAGGACGATCCCCGGCGTCGGGCCCGTGGTGGCCTCGCTGGTGCTGGCGGCGATCGGCGACATCGAGCGGTTCGAGACGCCCGAGAAGCTCGCCAGCTATTTCGGTCTCACCCCGAAGGTTCGCCAATCGGGCGCGGGTCCGGCGCGACACGGGCGGATCTCGAAGCAGGGCAACGCCGGCGTGCGCAAGGTGCTGGTGCAAGCCGCCTGGTCGGCACGGACGGCACCCGGGCCGCTGCGCGCGTTCTTCGCGAGGATCAGTGCCAAACGCGGCGCTGCGGCCGCCATCGTCGCCACCGCCCGGAAGCTGACGGTGCTGATCTGGCGGGTGCTGACGAAGGACGAGGACTGCGCCTACGCCCGACCGGCCTTGCAGGCGATGAAGCTGCGCAAGGTCGCGCTCGAGGCGGGCGCTCCGCGCGAATACGGCAAGGCGGAACCCGGGCGGGACTACGGGATCAAGGAAATCCGCCACCGCGAGATGGACTGCGTCAAACCCGCCGAAGACGCCTACGCGCGCATGGTCGCCGCATGGCGCGACCTACCGCCCGACCGAAAGAACGTGCCTTGCTGAGCGAGATTCCCTCTTCTCAGCATCATCCGTAGCTGCTCGCCGCGTCGTCCGCCGTCGCGTAACGAGTATCGCCCGCGATCTCGCCTTCGTTCGTCTCGCCGCCGTCTGCATGCTGCTGCGATAGAATGTCGAAACGGCCGAGATGCCGGCGATCCGTTGGCGCCCGTGACGCGCGATCGCCGCCGTCAGTCGAGGGCGTTGGCCGCGATCAGCCGGTCCGGCGTGAAGGGCAGCGTGCGGATCCGGCGGTCGGTGGCGTGCCAGAGCGCGTTGGCGATCGCCGGCGCCACGCCGCAGAGCGCGATCTCGGCGATGCCCTTCACGCCCAGCGGGTTGAAGGTGTAGTCCGCGCTCTCGACGAAGGTGGCGTCGAGCGTCTCGACGTCGGCGTTCACCGGGACGTGGTAGCCGGCGAGGTCGGCGTTCATTACCCGGCCCAGCCGCTCGTCCCAGGCGGCCTCCTCCATCAGTGCCATGCCGATGCCCTGGACCATGCCGCCTATGGCTTGGCTTTTGGCGGTGAGCGGATTGACGATCACGCCGCCGTCGTAGGCGCCGACCAGCCGCGGCACCCGCACCGTGCCGAGCTCCGCGTCCACCCGCACCTCGGCGAAGACCGCGCCGAAAGCGTAAGCGGCGTGGTGCGTCGCCTCACCGCCGGGCGCGGCGCGGCCTTCCACCTCCAGACGATCGAGGCGCAGCTCGCGCAGCGTCGCCACCGGATCGTCGCCCGCCTCGCCGCCGGTCCGCTCGGCGAGCTCCGTGCGTAGCGCCTCGCACGCGCTCGCCACCGCGTTGCCGACACTCGCCATCGTCAGCGAGCCACCGTGGACGGGTGCCGTCGGCAGCTTGCTGTCGCCGAGCTCGAAGGTGACGCGCTCGACCGGCAGGCCGAGGCGGTCCGCCGCCACCTGGGTCATCGAGGTGTAGGTACCGGGGCCCATGTCGCTGGCGGCGGTGCGCACCACCGCCGTGCCGTTGTCGAACAGTGTCACCGCGGCGCTCGAGGGCGCCCGGTGCGACGGCCAGATCGCCGTCGCCATGCCGTAACCCACGAGCTCGCCGTGGTGGCGCATCGCCCGGCGCGCCCGCGGCCGCGCCGCCCATCCAAAGCGCTCGGCGCCGACGTCGTAGCACGCCCGCAGCGCCTTCGAGGAGAAGGGCAGGCCCGAGGTCGGGTGGCGCTCCGCGTCGTTGCGCCGGCGGAAGTCGAGCGGGTCGAGGGCGAGCGCGTCGGCCATGTCGTCCATCGCCGTCTCGAGCGCGAGCACGCCGGTCACCACGCCGGGCCCGCGCATAGGCGTCGGCGTGTTCGTGTCCAGCGCGACGATGCCGTGGCGGGTGGTGACGCTCGCAGCGTCGTAGAGCGCACCCGCCGGCTCGGTGACCTCCTCTTCGTAGTCCTCGTAGGCCGAGGTCTCGGCAAACGCCGTGTGGTCGATCGCGAGGAGATGGCCGTCCGGCCGTGCGGTGAGCTTCACCGTCTGGCGGGTACGGGGACGGTAACCCACCGCGGTGAAGAGCTCGCGCCGCGTGAGCTCGAGCCGAACCGGCCGGCCGACGACGCGGGCGGCGACGGCGGCCGCCGCCACGTGCGGCCAAGTCCTCAGCGCCGAGCCGAAGGCGCCGCCGACGAAGGGCGAGATCACCCGCACATGGTCGTCGGCGAGGCCGAAATTGCGCGCGATCTGGTGGCGGACGTTGCCGACCCACTGCGACTTGTCCCAGAGCGTGAGGCGCCCGTCGCCGTCCCAGGCGGCGATCGTCACGTGCGGCTCCATCGCGGCGTGATGGATCCGCGGCTGCTCGACGGTGCTCTCGGTCCGCATCGCGCCGTCGTCGCTGATGTCGCCGTCCGGTTCGGCGTGCGCCGTCGTAGCCGGCGGCGTGTCCGTGGCCTCCCCGGGCGCGTGGGCGCGTTCGGGATCGAAGGCGAGCCCGACGCCGGGCGTCGCGGTCTCGGTGACGCGCACCAGCCGCGCCGCGTCGCGCGCGGCCGTTTGGCTCTCCGCCACCACCAGCGCCACGGGCTGGCCGGCGAAGCGGATCTCGGTCGTCTGCAGCGGGCGGATCTGCTCGCCGACGTCGGGGTCGACCACCGGCGGGCCGATCGGCTCGAAGGGCAGCCGCGGCGCGTTCTCGTGGGTGAGCACCGCGAGCACGCCCGGGGCGGCGAGCGCTTCGGCGACGTCGACGGCGTCGATGCGGCCGTGCGCGATCGTCGCCGGCACCCAGGCGGCGTAGGCGAGCCCGTCGGGGTGGAACTCGCCGGCGTAGGTGGCGAGGCCCGCCACCTTGGTCGGGCCGTCGACCCGCGGGGTGGGCTTGTTGATCTCGCTCATGACGACCTCCGGGCGGTCTCGTCGAGCGCACGGGCGACGGTCCGCGGCAACAGCGTCGTCTTGAAGGCGTTGTCGCGCCGCGGTGCCGCCCCCTCGCTCGCGCGGGCGGCGGCCTCGCTGAAGCGCGCGGGGCTCGGCTCGCCGTCGACGAGGGCCGCCTCGACCCGCGGCAGCCGCCAGGGCTTGGTCGCGACCCCGCCCACGGCGACGCGGGCCCGGGCGATGGTGCCGGCGCGGTCGAGCTCCAGCGCCACCGCCGCCGAGCACAAGGCCCAGGCGAACTCCGCACGGTCGCGCACCTTCAGATAATGCGAGCGCGCGGCGAGCGGGCTTCGCCGCAGGCGATAGCCCGTGATCAGCTCGCCGGGAGCGAGGGTGTGGTCGCGCTCGGGCTCGGTACCCGGCGTGCGCAGGAGCTCGCCGAAGTTCAGGGTGCGGCCGCCCTCGGGCGCGGTCGTCGCGACCTCGGCGTCGAGCGCGGTCATCGCCACCGCGAAGTCCGAGGCGTGGGCGGCGATGCAGTGCTCGCTCGTCCCCAGGATGGCGGTATCCCGGTTGCGGCCGGTCATGGCGCCGCAGCCGCTGCCCGGCGCGCGCTTGTTGCAGGGGGCGGAGCGGTCGCGGAAATAGGGGCAGCGTGTCTTCTGCAGGGGGTTGCCGCCGAGGGTGGCGAGGTTGCGCACCTGCACCGACGCCGTCGCCTCCAGCGCCTCGACCACCGCCGGAAAAGCGTCCCGCAGGCCTGGATGGCGGACCGCGTCCTCGAGCTTGACCATGGCACCCAGCGTCGCGCCAGCGTCGTCGAGGACGATCGCGTCGAGCCCGTCCGCGGCGGCGACGTCGACGAGCGTCGCCGGCGGCTGCACGCCTTCTTCGACGCGCTGAAGCAGATCGGTGCCGCCGGCGACGAGCTCGTGCCCCGGCACGGCGGCGAGTCCTGCCGCCTCCTCGAGGCTGGCGGCGCGGCGATAGCCGAGCCCGCTCATTCGCCCGCCTCCGCCACGGCGCGCACGGCACGGACGATGTTGGTGTAGGCGCCGCAGCGGCAGAGATTGCCCGACATCCAGCGGCGCACCTCGGCGTCCGAGCCGGCCCGGCCCTCGTCGATACAGGCGACGCCGGCCATGATCTGGCCCGGCGTGCAGTAACCGCACTGCAACGCATCGTGCTCGACGAAGGCGCGTTGGAGCGGATGGAGCCCACCGTCGGCGCCGGCGAGCCCCTCGATCGTGGTGATCTCGCGGCCCTCGGCGCGCAGCGCGAGCACGAGGCAGGCGTTGACCCGTCGGCCCTCCATCAGCACCGTGCAGGCGCCGCACTGGCCGAGCGCGCAACCCTTCTTCGTGCCGGTGAGCTGCAGGCCGTCGCGCAGGGCGTCCAAGAGCGTCGTCGCCGGGGTCACGGCGACCTCGTGCTCGCCGCCGTTCACCCGCAGACGCACGGCTCGCCGCGCACTGCGGAGAGAGGGGTCGTCGGGCGCCATCGCGTCGCCTCCCGGCGTTGCCGTTGCCTCCGTCGAACGCTTTCACCGCCGGCGAGTTCCACCGCGATCGTACCGCCACATCGCGTGCGCGCGCGGCGTAACGCCCATGCGACGAGACTTGCGAGCTTCGCGCGGAGACACCGACGCCGACGTCGACGACCGCTGCGGCGTCGGCGAATGGGCGCCCGTGATCGCGCTCAATCCATCGGAGGCGAACCGCGAGGGCAGCGTCGGCCGCCTGCTGCCGGGCATCGAGATCGATCGGGCGGCACCACGTCACGGCCCGTCACCCCGGCAAATTGGGCATTCGTCCGACAAAGCCAGACGTCTGCAGCCCAAAGTCGATCCGTCGAAGACTGACGACCGCTGTTGCGGTGGTTTTCAAAAGCGCAGGCGCAGGCCCAGCCGCGCGCCGTGCTCACGATGATCCGCAGAAAAACGGCCGCTGTAGGCCGCATCCAGGGTCACCGCCGTCCCGGTGGAAAGCTCGACGCCGGTCTCCACCATCGCCGTGTCGCGATCCCAGACCCGGCGCGAGACGTCGAAGGGTTCGCCGCCCCCGATGAAGGCGATCCGATCAGCCGTGGCGGTGTCGCCCCACCGCCGCCGCCACTGCGCCCGCAGATAGGGTGACGCGGCCATCGCCCTCGGCCCCTCGAGACGCCCCCGCACCTCCGCGCCCACACCGGTCGTTCCCGTCGTGACGCGATGTGGCGCCACCTCGAGGCTCAATTGCGGGTCACCCGTCTCGGTGAAGCCCGCGTCGCGCAGGTGCACGACGTCGGCCTCGACGAACGGAACGAGGGTCGAGCGGGTCATGTCGAAAGCCCGGGATACCCCACCCACGGCGTAGAACGCGTTGCTGGTCTGGTGGCTCTGCGCGTGGGTGGCGCGAAGCGGGATGCGTCGCCGGCTCGCAGCGTCCACATGCGCATAGCCGACCGCGCTATCGAAGCGCCAGGATCCCGGCCGCCAGCCACCGTACAGCGCCACGTCGTACTGGTCCGCATCGACCTCGCCGACCCCGTCGCCGATGTCGGAATCCACCCGCGACATGCCGACCGCCGCGCCGAGGAGGCCACCGCCGAAGCGGTGATCGACACCGAGGAGAAAGCCTCGCCGGTCGAACGCGCTGGCCTCGACGTTGGCGTCGGCATCGGTGTGGCCCGAGCTGGCGAAGGTCGCGAGCCACGTCTCGGTCGTGCGCTCCCGCCCCAGCGCTTCGACCCATGGCGGGCGCGCGTCGTCGCGCACGGTCGCGGCGACCTCGACGTCCGCCCCCGCCGTGCCGCCCGCCGCGCCGCGCATGCGCCCGGCCATGGCCGCGCTGGTCGTCCCCACCCCGGACACCGCCGCGGCGGTGCCTACGCCGAGGGCGCTGCCGCCCAGTTCCCGCAGGATTCCCTCGGAATCCTCGGCAACGGCAATGCCGGCCAACAGCTCGTTGTCCGCGCCGACGACGTCTTCGACCGCGCCGGCAACCCTCGTCCCCGCCGCGCTCAGCGTCGTCGATTCGCTCAGCGCCGGCACCCGCACCGCCACTTCGCCGTCGCGGTAGACCACTTGTGCCTCCACGCTCTTGAAGCCGTCGACGACTTCCTCGAACTGGCCGCTCCGGTCGCCTTCATGGTCGAACACGACGTATTCGCTGTCGGTCGCACCGCCGTCGAGCTCGAGGTCGCCGCCGAGAGCGAGGTCGCCCGTGACCTCCACCCGGTCCTGGGCGCCGCTCGGGTCGACGTCGACAACGGTGCGCGCACTCGGCTCCAGCACCAGATCGCCGTCGATCTTCACCGTCTGCGTCCTTCCGGCATCGCCCGGTGCGAGGTCGCCGACGATGACGGTCCGCCCCGCCTCGAGCCCGCCGCCGCCGGCCAGACGATCCTCGATCCAAACCTCCTCCTCGACGACGAGTTGCGCGGCCGGCGCCAACCGCACCCGGTCCGCCTTCAGCGGGCCGTCGATGGTCAAAGTCCCCTCGCCGGTCGTGTCGCCGGGGCGGACCGTCCCCGCCGCCCGCACCTGCCGTGCCTCGATCTCGCCGATGCCCATGAGATCGCCCGTGACGTCGACGTCGGCGGCGGCCTCGAGCCTCGCCGCCTCGCCTCTCAGTTCGAGGCCAGCAGCGAAGCGGCTCTCGCCGGCGAACGCGACGGACGCGTCGCCGCTTACGACGGTCGGCGGGGCGATCTCGGCCGGCGCCCCGTCGCGAGGGACCCACAGCAGCTCACCTTCAAGCGCGAGCTCCACCGTTCCCTCGCCCGCGACCGTCGTCGCGAATATGTCCCCCCGCGGCTCGGCCCCTTCGAGGGTCAGCCGCACGCCGTCCTCGAGGACCAGTTCGTCCACCGCATTCGGCAGCAGCCCACCGTCCTCCGGCGGTGGCGCACCTTCCTCGAGACGCAGCCGCCAAGCCGAAGCCCCTTTGGCGAAGCGGAGCGTATCCGCCGGCGCGGTGACCTGTTCGACGCTGCCGGAGAGGACGGTCTCGCCGCCGGCTTCATCCCGTTGCACGAACCGAATGTCCGTCTCGCCGTCGAAAACGAAGTCCTTGAGTTCGTTCTCCTCCCCGGCACGCACCGGAACCTCGAACGCGACAGCGGGCGCCCCCTTTCCCATCGCACCGGCCAGCACCGCGACAGCGAAGGTTGCGAGCGCCGCAGGCGGGGCGGACAGAAAACGCAGGCACCACCGCGGCGGCATCGCCTCATGTCTCCCGGAACGCCCGCTGGAAGCTGTCGCGCAGCGGCTCGAGCAGATAGTCCAGCGGGGTCCGGCTGCCGGTGTTGATGAACACCTCCGCCGGCATCCCCGGCACCAACTTGAGGCGGTTGCCGACCGCGGTCGCGCGCAGTGCCGCTTCATCGAGCCGGAGGCGGGCGAGGAAGTAGGTCTCGCCGCTCTCCGCCTCCTGCAGCCGGTCGGCGGAGACCCGCAGCACCTCGCCCGCAATCGGAGGCACATCGCTTTGATTGTAGGCGGACAGCACGACGCGACTGGATTGACCGGCGCTGACGAGCTCGATGTCCTGCGGCCGGACCCGTGCGTCGACGACGACGCGCTCGTCGTCCGGAACGATGCTCATCAGCGGCTCGCCCGGCTTGATCACTGCGCCTTCGGCGTGCACCTGCATGCCGTGCACGACCCCACCGATCGGTGCGCGGATCTCCGTGCGCGCGCGCACGTCCTTCGCCGCCTGCAACTTGTCGCGCAGCTCGCCCCGTCGCGCCACCAAGGGCGCGAGTTCCTCCTCGATCTCGGCCCGACGCGTACGCTCGAAGTCCAGGATCCGCTCCTCGATCTCCTGCTGCGCGAGGCGCGTCTGGGCGACCTTCTCGGTGAGCTCGCCGAGCTCGCCCTCGAGCGCTGCTCGCTCGCGCTGTAGCCGCTGGAGCCGTGGCCGCCGCTCCAGCCCTTTTTCGACCATCGTCGCGACGGCGCGCGTCTCGTCCTCGATCGTCTCGATCTGGAGCTCCGCGGCGGCGATCTGCGACTTGAGGCCGGTGATCATCCGCTCGTATTGCGGAATGCGCGCACGCAGCAGCCCTTTTTGGCTCTCAAATGCCGCCACGCGCGAAGCGAACAGCTTACGTTCCTCGTCCAGGAGGTGGGCAACGGACGCTTCCTCGGCCCGCGCCCGCAGCGGTTCGGGAAAGCGGATCGCCGCCGCCTGCGCCCGCTCGGCCTCGAGTCGCGCCGCTCGGGCGAGCACGCCGTGGTACTCGGTGCGCACCTCCGAAACCCGTGCCCGCGCGCCGACATCCCGCAGCCTGATCAGAAGACCGCCGGGCACGACGGCGTCACCGTCGTCGACGAAAATCCGCTCGACGACTCCGCCCTCGAGATGCTGCACATCGCGCCGGTCACCTTCGTAGATCAGCTCGCCGCGCGCGACCACGGCCGCATCGAGTTCAGCCGTCACCGCCCAGGTGCCGAGCCCGCCGAAGAACAAGACCAGGACGGCGACGCCGAGTGCGAGCGCGCCGCCCGCACCGAACTTGCTCGCGGGATCGGTCGGCGCGGGTAGGCCGGTCGGTGAGCGTAAGGGAAGATTCGGCATGACTGCAGCCCTCTACGACTTCGCCTCGGGAACGGCGACCGGCCGCAATACCGGCACCGCACCGCCCGCCGCCGGCTCCGGTCGCGCGCGGCGCAGGCGCATCATCACCTCCGTCCGCTTGCCGAAATCGGCAATCCGCCCTTGCTTCAGAACGAGGATGTGGGTGGCCACCTGGAGCACGCTCGGCCGATGCGCGACGACGATGACCGTGCGCTTCTCGTCGTTGAGGCGGCGGATCGCGGCCGCCAAGGCCTCATCGCCGTCCTGATCGAGATGGCTGTTCGGCTCGTCGAGCAGCACGAGCGCCGGGGCGCCGAAGAGAGCGCGGGCGAAGCCGATGCGCTGCCGCTGCCCCGCCGACAGCCGCACGCCGTTCGCCCCGATCCGGGTCTCATAGCCCATCGGCAAGGACAGGATCAGTTCGTGCGCCTGGGCCCGCTGCGCCGCCTCGACGACGGCGTCGCCATCGGGCTCCCCGAGCCGGGCGATGTTCTCCGCCACGGTGCCGTCGAAGAGATCCACGTCCTGGGGCAGAAACCCGACATGTCGCGCGAATTGGCTTCGGGGCCAGTTGAACGTTTCGGCGCCGTCGAGCCGCGCCGACCCCGCCGTCGGCCGCCAGATGCCGGCGATCACCCGCAGCAACGACGACTTGCCGGCGGCACTCGGGCCGACGATGGCGAGGGTCTGGCCCGGCTCCACCTTGAAAGAAATCTGCTCGAGCACGGGATCGAAGTGCGCGGGCAGGTGCAATACCACCCGCTCGACCGCGACGCGCCCGGCCGGCGCCGGCAGCGCCAGCGATTCCCGACGATCCTGCGTCGTCCGCAGGAACTCGCCGAGCTTGCCCGCGGCGCGACGGGCGGCGACGAAGCTCTTCCACGAGCCTACCGCCACGTCGATCGGCGCGAGCGCCCGCGCCGCCAGCACCGAGGCCGCGATCATGACGCCGGGCGTCGCCTGGTCCATCAGCACGAGATATGCGCCCACCCCGAGCATCGCCGACTGGGTGACGAGCCGGACGAACTTGCTCACCGCGCCGATGCGCGATTCGCGATCGCGGGCGCTGACCTGTGCCCCGAGCGCCGCGTCCTGCGCTCGATACCAACGCGCGAAGACGTTGGCACCCATGCCCATGGCCTCGACCGCCTCGGCGTTCCGCCGGGCGGTGGTGGCGAGTTCGCGCGCCTCGCGCTCGGCTGCAAATTGCCGGCCGACTGCGCCGCGGGTGGCGATCTCGCTCACCAGCGCGAGCACCAACAAAACGGCCGCCGCCGCTACCGCCACCAGAAAGAACCACGGATGCAGCGCATAGAGCACGGCGAGGAAGATGAAGATCCAAGGAAAATCCAAGAACGCCGTGATCGGTGTCCCACCGATGAACAGGCGCACCTGCTCGATCTCGCGCGCCGAGGCCGGCGCTAGCGAGCCGGTAGCCGCACCCATGAACATCGCGCGCCTGAACACGAGGCCGCCCATCGCGTCCTCGAAGCGGGCCCCCACCCGCGCCAGCAGCCGGTGGCGCACGCCGTCGAGCGTGGCGAAGGTCGCCAGCGCCGCGGCGGCGATGACCGAAAGATAGAGCAGCGTCTCGAGGCTCCGGCTCGCCAGCACGCGGTCGTAGAGCTGAAGCATGTAGAGCGGCGCCGTCAGGGCCAGAACGTTGATCGCGATGCTGAAGAGCACCGCCGCGGCGAGCAGCCCCCCGCCCTGGCGCAGAACCAGAGCCGTGGTGGAGCGCGGTGACGGGTGTCGGCTCATCGCCCGATGCCTCGGAAGAACAGCGGCGGCGCTCGGCGCGAGCGCCGCCGCGAGCAGGTTGTCGGGAGATCAGGTGAGGATGTCGAAGTCCTTGTCGGTGAGCTGCGCCAGCTCCTCCGTGGTCACCGTCCGTTGGTCAGGGTCGTTGCCGGCGAGTTCATCGAGCGACCAGTCTTCACCGACGAGGTTGCCGAGCTTGACGTAGTCCTTGTCACCATTCGCCGCATTCGGGTTCATCTCGCTGGCCCACCAGACACTGGCCTCGCCGTCGCGCTCGTAGAAGATGCCGATACCCGCCCCGGCACTGTCCGAGAAACTTGTCCCGAAGAAGTCGTTAACACCGCGCACCTCGGCGCCGACTTGCGCAAAGGAATCACCGACGTTCCCCTGCTCGACGTCGTCGACGCCCGGCCGACCCACGAGCACGTTCGCGCCGGGCTTGCGGTCGAAGTCGTCAACCAGGCTGTTGCCCACCACGACCCCGCTCCCGTTATCGAACATCTCGTCGTCGAACCGGAACACGTCGTCCGTGTCGTCATCGAAGCGGAAGTTCAACAAGCTCACGGTCGGCGTGGCCCCGTCCTCGACCACGTTGCCCGGATTGCCGGTGTGGTCGAACGTCGCATCGTCGTCCTCGTCCAGGCCGAACGTGTAGACGTCCTTCTCGACCGTCATCGTGGCGTCGATCGTGCGCACCGTCTCGCTCACCGACGAGCCGGGTCCCGCCTCCGTCACATCCACGCCCGCCTTGGCCGACGCGCCCCCGAACTCGAAGGTCTGGTCGACACTGCGGACCGTGAGCTCCGGGACCTCCCCGCTGAAGTTCCAGTAAGGCTTGAACTGGATCAGCGCGTCGCTCGCCAGCACGAGGGCGTTGTCCTCGGCGACCGCGCCGATCGCCTCGAAGGTGTCGCCGTTGTCCGTCGAGTACTCCCACACGCCCTCGGACGACGCCGCGTTGTCGACGATGGCGATGCCCGCAAGGCTACCGCCGTCACCGCCGTCGTCGTACGCATCCTCGAAGAGGTCCTTGACGCTTCGCGCCTGCGCATCTTCAGGGGTCGTCCGGAGCGAGCCGTCCGCCTTGGTGAACGCATCCTCCTCGATGTCGCCGAGATTCCCGTTCTGCGTCAGTTCACCGGGCTCGTTGAGCGGGTCGAAGGTCTGCCGCAGCTCGCGGAGCGCCGCCGAGAACGCCGTCTCCTCACCGCGAGTCGTCACGTCGGCATACTTCCCGCCACTCACCAGCGAGGTCACCTCGAGGTCGGTGGAGTCGTCCACGACCGCAAAGGTGAGCGTAACCTCGCCGTCGTCGCCGGGGGCCTCCGGCTCGAACCGCAGCACCGCATCCTCGCCGAGCAGCAGCGCCTCATCCTCGCTGGGCTCGTATTTTGCCAACGAGGCGAACGAATCATCGGCCTCCGGCCGCACCCTCCACGATCCCGTCACGCCGTCCGCCGTCGTGCCCGTCACCGCGATGCCCGCGATCTGCGAGCCGAAGTCCCGGTCCGCGGCACCGACGTCCTCGAGGAGGTCGGTCACCGCGAAGTCCACGGGCGTGCCCGCCGCGACCGCCTCGGCGTCCACGTCCTCGTCCGTGGTCGGCGCGGCGTTCCGGATGATGTCATCCGGGACCGACACCGAATCGCCGTCGTCGGCGAAGATCGGGCCCAGCAGCTTGTCGTCGCTGTCGACGCCATCGGCCAGGGTGATCGTCAGCGTGTCGTCTGTGTCGTTCCTCAGGTCGATTTCGCCCGCGTCGACGGGGGCCGCCCCCAGCTCGATCTCCGCCGCGATCTCCTCGGAGGTCGCCGCCTCGACGACGTCCACCAGGTCCGCCGGGTCGAAATAGAGGTCCGGTCGCCCATCGCCCCCCTTCAGGCGGATCTCGAAGTCCTCATCGTCGACCAGCGAGAGGGTGAGGTCGTCGAACGCCACGCGCTCGACATCCGCCTCGAGCGTGTCGGTCCCGTCGAAGTCGAGCGTGACCCGGTCGTCGCTGTCGGTGCCGATCTTCGTCGGATCGAACTCCGCATCGACCTCCACCGTATCGATCCCGTCGCCGCCCTCGAAGCGGTCGTCGCCCTCCGAGAGCTCGAAGGTATCGTCGCCCTCGCCGCCGCGCAGCAGGTCGTCGTCCTCTGTTCCCGTCAGAGTGTCCGCCCCGTCGGTGCCGAGCGTCACCGATCCGAACGCCTCACCGTCCACGGTATTGTCACCGAGGGTGATCACGCTGTCGGTTAGATTCGTGATCGCGCCCGTGCGGAACGTATTCCCGGTCGCGGTCAGCGATCCCAGATCATCGCCGAGGCCCATGTCCTCGAACGTCCCCCCGAAGATGGTGTCCTCGAGGGTGAGGTCATCGAACCCTTCGACCGCCAAGCCGACGTAGTTGCCGGCGTCCTCGCCCTCCTCCCCGGCGAGGTTCGAGTTCAGCACCTGGGCGCCCTCGGCCGTCTCGTTGAGGTAGACCCCGGTGCGCCAGCCCTGGGCGGTGACGTTGTCGAGGGTGAGCCCGGCGGCATAGCCGTCGACCCCCAGGACGCCGCGCGCCATCTGACCGTCCTCGTGGCCCGGACCGTACAGGTCGAGGTTCTTCAAGGTCAGGTCGGAGGCCCGAACCTCGACGCCGTGGACGCTGTCCAGATCGTCCCCGTCGCTGTTGTCGATGACGTAGCCGTCGATGGTGACCTCGTCCGCCCGGACGACGAACCCGCCGGTGATGGTGACACCATTCCCGTTCTCGTCCTCGACCTCGCGGAAGGTGAGCCCGGTCTTCTCGCCCGAGACGTCCACCTCCTCGTCGTAGGTGTCGGCGAGCACGAGGATCTCGTCCCCGTCCCCGGCCGCGTCCACCGCGGCCTGGATCGAGGTGT
>JBKHCM010000058.1:0-19360 GCA_046541805.1 Alphaproteobacteria bacterium
GTCGGCGAGGCGGACGAAACGGACCTCGACCTCGGCGACCCCGTCTTCCTTGAAGCCGAGTTCCGCCGCCGCGGCCTCGGAGAGATCGATCAGCCGGTCGCCGACGAAGGGCCCACGATCGTTGACCCTGAGCACCAGGCTCTTGCCGTTCTTCAGGTTGGTCACCTCCACCAGGCTCGGCAGCGGCAAGGTGGTATGCGCCGCCGACAGCCGGTTCTTGTCGAAGCGCTCGCCGTTGGCGGTTTGGCGGCCGTGGAACGGCTCGCCGTACCAGGAGGCGATGCCGCGGGCCTGGTACTGCGGATCGAAGGCCGGCTCGTACCACCGCCCGTTGATCTCGTAGGCGCGGCCGAGCTTGTAGTGCCCGCCCTCGCCGCTGGCCGGCCGGGGATTGCCGCCACCGCCGCAGCCCGCCACGAGGGCGAGCATCGCGAGAAGGACCAGCCAAAGCCACAACCTTTGCGGGAAGGTTTGAGATGCCATCTTAGCCGCCGCGCCCATCGACCTGATGGTGCTAAGTGTTATCGCTCAACAGCCCCACGCTCAAGGCGAAGTAGGTCGAACGGTTCCAGCGCATCAGCACGTCGAAATTGTCGTAGACGAGAAAGGCGCCGCCCGCCCCGTCGTCCATCACCAAAAGGCCGGCGTCGGCATCGGCGACCGGCAGCGGACCGCCGTCGGCGCGGCGCACGCCGGCCGCCTCCCAGAATGTGAGCGGCCGCTTGGCGTCGCGCCCCTCGGGCAGCCCGGCGAAGCCGCCGGGGCGGCTCACCGGCCGCCCCCAGCGCCAGCCCTCGCGCCAGCCGAGCGTGGCCAGGTAGTTCGCCATCGAGGCGAAGACGTCGCCCTGGGCCTGCCAGATGTCGGCGAAGCCGTCGCCGTCGTGGTCGACGGCGTGGCCGAGATAGGTCGACGGCAGGAACTGGGCCTGGCCCATGCCGCCGGCCCAGGAGCCGGTGAGCGAATCGCGGTCCAGGGGCGTGCGGTCGAGAATGCGCAGCGCGGCGAGCAACTCCCGGGTGAAGAGCTCGCGCCGGCGGCCGTCATGGGCCAGGGTCGCGAGCGCGCGGACGATGTCGTAGTCGCCGGTGACCCGCCCGAAGCTCGATTCGATCCCCCAGATGGCCACCAGCACGCGGTCGCTCACGCCGTAGGCGCGGCGCACCTGCGCAAGGAGCGCGGCGTGCTCGCGACGGCGCGCGCGCGCCGTCGCGATGCGGCGGCGGCTGACCACGCGCGCGCGGTAGTCGGCGAAGCTGAGCCGGCCCTCCGGCTGGCGGCGGTCGAGCTCGACGACCTCCGGGTCGGGCGTGAGACCGGCGAAGGCGCGCTCGATCGTGGCGGCGGCCACGCCCTCGGCGCGCGCCCGGGCGGCGACCTCGTCGACAAACGCGGCGAAGCCCTCGCCCGCGCGCACCACCGCGGGCACCGGCACGGCGAGCGCGACCGCGCCCTCGAGCAGCCGGCGGCGGCTGACGCCGGCGGCGCTCATCGCCGGCACCGGTGCGGCACGCTCACTGCGCCGCCCAGACGATACGCGCGAGCCAGGCGATGTCGGCGGTGCGCAGCTCCTCGCTCACCTCCGGGCGCGCGATCCCGCCGAGGGTGACGTGCTCGGCGGTCTTGCGCACCAGCGTGCCGAGCCGCGGGCCCTCCCGCGCCGCCATGGCGACGATGCGGTCGCTGCGCCGCACCCCGGCGTCCGGCGCCACCAACAGCGTGTCGCCCGGGCGGTAGACGGGGGCGAAGGCGTCGGTGTCGAGCTCGATGGCGTAGAGGTGGGGGCCCGCCAGGTGGGTGAGCTCGATCCGCTCGAAGCCGGCGGCCGGAAAGCCGGCCGGGTCGAACTGGCTCGCCGCCATGCGCGAGAACGGGACGTAGGGCACGGTCGGGCGCTGCAAGGTCGCGGCGGCGGGATCCACCAGCGCCACGAACTCGCCGAAGCTCGTGTGCGTCGCGTCCAGGATCTTGGCGAGGCTCTCGGTGCTGGGCCAGCGCGGCCGGCCGTCGCGCGTGGCCCGCTTGCTCTTGTTGAAGGTGGTCGGATCGAGCCCGGAGCGGCGCGCCAGCCCCGAGGGCGTCAGGCCGTTCACCTCCGCGAGGCGATCGACCCCGCGCCAGACATCCGCATGGCTCAACATCACCGACGTTCCGACGACGCTCTTCCCTCCTCATTGATAGGAAGCAGCTCCGCGGCTGTCAAAGGCCTCGCCATCGCGAAAGTCCTAGGTTAACGTACCTATATGTCCGACACCTCGCCCACCCGCATCAGCGCCCTCGTCGTCTTCACCGACCAGTGCGACGTCTGGTGGCTGCGCGGGCTGCGTCCCGGCTTTCGCCACTGCTTCGCCGTGGTGCGCGATCCGGCGGGTGAGTGGCTCGCCTGCGACTGGCTGAAGGGCCGCCTCGTCTTCCGCGTCTACGGCCCGCAGAACCCCGACGACCTGGTCGCCCGCCTGGTCGGCCGCGGCCATCGGGTGGCGGAGGTCGCCGCGCGCAACGAGGGCGGCCGCGCCCTGCTGCGCGCGATGAGCTGCGTCGAGGTCGCCAAGCAGGCCGTCGGGATCGCCGGCTGGCGGCCGCTGACGCCCTACGGCCTGTGGCGCCATCTCGGCCGCAACGGGGCGCGGCGTCACGGCGTTTAGGTTTTTTAACCTATTGTGGTTGACGCAGGCGACCGGATGGCGTAAGCGGGTTCTAGGTACATCTTCCTATATCGGACGCACGCCATGCCCGATGCCGTCCTCGCCGACCTCTTGCAGCGTTTCCGCACCGCCCGCGAGCGGCGGGCGGCCTGGGAGCCGCTGTGGCGGGACTGCTACGCCCACGCCCTGCCCCGGCGCGGCGCCAACCGGCCCGGCGGCGGGACCGACACGACCTACGACGGCACCGCCGCCGACGCCGTCGAGCAGCTGGCGGCGAGTCTCTTGGCGGAGCTGACCCCGCCCTGGTCGTCCTGGCTCGGCCTCGAGCCCGCCGCCGGGGTCACGGCGGCGGAAGGCCGGACCCTGGCACCGATGCTGGAGGACGCGACCCAGCGGCTGCTCGCCCAGTTCCACCGCTCCAACTTCGCGGTCGAGCTGCACCAGTGCTTTTTGGACCTCGCCACCGTCGGCACCGCCACCCTCGCCTTCGAGGAAGCCCCGACCGGCGGCCAGACCGCCTTCGCCTTCACCGCGGTGCCGGCGGACGACATCTTCGTCGAGGCCGGTCCCGGCGGCCAGGTGCGCGGCCATTTCCGCGTCAACCGCCTGCGCGGCGCCGAACTGCTGCAGCGCTACGACGCCTGGCGGCTCGGCCCCGAGCTCGCCGAGCGCCTCCAGCGCGAGCCCGAGCGCCGCGTCGAGCTGGTCGAGGCCGTGCTCGCCGAGGCCCAGGGCTACGGCTATGCCGTGTTTCTCGCCGAGGGCGGCGACGGCGCCGTGCTCGTCGATCAGGGCCACTTTCAGACCTCGCCCTTCATCACCTTTCGCTGGACCAAGGGCGCGGGCGACGTCTACGGCCGCTCGCCGGTGATGACCGCGCTGCCGGACGTCAAGACCGCCAACAAGGTGGTCGAGCTGGTGCTCAAGAACGCCTCGATGGCGATCACCGGGATGTGGCAGGCCGACGACGACGGCGTGCTCAACCCGCACAACCTCCGCCTGCAACCGGGTGCGGTGATCCCCAAGGCGCCGGGCTCCACGGGCCTCACACCCTTGGAGACGCCGGGGCGCTTCGACGTCTCCGATCTCATCCTCGACGACCTGCGCGCGCGCATCCGCCACACGCTCCTGGTCGACCGGCTCGGGCCGGTGAAGGACGCGCGGATGACCGCGACCGAGGTCCTCGAGCGCTCGAGCGAGTCGGCGCGCCTGTTGGGTGCGGTCTACGGCCGCCTCTCCGCCGAACTCATCGAGCCCCTGGTCCGGCGCGCGCTCACCATCCTGGTGCGGCGCGGCGAGGTGCCGGCGGCGATGTTGGACCGCCGCGTCGTCGAGGCGCGCCACCAAGGCCCGCTCGCCCGCGCCCAGGCGCGCGACGACGTCCGCCACGTCCTCTCCTGGATCGAGCAGACCCAGCGCCTCGGCGGCGCCGCCGCCGAGACCGTGGACGTCCCGGCGGTGGCCCGCTGGCTCGCCCGCACCCTCGGCGTCCCGGCGGAGCTGGTGCGCGACGGGCCGAGTGTGGCGGCAAGCGTCGTCGACGCCGCGGCGGCGATCGACGCGCTCGCGCGCACCGCCGACGACTGAAGGAGCCCGTGATGTCCGAGCACGATCCGCGCGCCGCGCCGAGCCCCGCTTCGAGCGAGCCCGCAGCGCTGCTCGCCTGCGCGCGCGCGGCCCTCGGCGGCGACGCCGGAGCCTATCTCTTGCGCCATCTCGAGCGGCGCTATCTCGGCCACGCCCTGGCACCGAGCGCCAGCGAGGCCGAGCTCCGCCATCTCGAAGGTCAGCGCAGCGTCGTCCTCTACCTCCACCACCTCGTCGCGACCGCGCGTCGCGGGCCAACCGGAGACCCCGCGTGATGAACGAAGAGAGCCAAACGCCCCTCGACCCCACCGCCGACGACGCGCTCGCGGCCGCGGCGGAGGCGACGGCGCCGGCCGACGTCACGGCGCCGGTGGAGTCACCGGCGCGTCCGGAGGGCGTGCCCGAGAAGTTCTGGGACCCCGAGGCCGGTCAGCTCCGCACCGACGCGCTTTTGAAGTCGTATCTCGAGCTCGAGCGCCGGCTGGGCGCCGACGCGCAGGCGGCGAGCGACCCGGCCGTCGCCGGCGACGCGGCGATCGCCGCGCCGGAAGACGCGGCGCCGGTCGAGGACGGGCTCGCGCCGAACATCCCCGCCGATCCGCAGGGCTACGAGATCACCACCGAGAGCGACCTCGTCGCACCCGATCCGGAGGTCAACCGGCGCCTGCACGCCGCCGGCTTCACCCAGGACCAGGCCCAGCTCGTCTACAAGCTGGCCGAGGACTACCTCCTGCCCGCGGTGAGCGAGGCCTATGGCGAGGTCTTCGTCCAGCAGGAGCTGGGCAAGCTCGAACAGGCCTTCGGCGGCCCGGAGGGCTGGCAGGCCACCGCCGAGCAGCTCAGGACCTGGGGCAAGGCCAACCTCGACGCCGACGTCTACGAGACCTTGGCGGCGAGCTCCGACGGCGTCTTGGCGATGCACCAGATGATGCAGGCGCGCGAGCCCCGCGTGGTCCACGCCGACGCCCCGACGGCCCCGGCCGACGAGGGCCAGCTGCGCCGCATGATGCAGGACCCCCGCTATTGGCGCGACCGCGATCCGGCCTTCGTGAAGGAGGTCACCCGCGGCTTCGAGCGCCTCTTCAAGGACTGAGTTCCGCGATGGCGACAACCCGACGCGGCCGCCCTCGCCCCTCGCCGCCCGCTTCGGCCCCTCACCGGGACAACCGGTCGACGGCGTCTTCCCCGCACCCGAGCATGTAGGAACTTCGCTATGAGCATGACGATCGACCGCGCCTTCGTGAAGCAGTTCGAGGGCGAGGTCCACGACGCCTTTCAGCGCCAGGGCAGCAAGCTGCGCCGCACCGTCCGCACCCGCAACGGCGTCGTGGGCTCCACCTGCGTCTTCCAGCGCATCGGCAAGGGCCTCGCGCAGACCAAGCCGCGCCACGATTTCGTGCCGCAGATGAACGCCGAGCACACCTCGGTCGAGGTCGCCCTCGAGGACTACTACGCCGGCGACTACGTCGACCGCCTCGATGAGATGAAGATCAACATCGACGAGCGCCAGGCGCTCGCCCGCGCCGGCGCCTACGCCCTCGGCCGGCAGACCGACCAGCTCATCATCGACGCGCTCGACGAGACGAGCACCGACGTCGGCGACACCAGCAAGGCGCTGACCAAATCCAAGGTCCTGGCGGCACTCGAGCAACTCGGCGCCGAGGACGTGCCCGACGACGGCGAGCGCTATGCCGTGGTCGGTTGGAAGCAGTGGGCCAACCTGCTCGACCTGCCGGAATTCGCCTCCGCCGAGTACGTCGGCAGCGAGAACCTGCCCTGGCAGGGCACGCAGGCGAAGTCCTGGCTCGGCACGATGTGGATCGCGCATTCGGGGCTGCCGTTCGACAGCGACAAGAAGCAGCGCACCTGCTTTTGGTACCACAAGAGCGCCGTCGCCCACGCCATCGGCCAGGACGTCACCTCCGACATCAGCTGGGTCGGCGAGCGCGCCGCACATTTCGTCGCCAACTGGATGTCGCAGGGCGCCGGGCTGATCGACCCGGCCGGCTGCATCAAGATCATCTGCAGCGAGGCCTGAGCCGATGGCCTACGACCCCGCCGGCCTGCATCCGCTCTCCTACGCCAACGGCTTCACACTCTGGCACTACCGCAGCGCGGATCGGACCGAAGCGGTCGACGGCGACGGCTATTTCGACCCCGCCGCGCCGCTCCTGCGGGTCGGCGACTTCGTCTTCTTGAACCTGGGCATCCCGCACGAGCCCAAGCACGTCCTGCGCGTGGTGACCGTCAACGACGGCACCCGCGTCACCGTCCGGGCCCCGGACGACTTCGGCCGACCCTGACGGCAGCGCGACCGGCCCGCCGGCGGCTGCGGCCGCCGGCGGCGCCCCCCACCGGAGCTTGAAAGCGCCATGGCGAGCCCGCTCTCCGACCTCGACCTTGTCAACGCCGCGCTGGTGAAGCTCGGCGCCCTGCCGATCTCGGGCTTCGACGACGCCGACGCGAGCGCCGGCGTGGCCGCCGCCCTCTACCCGGTGGTGGCCGAAGCGATCCTCACCGCCCATCCTTGGTCCTTCACCCTCAAGCGCGCCAAGCTCACCGCGCTCGACGACGCGCCGCTGGCCGATTTCGGCGTGCGCTTCGCGCTGCCGTCGGACTTTCTGCGGGTGATCTACGTCGACGACCGCGGCTCGAGCCCGCGCTACGCGCTGATGGACGGTGAACTCCACACCGACGCCCGCGGGGTCGTCCTCACCTACCAGTTCCGCCCCGGCGAGACGGTCTTCCCGCCCTTCTTTCGCGCCGCGCTGATCGCCAAGCTCGCCGCCGAGCTTTGCATCCCGATCACCGAGAGCACGAGCCGCGCCGACGCGCTCGACCGCCTCGCCGAGCGCGAGCTGGAGCGCGCCTGGGCGATCGACCGCGCCCAGGAGACGCCGCCCTTGGTCGGCGACGACAGCCTCGTGCGGGTGCGCTCGTGATGGCCGGCGTGCGCCCGTTGCAGACCAGCTTCGCCGCCGGCGAGATCGACCCGCGGCTGATCTCCAGGAGCGACCTCGGCGCCTACGACGAGGCGGCGCAGGAGCTCGCCAATGTCTGGGTGACGACCGGCGGCGGGGTCAAGCGCCGCGCCGGGCTGCGTCACGTCACCACGATCGACGGTGCCGGCCGCCTCGCCGCGGTACCGCTGGAGGGTGGTGCGGTCCGCGTCTTCGTCCTCCGCGACCGAAAGGCGCTGGTCTACGACGACGAGGCGCTCGTGGCCGAACTCGACGCCCCCTGGACCGCGAGCCAGCTGCCGCGGCTCGCCTGGGCGGCGCACCGCGGCAACCTCTTCGTCTGCCATCCGGCGCTGCCGCCGCAGCACGTCGTGCTCGAGCCCTACGGCAGCTGGCGGCTGCTGAGCTGGGTCTTCGACACCAAGCCCGGCGCCGACGCCGACAAGGTCGTCCGCCTGCAGCCTTACGCCAAATACGCCAACCCCGAGGCCAGTCTCGAGGCCGTCCCCGACGACGGCGAGCTCTGGTCGCTCACCAGCAACCAGCAGGTGTTCGAGCCCGGCCATGTCGGCACCCGGCTGCGCTTCAAGACCGCCGAGGTGGCGATCACCTCGGTCGCGGCGGACGGCTTCACCGCCCTCGGCATCCCGCAGACGGCGATCGACGACGGCGCGCGCACCTTCGACTGGGCCGAGCAGGCGTTCAGCCCCGTCGCCGGCTATCCGAGCGCCTGCATCGTCTTCCGCGACCGCCTCGTCGCCGGCGGCGTGCCGCGTCTGCCGAACCGCCTTTGGATGTCGCGGATCGGTCGGCCCTTCGACTTCGACACGGGCACCGGCCTCGCCGACGAGGCCATCGCCATCGCGCTGGGCGACGATCCGGCGCACGCCATCCGCGCCTTTTCGACCGGCCGCGAGCTCGAGGTCTTCACCACCGCGAGCGAGTGGACGGTCGACGGGCGCCCGCTCTCGCCGGGCGACGTCGTCGCCGTCAAGCAGACCGGCCTCGGCTGCTACGAGCCCCGCTACGTCCCCCCGGCCAGCGTCGACGGCACCTCGGTTTTCGTGGCGCGCGGCGGCGACGCCGTGGTCGAGTACGTCTTCACCAATACCGACACCGCCTATCAGGCCGAGAACCTGGCCGTCCGCGCCCGCCATCTGGTGGCCGACCCGCGCGATCTGAGCTTCGATCCCGAGCGGCGGCTGCTCGTCATGGTCAACGGCGACGGCGGGCTCGCGACCTGCACCCTCGACCGTAATGCCGCCATGGTCGCCTGGTCGCGCCAGCACACCGACGGCCGCGTCGTCGCGGTGGCCCAGGCCGGCGGCCGCGTCTACCTCCTCGTCGAGCGCGCCGGGACGACCCGCCTCGAGGCCCTCGCCGACGACCATCGCCTCGACGCCGCCCGCCGGGTGAACGCCGAGGTCGAGACGACGAACTGGTCGGGCTTCGACCATCTGGAGGGCCGCGAGGTCACGCTCATCGCCGACGGCGTGCCCGCGGGCACGGCCACGGTCACGGACGGCACGGTCACCACCGCGGACGCGGCGCGGATGCTCGAGGCCGGGCTCGGCTTCACCGCCACGATCGCGCCGTTGCCGCTGCTCGGCGAGGGCCGCCGCCCGGCCCAGCGCTTTCGCCCGGTCCAGCTCAGCCTGCAGCTCCACGCCACCCGCGCGCTCGACATCGATCTCGGCGAAGGGCCGCGCCGGCTCGCGCTGGCCGCCGCCGACGAGCCGGCGTTCAGCGGCGTCAAGACGCTTCGAGCCCGCGGCTGGCGGCGGGCCGGCGACGCGCCCTGGTGGCGCATCCGGCTCACCGAGCCCACCGATTTCCACCTGCTTTCGGTCACCTCCGACATAAGGGTCACACGCTGATGGGCGCCTTCTCCACCCTCGCCGGTATCGGTATGGACGCCGCCATGTCGCGGTCGAAGTCGAGCAGCGAGAACGCCGCGATGACGGCCGAAGCCGAGCGCGACGTCGCCGAGGTTCGCCAAGACGACGCCGCCGCGCGCAAGCAGCGTGAGCGCGAGCTGCGCACGCGGCTCGCCAACGCCCGCGCCGCCGCCGCCAGCTCGGGCACCGGCAGCGGCACGCGCTCCAACCGGGCCGTTCGTCGCGGCATCGAGGACGAGCTCATGGAGGAGGATGCGCTGGCCGTGCAGGAGCGCGACCTCGCCGTGCGCAACATCCGCGCCCGCGCCGGGGCGCGGCAGCGGCGCAACCTTCTGGACTCGCGCAACCGGACGACGCGGGACGTGGTCGGCGGCGCGATGAAGGTCGGCAGCTCCCTGCTGGACTTTTGAGGCCCGCCGTGGCGGTGGAGACGGCGCCGCCGGCCCGCGCCGACGGGCTGGTGAGCTTTCGCCAATACGTGTGGGTCTGGAACCGGCTGCAGGGGCTCACCACGCCGGCGCTCCACCTGGAGATCGCCGGCTGGCTCGAGGACGCCTGGCGCCGGGGCGACGAGCGCCTGCTGTTGATGGTCTTCCGCGACGCCGGCAAATCGACGCTGGTGGGCCTCTTCTGCACCTGGCTTCTGGGCGTCGATCCGAACCTGCGGATCCTGGTCGTCGCCGCCGAGCACAACCTCGCCACCAAGATGGTGCGCAACGTCCGCGGCGTGCTCGAGCGTCATCCGCTCGCCAGGGCGCTCCTGGCGCCGGCGCAGGGCTCGTGGGCGTCGGATCAGCTCACCGTCGAACGGCCGCGCGAGCTGCGCGACCCCTCGATGCTGGCGCGCGGGCTCGGCGCCAACCTCACCGGCTCGCGCGCCGATCTGGTCATCTGCGACGACGTCGAGGTGCCCAACACCGCCGACAGCGCCGCCAAGCGCGACGACCTCCGCCGGCGGCTCGCCGAGCTCTCCTTCGTGCTGGTGCCCGGCGGGCTGCAGCTCTGCATCGGCACGCCCCACGCCCAGGACACGATCTACGCCGACCCCGAAGGTCGCGATCCCGACCACCGTCCCTTCCTCGCCGACTACCGCCGGCTGGTGCTGCCGATCCTCGACGGGCGCGGGCGGTCGCGCTGGCCCGAGCGCTTTCCGCTCGACCAGATCCAAGCGCTCGAGCGCGAGGTCGGCCCCTTGCGCTTTCGCGCGCAGATGCTGCTCGAACCTGTGGACCTGCGCGAAGTCCGCCTCGATCCGAGCCGGCTGGTGGCGTTCGACGGCGAGCTCGAGATCACCACCGCCAACCGCCGCCGGCGCTACACCCTCGAGGGCCGCGAGCTCAAGACGGTCAACTGCTGGTGGGATCCCGCCTTCGGCTCGCCCGCCGGCGGCGATTCGAGCGTGGTCGCCGTCGTCTTCGCCGACGCGGAGGGCGGGTTCTGGTGCACCGATCTGGTCTATCTGACGCACGACCCGAACCTCGCCGGCGAGGTCGACGAGGCGACCCAGCTCTGCCGCCAGGTGGTGGCGATCGCCCGCAAGAACGGCTGTCCCGTCATCACCCTGGAGACCAACGGCATCGGCCGCTTCTTGCCCAACCTGCTGCGCCAGACCATCAAGCGGGTGGGCGCGCCGATCGCCGTGCGCGAGCACACCGCCACCCGCAACAAGGACCGCCGCATCGTCGAGGCCTTCGATCCGGTGCTGGCCGCGCGCTCGCTTCGCCTCCACCGCCGCGTCCTGGCGACCCCGCTCGTCCAGGAGATGCGCGACTTCCAGCCCGGCGGGCACAACCGCGACGACGGCCTCGACGCGCTCGCCGCCTGCCTGGTCGAGCCGGGCGCGAGCGTCGGTGCGTCCACGGCTGCGCCCGCCGGCGGCGTCCGGCTCACGACCGATTTCCGCCCTTGAGCCCACCTTGCGACGCCGCCGCACGCGGATTAGACCGAAGCGCGAGGTGGGGTGGCAGAGCGGTCGATTGCAGCGGTCTTGAAAACCGCCGTGGGTTGACGCCCACCGCGGGTTCGAATCCCGCCCCCACCGCCACGGGCCATGTCGGCCGGGCCCGCCTCAGCCGTCGCCGTCGCCGCCGAAGGCCGCCATGGTCTGCGCGCCGGTCATCCGCGTGCGCTCGCCCGCGAAGGCGTAATAGGGCGGCTTCGCGTCGACGAAGATCTCGGTGGTGAACGCCAACCCGTCGAGGCCGTCGATCAGGGCTGCCGGGACCGCGTGATGGGCGCCGTCGACGCTGCGCCAAAGGATCGACGACCCGCAGGTCGTGCAGAAGAGCCGTTCGCCCCAGTCCGATGAGCGGTAGACCGCGAGCGCGCTCTCGTCGTCGAAGCGCGGCGGGCCGTCCACCGCGACGACGAGCAGCGGCCCACCGCCCCAGCGCCGGCACATGCCGCAATGGCAGGCGTCGACCTCGAGGCGCGCGACGTCGACCACAAACCGCACCGCGCCGCACAGGCAGTGGCCCCGATGGCTCGTCATCCGTCCCCTCCTCCGACCGCACCCGCGGCTCGACCGTGTGCGAGGAACGCTTCGCGAGCAAGCCGACCGAGGGCCGCCCGCTCGCGTAGCGGCGAGCGACGGGCGCGTCGTCGTGGCGGTCGCGCTCACAGCTCGCGGAAATACCGGGCCACGGGCCAGAGGGTGAAGCCGGCGCCGGCGTAGGTCCGGCGGGCGGGGGCGTGGCCGTCGTCGCCGCCGGTCTCGACCATGGCGACGGCGAGCCCCGCCGCGCGCATGCGGGCGAGGGCGAAGCGGGTGAGCGCGCCGCCGATCCCGCGCCGCTGATAGGCCGGATCGACCGCGAGCATCGTGATCTCGCCCAGCGATTCGGCGGCGTGGGTTCGAACCGCGACGAAGCCCGCCACGGCGTCGTCGATCAGCGCCACCCAGAGCCGGTGCTCGCCGTCGCCGGCGACGGCCTCGACGGCGGCCCGCTGGCGGACCTTCCAGCCATCGGGCCAGCCTTCGGGATAGAACGCGCGCACGATCGCCGGCGGCAGCGCCCGGTAGAGCGAGGCGAAGACCGGCGCCCACGCCCGCAAGGAGGGCCCGACCACGGCGTCGAGCCGGTGGGGCTCGAACGGCGCGATGCGCAGCCCCGCCGGCTCAGCCATGGTGCTGCGCCCCGGCCCGGCGATCACGCCCTGCATCCACGGTCATCCGATGGCCGCGCGGCTTGTGCCCCACCCACGGCTCAGTCCTCGCGCCACACGTCCGAAACGACGCCGGTCGCGAGCCCGATCGCGAGGACCGCGTCGGCGAGCTCGACCCGGACCTCGCCCGGCGCCGGTCCGGGCCGTCCCCGGCGCTCGCGGATGACGCCGATCCGCTCGTCGAGCAGCCGGTCGCCCACCTGCCAGCGCGGACGGTCCTCGCCCCGGCCCGTCTTGGCGTGGCCCGGTGGGCAGAACGGCGGCCCCGCCCCACCGGAACGGCGGGCGCGGCCGCGAGCGGGACCGCCCGGCACCAAGCGACCCAACGCAGCGACATCAGCCGTCACCTTCACCATATCGCTGTTCACGACCGCTCGACGAAGCCACCGGCGGCGGCGTGGAGCAAGCCTCGACCTCGGCCGCGGCGCCAGGGCTCAGCGCATCGCGAGGCGCACCGGGCGGCGCGGCGGCGGGAGCTCGGCATCGATCGCGCGCAGGTCGGCCGCATCGAGCCGGAGGTCGAGGGCGCGGCGGTTGGCCTCGACATGGGCGAGGCGCGCCGCCTTGGGGATGGCGACGACGTCCGGGGCGGCCAAAAGCCAGGCGAGCGCGACGGCGAAGACGTCGACGCCGTGGCGCGCCGCCACGGCCGCGAGCGCGCCGCCCGCCGGCAGCCGCCCCTGCTCGACCGGACAATAGGCCATCAGCGGCAGGCCCCGCGCCCGGCACCAGGGCAGGAGATCCCATTCGGGGCCGCGCTGGGTGACGTTGTAGAGCACCTGATCGGTGGCGCAGCGATCGCCGTCCGCGCAGGCGACGAGCGCCTCGAGATCGTCGACGGCGAAGTTGCTGACGCCCCAATGCCGAATCTTGCCGTCGGTCCGCAGCCGCTCGAAGGCGCGTACCGTGTCGGCGAGCGGATGGCCGCCGCGCCAGTGCAGGAGGTAGAGGTCGATGCGGTCGGTACCGAGGCGCTCGAGGCTGCGCTCGCAGGCGCGAAGCGCGCCCTCGAAGCAGGCGTTGTGCGGATAGACCTTGCTCACGAGGAAGACCTCGTCGCGCCGGCCTGCGATGGCCTCGCCGACGACGCGCTCGGCTCCGCCCTCGCCGTACATCTCGGCGGTGTCGATCAGCGCGAGCCCGAGATCGAGGCCATGGCGCAGGGCGCGCACCTCGCGCGCCCGCTCGGCCGCCCGCTCGCCCATCCGCCACGTGCCCTGGCCGAGCGCCGGCACGCGCTCGCCCCCCGGCAAGGTCACCTCGCGCATGGACGCACTCCCCTCGGCCGCGGCGCCGTTCTGCCCCACGCCATAGCGCCGCGCCGCCGGCGCCGCCAGGGTCGCCGACTACGGTCGCTCTTGGCGTGACACCCGTGCCGGCGTAGGCTTTTCGCAGCTGCGAACAGGAGGCTACCGCCATGACCGAGACGACGCGCGGCATCGCCAAGCTGCCCTCGCTCGACGTCGAGCTCGTCCACGACCGAAGCGACGACGGCGGGGCCGAGCGGCTCGCCATCCGCGTCACCGGCCGGCCCGACCTCGAGAGCGCGGCCAAGCTGGTGGAGCCGGAGTTGCTGACCGCGCTGATGTCGATGAACCCGTTGCTGGCGTGGCCGATGAGGATGGCGCAGCAGTTCTGGGCGCCATGGCTCGCGATGAACCCCGCCTTCAAGGCCCTGCTGGCGCCGCCCGAGCGCAAGTGAGCCGGCGCGCTTTCCGGCCGCCGCCGGCGCTGCTCTGCCGGCGGCGCGCTCGACGACCCGCCCGGCCGAGGCGCTGGGCAGGGGCCTGGCCGGTGGGGCGATGATCCCGACCCCCTTGCGCGAGCGCGGCCCAAACGCCTCCACTGCGGCTCGACGCCCGCCCCGCGAGACCGCCCGAAGCGCTCCCATCTGCTTGATGGGAAACGGCAATCCGCCGATCTGGCTTCGTTCGGCATTTCCCGGGGCACCGCCGACCGACCGCTCTCGCCGAGGACCGCATGGCTGCGTCGATAGGTTCACCTTCCTAACATAGCAACGGCGGCTTGGCGACGGGCGAGCGGCGCCGGCGGGGCGCCGCGCCGGAGCGACGGGCCTCGGCGAGGTCGAGCCGGTTGCGCTCGCCGAACGCGACGAGCACGATCTACCGGACGCCGCGATCGACCTCGGCCCGGAACACGATGGTGATGGCCAAGTCGCGCCCGCCTTGCCGCGCGAGCCCGCCCGACACGGCCGCGTCGATCGTCGGGCGTTCGCCGGCGTCGACGCGGGCCCGGGCGTCGTCGAAGGCGGCGTCGCGAAAGCTGGTCGATCGCTTGGGTGCCGGCGCGCGGCCGGCGGGGTGGGACGCCCACGGCGTACGAGATCGGGCTCGCGCGCGCCATCGAGCCGGGCCGCGCGCGTGCGGCGCCGTTGCGCTCGATCGGATCGCGGGTTGACCGCCCCGAGCCGCCTGGCGCCCGCCCGCAGGCGGGCCCGGCGGCCGGCAACGGCTTGGTTCTCGCCGCGCCCTCGCGCGCCGGCTCGGGCTCGCCCGAGGTGGCGGTGCCGTCACCGCTCGGCGGGATAGACCTGCGCCTCGCCCGGAAACCGCCGGGCGCGGACGTCGTCGGCGTAGGCGCGGACGGCCGCCTCGAGTGCGGTGCCGAGCTCGCCGTAGCGCTTGACGAATTTGGGCACGCGCGGGCTCAGGCCCGCCATGTCCTCCAGCACCAGGATCTGACCGTCGCAGGCCGCGGACGCGCCGATGCCGATGGTGGGGATGGCGAGGTTCTGGGTGATCCGGGCCGCCAGCGGCTCGACCACCCCCTCGATCACCACCGAAAAGGCGCCGGCGTCGGCGACGGCGACCGCGTCGGCCTCGATCGCCGCCCACTGCGCGCGCTCGCGGCCCTGGGTCTTGAAGCCGCCGAGGGTGTGCACCGACTGCGGCGTCAGCCCGATATGCGCCATCACAGGAATGCCGCGGGCGACCAGAAAGGCGATGGTCTCGGCCATGCGCGCGCCGCCCTCGAGCTTGACCGCGCCGCAGCCGGTCTCCGCCATCACCCGCGCCGCCGCGGTGAAGCCCTGCTCCGGGCTCGCCTCGTAAGCGCCGAAGGGCAGGTCGACGACGACCAGCGCCCGGCTCGCCCCGCGCCGGACGGCCTGGCCGTGCAGGATCATGAGGTCGAGCGAGACCGGCAGCGTCGAGGGGTAGCCGTGGACCACCATGCCGAGGGAATCGCCGACGAGCAGGACGTCGCAGTGGGGATCGGCGATGGCGGCGGTGTTGGCGTGATAGGCGGTGAGCGCCACGATCGGCTCGCCGCCCTTGCGGCCGCGGATGTCGGCGGCGGTGACGGCGCGGGCCGGGCTTTGCGTGGACACGGTGAGAGCTCTCCTCGGGCGTGGCGCGGCAGGGCCGCGGGTCAAGCGTGGTGCGGCAGGGCCGTGGGGTTCAAGGGGCCGGCGTGCTCGGCGCGCTCGCGGGCGCGGTCGACCCAGTCCTTGGACTGCATCTCGTTGAGCCGGCTCACCGTGCGCTGGAACTCGAAGGCGCCGTCGCCCTCGGGGTAGAGCCGCTCCGGCGGCGCCTCGGCGGCGACGACGAGGTGCGTGCCGCGCTCGTAGAGGGCGTCGACCAGCGTCATGAAGCGACGCGCCTCGTTGCGCTTGTCGGGGGTCAGCATCGGGACGCCCTCGACGATGATGGTGTGGTAGCGCTCGGTGAGCGCCAGATAGTCGGCGGCACCCAGCGCCCGCGCGCAGAGATCGGCGAAGTCGAACCAGGCGGCACCGTGGCTCGCCCGCGGCACCGGCAGATGCCGCATGCCGACGTGCAGGGTCTCCTCCGCGCCCGGGTTGCCGTCGGTCATCGTCGCGAAGAGCTTCTCGAGGCCCGCGCGCGCCGCCGGGCCGAGCGGGTGCCAAAAGACCCGCAGCTCGCGCAGGCGGTCGAGGCGGTAGTCGCGATGCCCCTCGAGCGCCACCACCGCGACGCGCTCCTTCAACCGCTCGATGAAGGGCACGAACAGGTTGCGCTGCAGGCCACCCTCGTAGAGCCGGTCGGGCGGCCAGTTGGAGGTCGCCACGACCACCACGCCGCGGGCGAAGAGCGCGTCGAAAAGCCGCCCCAGGATCATCGCGTCGGCGATGTTGGTGACGTGGAACTCGTCGAAGCAGAGCAGCCACGCCTCCGCGGCGAGGGCGTCGGCGAGCGGCTGAAGCGGCTCGCCCTCGCGCGGGTGCGCGCGCCGGCGCGCGTGCAGGCGGGCGTGGACGTCGAGCATGAAGTCGTGGAAGTGCACGCGGCGCTTCTTCGCGACGTCGATGCGGCCGTGGAACAGGTCCATCAGCATCGACTTGCCGCGGCCGACGCCGCCGTGGAGGTAGACCCCGGCCGGCGGGTCGGCGGGCGCCGGCCGGCGGGCGAAGAGCCCGCGGCGGGCGTTGCGCTGCGGGCGATAGCCTCGCAGGTCGCGCTCGAGGCGGGCGAGCTCGGCCACCGCGCGGGCCTGATCGGCGTCGGCCTCGATCTCTTGGGCCTCGACCAGCTCGCGATAGTGCGCCTCCAGCATGCCCCCACTCCGTAGCTCACGGCCGCCATGTCGGGCGGACGCTTTTCCCGCGACGCCGCACTCGATAAGGTCTCCTCGGCTTGGTGGCAAAGGCCCGGGCCCGCGGTCCCCCTCGTCGAGGAGCCTCATGGCACAGAACCCGAACTCCGCCGCCGCCCGCGACGTCGCCTATGTCGTGCATCCCTATACCAACCTGCGGGCCCACGAGAGCAAGGGCCCGTTGGTGATCACCGGCGGCGAGCGGATCTACGTCACCGACGACGACGGCAACCGCTATCTCGAGGGGCTCTCGGGCTTGTGGTGCGCCGGGCTCGGCTTCAGCGAGCCGCGCCTCGCCGAGGCCGCGCGCCGCCAGCTCGCGACCATGCCCTACATGCACACCTTCGCGCACCGCTCGACGATGCCGGTGATCGAGCTCGCCGAGCGCCTGATCGCGCTCGCCCCGGCCGACATCGCCAAGGTGTGGTTCGTCAATTCGGGCTCGGAGGCGATCGACAGCGCCTTGAAGCTGATCTGGTACTACCAGAACGCCCGCGGCCGGCCGGAGAAGAAGCTCGTCATCAGCCGCCGGCGCGCCTATCACGGCATCACCCTCGCCGGCGGCCATCTCACCGCCCTGCCCTACGCCCGCACCGGCTTCGACCTGCCGATGGCGGAGCGCTTTCGCCAGGTGACGACGCCGTCGTGGTACCGCGACGGCCTCGAGGGCGAGAGCGAGGAGGACTTCGCGACCCGCCTCGCCGAGGAGCTCGACGCGCTGATCGAGGCCGAGGGCCCGGAGCGCGTCGCCGCCTTCTTCGCCGAGCCGGTGATGGGGGCCGGCGGCGTCATCACCCCGCCCGCCGGCTATTTCGCGAAGGTGCAGGAGGTCCTCGCCAGGCACGACGTGCTGTTCGTCGCCGACGAGGTCATCTGCGGCTTCGGGCGGACCGCCAATATGTGGGGCTGCGAGACCTACGGCATCAAGCCGGACCTCGTCACCTCCGCCAAGCAGCTCTCCTCCGCCTACGCCCCGATCGCGGCCTTGATGATCGCCGATCACGTCTACCAGACGATCGCCGACCGCAGCGACGAGCTCGGCACCCTCGGCATGGGCTACACCTATGGCGGGCATCCGATGGCCGCCGCCGTCGCGCTCGAGACGCTGAAGATCTACGAGGACGACGGCATCCTCGACCACGTCCGGGCCGTGGCGCCGCGGTTCCAGGCGCGCCTGGCGGCGCTGGGCGGCGACGACCTCGTCGGCGAGGCGCGCGGGGTCGGGCTCATCGGCGGGCTCGAGATCGTCGCGGACAAGCCGTCCCGCGCCCAGTTCCCCGCCGACGCCAAGATGGCGGCGAGGATCACCGAGGCCTGCCTCGCCGAGGGGTTGATCCTGCGCCCGCTGCCGGGCGACGTCGTCGGCATCTGCCCGCCGTTGATCATCCGCGAGGACGAGATCGACGCGCTCTTCGACAAGCTCGAGCGCGGCCTCGCCCGGGTCCACGCCGCCCGCCGCGACGCCGCCTGAGGGGCTCAGCGGTCCACCCTCGGGTCGAGGTCGAAGGCCTCGCCGCGCCCGCCCGCCAAGCCCGCGAAGCGGGGCTCGTCGCCGTGCGGCCCCTGGACATGGCGCCGCAAGACGCCATCCCTGGTGGGCGCGACGCGAGAGCCGTCGCGGCCGCGGTGCCTCCCCTCGACCTCCTCGCCCGCACCGGCACGGGCGGGCGTCGTCGATCCCCCACCAGCCGCTGGCGGCGATCTCGCCGAAGCCCCGCCAGGCGCGGGCGAAGGCGACCGACGCCGTCGCCCGCGCTCAGCCAAGCGAGCGCCACGGTTGCGCGCACCCGCCGACCCGCCGCGCACCGACGCACCACCGCGCGGGCGCGGGCGTCAGCCGCCGTCTCCGAGCTGGCGCAGGTCGAGCTCGTCGCCCGCCGACAGCCCCGCCGCCCCCTCACCCTCGCCGGCACCCACAAAGGTGCGCAGCGCGCGGCGCATCAGCTCGCGCGCGCCGGCGCCGTCGGGCGCACCGGGGCCGAGGCGCAGGACGTGGTCGCTGCCCGCGAACTCGAGATGGATCGCGTTGGGCGAATCGAACTGCGAGCAGCGGGTGCCGCGGTTGCGCAGCACCGGGTCGTCGAGGGCGCGGAAGGTGAGCATCGGCGTCACGTTCTGCACCCCGAAGGGACAGGCGGCGGCGAAGCCGACCATGCCGGCGAACACCCCCTCCTCGGTAAAGGTGGAGACGACGTCGGCGCCGACGCCGTGGCCGACGAGGTAGAGCGCGTCGCCGTCGACCCAGTCGAGCGCCGCGAGCTCGCCCGCCACGCGCTCGATCTCCTCGTGCAGCGTGCCCAGATGCTCGCGCGGCGTGACGCAGCGATCACCCCCGAGGCTGGGGACCGCCACCGCGAGCCCCAGGCCCTGCAGGTGGGCGACGTGGTCGCCCGGCGCCGCCGGGCTCGCGCATTCCGGCACGTAGACCGCCGCCGGCACGGGCGTGTCGCGGCTCGGCGCCGGCGCCGAGCCGGCCTCGTCGAGCGCAAACGGGCCGCGCGCGGGGGTGTAGAACTGCCCCTCCCGC
>JBKHCM010000004.1:0-54088 GCA_046541805.1 Alphaproteobacteria bacterium
CGGATCAGGCCGAGAGCGACGCTCCGCTCGCCGTCGAGGCGGCGGCGGGGGCGCCGCCGGCGGCCACCGCGCGCCAGCCGTCGCGCAGGTCGGCGAAGCGCGCCATCAGCTCGTCGCAGATCGCCGCGTCGTTCTTGATGTTGATGTCGGTGAGCCGCTTGAAGAAATAGAGGTAGAGGCGGTCGAGGTTCTGGGCGATCTCGCCGCCCTGTTCGTGGTCCAGCGACATCTGCAGGACGTCGATGACCGCCGCCACCTTTTGCGTCAGGTTGAAGCGGTCTTCGATGCGGCCGTCGGCGATCGCCTGCTTGGCCTCGGCGAGCTTGGCGATCATGCCGTCGTGGACCTCGACCAGCTCGGCCAGCGGCGACGGCGCGGCCGCGGCACCGTAAAGGCGAGCCGCCTGGGCGGCGCTCTTCATCGCATACATCGGTCGTCTCATCTCCAGATCAGCGGTCCCCCGACATCGCGTCGGTCTGGGCGCGCACCTGGTCGAGCATGGCCTCCGATTGTGAAAGAGCGGTTTCCAACCGCGCGAACTTGTCGATCAGCATGAGGCGGTGATCCTCGGCGCGGGCCTCGATCCGGGCGACGTCCTCGCGCCAGCCCTCGATCTGCGACTTGGTGTCGTCGGTGGCCTGCTGGATCGAGCCGTCGGCGTCGCGCACCGCCCGCTCGATCGCGCCGTGCAGGCGGTCGGCGATGCCCTGGGTGGCGGTGACGTCGATCGGCCCGGCCGGGTCGCCCTCGCCCGTCCAGAACATCGTGAGCCCGTCATAGGCGCTGCCCGCGGGCGCCTTCAGCGTGTCGCCGTCGGCCTCGAGGGCGAGGGTGTGGGTGCCGTCGCGCAGCTCCCACGTCCCGTCGCCCAGCTTCTCCACCTCGAAGTCCGTCGCCGGCATGGTCTCGGGGTGGCGGTATAAGGAGAGCCCCGGATCGCTCGTCTCGGCCTTGAACTCGAAGACGTCGCGAACCGCGCTCGGATCCTTCGTCAGCATCTCGTCGAGCTTGCCCTCGTCGATGCTGAGCCGGCCCTCCTCGCCCATGGCGATGCCGAGCGCGCCCAGGGTGGCGGGCCGGTCGGGGGCCAGCCCCTCGACCGCGCCGCCGACCGCGAAGCCCAGCTCCTGGCCGATCGTGCGCATCAGCGTGTCGCCGAAGAGCGGGCTCTCGAGCTTGTCGACCTCGCCCTCCTCGCTCACCTCGCGCTGGACGTCGATGAAGTCGCGCAGGCCGTTATAGGCCTCGACGAAGCCCTGGACCGCCTCCTTCACGCCATTGAAGTCGGGCTCGACGTCGACGCTCACCGTCGTTGCCGGATCGGCCTGGTAGAGGTCGATGGTGAGCCCGTCCATCAGGTCGGTGATGGTGTTGTCGGGGCGCACGACCTCGACGCCGTCGACCGTCAGCCGGGCATCGCTCGCGTCCGCGAGCGTCTCCGCCTGCAGCGCCTGGCGCAGCCCCGCGGAGCCGCCGTCGAGCTCGATCGTGTTGGCCGCGCCCGTCTCCCGGCCGGTCAGCACCAGCCGGAAGTCGTCCTCGGCGACCTGGCGCACGCTCGCGTCGACGCCGGTGGTCCCGCTCTCGGCGTTGATGGCGTCGCGCAGGTCGTAGACGTTCATGTCGGCGGTGACGTCGATGTCGGCGGTCTCGCCCGCGCCGAGGCCGAGCGTCACCGTGCCGGCTTCGCCGATCTCGGCGTCGGCCGCGGCGAACGCCTGCGACATCGTCTTGTGCGCGCTGGCGAGGTCGTCGATCTGCAGATCGAAGCTGCCCACGTCGGCGCGGTTGGTGGCCTGCACCCCCAAGAGCGAGCCCGGCTCGACCCCGCTGTCGGAGCGGAAATAGGCCGCCTTGTTCTCGAACAGGTTGTCGTCGACAGCCGAGAGCCCCGGCGGGTTCCTGAGCCCGTCGAGGGCGCCTTGCATCTCCTCGAGCTTCTCCTTGAGCTCGCCATAGGCCTTCACCTTGGCGTCGCCCACCTCGATCTTCTTCTCGATCCGGGTGGCCGGGATGCGCTTGGCCTCGTAGAGGGCGTCGGTGAGCTCCTCGGTGTCGATCTTGGAGTTCATCGACGTCAGCCGTGGGGCGTTGGTCTTGGGATCGACGGTGAGGTTGCCGAGGCCGAGTTCGGACATGGTGCTCTCCGGCTCAGGCGTCGATGACGGTGGGGGGTGGGCCGCCCGCGGGCGCGCTCGCCAAAAAGCGCAAGAGGTCCTCGGGCGGCGTCTGGATCAACACGCGCCCGCTCCACTTGTCGGCGACGCGGGTGACGAAGCGCCCGGTGCCCTCGTCGTGGAACGAGCGGACATCGAGATGGTCGGAGCCGGAAAGCGCCTTGGCGACGGCCTCGGCGGCCTTGGCGGGGTCGGGGCCGTCGCCGGCGAGGTGCGGCTCGGGCAGGCCGTGGGCGGCGGCGCGCGCGACGCGCTCCTCCAGAGCCTCGGGCCGCGGGCGCGGATCGGGCGCGGCCGTGGTCTGGGGCTCGGAGATGACCGGCGACGACAAGGGGGGGAACGAGACGGTCATCGAAGGTTTCCTTCGCGAGACGGGACGTGGGGCCTCGCCCCACGTCCCTCGAGCCCGCCTTACTGCATCAGCCGCATCAGGTTCTGCGGCAGCTGGTTGGCCTGGGCGAGCATGGCGGTGGCCGCCTGGGTCATCACCTGGTTCTTCGAGAACTCGCTCATCTCGGCGGCGACGTCGACGTCCATCAGCGTCGAGCGCGCCGCGTCGAGGTTCTCGCTGGTCGTGGCGATGTTCTCGCTGATCTTCTCGAAACGCGACATCTGCGAGCCGAGCGTGGCGCGGCGGGTGTTGATGTCCTCGATCGCCGCGTCGAGGTTTGCGCTCGCTTTCGCGGCGTTTTCTTTGGTATCAATGGCGTCGGCGTCGATGGTGCCGGTGGCCGAGTCCAATTCCGCCAACGACGCGTTTTTGATCTCGATCGCGATCTCGTCGTTGCTCCCGCCGGCGCCGTCGCCCGCCGTGACGCCCACCTGGAATACGGCCTCGTCGCTTTCGAACGTGCCGTCGAGCACGGCGACGTCGTTGAATTTGGTCGACGACACGATGAAGTCGACCTGGTCCTGCATCTCCGTGAACTCTTCGTTCAGGTACCCGCGCTCGGTGTCGGAGAGGACGTCCGAGTTGGCCTGCGTCGCCAGCGACTTCATGCGGACGAGCGTGTCGCTGATGTTGGCGAGCGCGCCGTCGGCGACCTGCAGCATCGAGGAGGCTTGGCTGGCGTTGTTGCCGGCCTGCTTGAGGGCGGTGACGTCGGCCTTGAGCTTGGTGCCGACGGCGAGCGAGGCGGCGTCGTCGGACGCCTTCACGATGCGCGAGCCCGACGACAGCTTGCCGCTCGACGCGGCCTGCATGTCGCTGTTGCGGCTGAGATAGGACACCGCCGAGTTGGCGGAGGTGTTGGTGGCGATGGCGTTGGACATGGGTGCGGCCTTCTACGTGAAGGGTGGAACCTCGCCGTCCTGGCGAGACCGGAACGGGATCCGGTGGTCGTCACCCTCGCCCATCCGCCTTAAAAAGACCTTAAGCCGTCGACCACCGAGCAAGGGAGGACCGCCATGGCCGAGCGGGCGTTGATCGTGGGTGCCGGGCCGGGGCTCGGCGCCGCGCTCTGCCGGCGCTTTCAGGCCGCGGGGCTCGCCGTCGGCCTGGCCGCGCGCGACATCGCCAAGCTCGCGGGCCTGGGCGACTGGCGCTGGGGCGTGGACGCCGCCGACATCGCCTCGGTGGCCGACCTCTTCCGCGCCGCCGACGACCAATTCGGCACCGCCGACGTCGTCGTCTACAACCCGAGCGCGCGCCTGCGCGGGCCGGCGCTGGAGCTCGACCCGGCCGAGGTGAAGCGCGCCGTCGAGGTCACGGCCTTCGGCGGCTTTCTGGTGGCGCAGCCGGCGCTCGCGCGGATGCTGCGGGCGGGCGGCGGCACGCTGCTCTTCACCGGGGCGTCGGCGAGCGTGAAGGGCTATGCGGGCTCGGCCCCCTTCGCCATGGGCAAGTTCGCGCTGCGCGGCCTCGCCGAGAGCCTGGCGCGGGAGTTTCACCCGCAGAACATCCACATCGCGCACGTCGTCATCGACGGCGCCCTCCGCAACCCGGGCCGCACCGAGCCCACGGACGCGCCGGACTCGCTGCTCGATCCCGACGCGGTCGCCGAGGTCTACTGGCAGCTGGTGCGCCAGCCCAGGAGCGCCTGGACGGTGGAGCAGGCGGTGCGGCCCTGGGTCGAGCGCTTTTGACGCCGCCGCGACGGCCGCGTCGCGACCCGCGCCGTCGGCGAGCGATCGCTTGAATTTCGCTTGCCAACCCTTTGGTCTTCACGCATATCCGGGGCATGACGTGCGGTCCGCTCGAACGCCCCAAGGTGGTGGCTGTCCTGGGCCCCACCAACACGGGCAAGACGCACTTCGCCGTGGAGCGGATGCTGGCGCACCGCTCGGGCGTCATCGGCTTCCCGCTCCGCTTGCTGGCCCGCGAGGTCTACGACCGGATCAAGGCGCAGACGGGCGCCGGCAAGGTCGCGCTGATCACCGGCGAGGAGCGCCTGGGCGACCCGCAGGCGCCCTATGTCGTCGCCACCGTCGAGGCGATGCCGCTGGCGCGGCGCTTCGCCTTTCTCGCCGTCGACGAGATCCAGCTCTGCGCCGACGACGAGCGCGGCCACGTCTTCACCGACCGGCTGTTGAACGCCCGCGGCCTCGACGAGACCATGTTCCTCGGCGCCGACGTGATGCGGCCCCTGATCAAGCGGCTCGTGCCCGCGGCCGAGATCGTCACCCGCCCGCGGCTGTCGACGCTGCGCTACGCCGGCGAGGCCAAGCTCACCCGCCTGCCGCGCCGCAGCGCCGTGGTCGCCTTCTCCGCCGCCGACGTCTACGGCCTCGGTGAGGTCGTGCGCCGCCAGCGGGGCGGGGCGGCGATCGTGCTGGGGGCCTTGAGCCCGCGCACCCGCAACGCCCAGGTCGAGCTCTACCAGTCGGGCGAGGTCGACTACCTGATCGCCACCGACGCCATCGGCATGGGCCTCAACATGGACGTCGGCCACGTCGCCTTCGCCGGGCTCGCGAAGTTCGACGGCCGCCGCCGGCGGCGGCTGCTGCCGCGCGAGGTCGCCCAGATCGCCGGCCGCGCCGGCCGCCACCTGCAGGACGGCACCTTCGGCACCACCGCCGGGCTGGGCGAGCTGCCCGAGGAGCTGGTGGCGCAGGTGGAGGGCCACCGCTTCGCGCCCATCGAGCAGATCCGCTGGCGCAACGCCGCGCTCGACTTCGGCTCGGTCGGCCGGCTTCTGGCCTCGCTCGACGAGGAGCCGGGCCGCGGCTGCCTGGTCAAGACGCGCGACGCGCTCGACCACCGCTCGCTGGCGCTGCTCGCGCGCCGCGAGGACGTCCAGGCGATGGCCCACGAGCCGCGCGCGGTCGAACTCCTCTGGCAGGTCTGCCAGATCCCGGACTACCGAAAGACCCTGACCGAGGCGCATCTGCACCTCCTGGGCGCGGTCTTCACCCACCTCGTCGCCGGCGACGGCGTGCTGCCGTCGAGCTGGGTGGCGCAGATGGTCGCCAAGCTGGAGCGCACCGACGGCGACATCGACGCGCTGGTGAGCCGGATCGCGCATATCCGCACCTGGACCTACGTCTCGCACCGCCACGCTTGGCTCGAGGACGCGCCGCACTGGCAAGAGCGCACCCGCGCGGTCGAGGACAAGCTTTCCGACGCGCTGCACGAGCGCCTCACCCAACGCTTCGTCGACCGCAAGACGGCGGCCTTGATGAAGAAGATGCGGCTCGAGGGCGAGCTCACCGCCCACATCGCCGCCGACGGCGCGGTCGAGGTCGACGGCCACGCCGTCGGCCGGCTCGAGGGGCTGCGCTTCTCGGTGGCGAGCACCGAGGCCGAGGCCGAGCGCCGGGCGGTGGCGATGGCGGCGCGCCGGGTCGTCGGCCACACCTTGAAGAAGCGCGCGGCCAGGCTCCTCGCCGACGGCGACGACGCCTTCGCCCTCGGCGAGGACGGCAAGCTGCGCTGGCACGGCGAGCCGGTCGCCCGGCTCGCGCCCGGCGGCACCCTGTTGCGGCCGGGCCTCAAGCCCTTGTGGGACGACAGCCTCACCAACGGCACCGCCGCGGCGCTGACGGCCCGGCTCAAGGCCTTCGTCGACGGCACCATCGACGCCAAGCTGGCGCCTTTGGGCGCGCTCGCCGCGCTGCACGCCGACGCCACGGCGCCAGCACCGGTGCGCGGCCTCGCCTTTCACCTGCTCGAGGGGCTGGGAACGGCCGACCTCGACGCCGCCGAGGGCCTCGTCGCCGCCCTCGACCCGGCCGGCCGCAAGCGGCTGACCGCCCTCGGCGTGCGCTTCGGCGTCCACGGCCTGTTCGTCCAGGCGCTGTTGAAGCCGGAGCCCTTGCGGCTGCGCCGCCTGCTCTGGCAGCTCCAGCACCCCGCGGGCGGCCTGCCGGCGCCCGGCGCCACCTCGCTCAAGGCGGACGGCAGCGTCGCCGCGGTGGCCTGGCGGGCGATGGGCTACCGCCTGCTGCGCGGCCATGCGCTGCGCGTCGACATCGCCGAGCGGCTCGCCCACGCGCTGCGCCAGGGCACCCGCGACGGCGCCGTCTTCACGCCCGGCCCGGAGCTCGGCGGGCTCACCGGGCTCAAGCGCCACGAGCTCGACGACGTCATCCAGGCGCTGGGCTACCGGCGCCTGCCCGGCGACGGCGCGGGCCGCCCGCGCTTTCGGCGCATCAACCGCCGCGCGCCGGCGGCGCGGCGCCAGCCGGCGGAGCGCCGGCCCGCCGCCGGCCACACCCCCTTCGCCGTGCTCGCCCAGCTCAAGGTGCAGGCGGGTTGAGCGCGGCGGCCACCCGTGCCGACCGCAACCTTCGCCAACCGCAACCCTCGATGGTGAGCCCATGACCGAGCCCGGCGTCGTCGCTTGCGAGCGCCTCGACAAATGGCTTTGGCAAGCCCGCTTCTTCAAGAGCCGGACCCTCGCCGCCAAGGCCGTCACCGCACGCCGGGTGCGGGTCAACCAGGACGTCGTCACCAAGACGCACCACAAGCTGCGCGCGGGCGATGTGCTCACCTTCGCGCAGGGCGGAGCGGTGCGGGTGATCCGGGTGCGGGCGTTCGCGCCGACGCGCGGCTCCGCCAGCGTGGCGCGCGGCCTCTACGACGACCTGAAGGCGCCCGCCGACGCCCTCGTCGCCGGCGGCTGAGGCCACGAAAAAGGGCGGCCGCGGCCGCCCTTCGCGTCGACCGTCGCCGGTCGCTCGCCTTACCGGGGGTCGAGCCTCACTGGCTCTCCCGCTCGATGTAGGCGATCACGTCGTTGATCTGCTCCTCGCTGCGCAGGCCGTTGAAGGCCATCCGGTTGCCTGGGATGTAGCCGCGCGGGTCGGCGAGGTATTCCGCCAGATTCTCCTTGGTCCAGGTGAAGCCCTCCTCCTTCTTCGCGAGATAGGCGTCACTGTAGCCCGGGCGCTGGGCGTAGTCTTCGCGCGACGCGATCTCGCGGTCGATGACCTCGTAGAGGTTCGGGCCGGTCGGTCGGCTCGGGCGGTCGGCCTCCACGATGTGGCAGGCACGGCACTGGTTGAAAACCTGCTGGCCGGCGGCGGGATCGCCCTCCTGGGCGAGGGCCGGAGCGGCAAGCAGCCCCAGCGCCGCGGCGACTCCCAAACTCGAGACGAGCTTCATCTGCTGACCTTTTTTTTGGACGCGGTTGACCGCCCGCAACATAACCGCGCGCGCGCCCGCATCAACCCGCGCGTCGTCCCTGCGGCACCGGCGTACCCGGCGCGGCGTCATCGCGGCTGGGCGTCGCCTTTGGGCGGTCGCGCGCCGAAGACGCCGGTGCCGATGCGCAGGTGGGTGGCGCCGAGCCGGACCGCGTCCAGGTAGTCGCCGCTCATGCCCATGCTGCGCCAGGGCACGCCGGCCGCGTCGGCGAGCTGGGCCAAAAGCGCGAAATGCGGGCCCGGCGGCTCGGCGGCGGGCGGGATCGCCATCAGCCCGACGACGTCGAGGCCGTGCACGCGGCGCGCGCGCTCGACGAAGGCCACCGCCGCGGTGGGGGCGATGCCGGCCTTTTGCGGCTCCTCGCCGGTGTTGACCTGCACGCAGTAGCGCCGCTCGAGGCCGGTCGCGGCCTCCGCCTTGGCGAGCGCGGCGGCCAGCCGCTCGCGGTCGACGGTCTCGATGACGTCGAACAGGCGCACCGCGTCCTTCGCCTTGTTGGTCTGCAACGGCCCGATCAGGTGCAGCTCGAGGTCAGGGTAGGCACGGCGGCGCTCGCCCCAATGCGCCTCCGCTTCCTGCACGTAGTTCTCGCCGAAGACCCGCTGGCCCGCCCTGAGCGCCGCCTCCAGGCGCGCCTCGGGCTGGGCCTTGGCGGCGGCCACCAAGGTGACGTCCGCGCCGCCGGCGGCGCGGACGGCGGCGTGCAGCTCCGCCAGGTTGCGGGCGATGTCGGGCGCGTCGGCCATCACCGCGCCTCGCGCTGTGGTGGCGCGGACACGAGCGGGTTCGACCGCGGACTGACACCTCCAAGCATAGCCTCAACGCTCCTCTTCAACCTGTTGGCAATGGGCGGCTTTCCCAAACGCCCCCGGGCGTGCCGAAGCTGTGTCCCGCGTGCAACAGATGGGCGCGAATGAGACAGCAACCGCTGCGGCGCGGCTTGTGACCCGCGTCGCCGTTCAGCATAACCCAGCCGTCCGGTGAGGTCGCGGCCGCCACATGGACGCTCAGCTCGCGGGTCCGTGGCCGCGGACCGAGTGCAACCATGGAGTGCCCGATGAAGAAACGGCTTCTCGGAACGACCGCGCTCGTCGGCGCCGTCGCCTTCACCAGCGCCGCCACCGCGCAGAGCGTCGAGGTCGGCGGCGCTCTCGACGTCTCCATCAGCGGCTCGACCAACTTCGGTGTCGAATACACCGACGAGGACTTCGATTTCGGCGTCGACGATGGCGAGCCGAACGGCCGCGAGTTCTTCTTCAACCAGGACCACGAGATCATCTTCGAAGCCGACGGCGTCGACGACGCCACCGGCACCCGCTACGGCGTCAGCCTCGCGCTCGAGGCCCAGGACGGCACCGGCGCCGGCTTCGACACGGCGTGGACCTACATCTCCGGCAACTGGGGTGAGTTCCGTCTCGGCGACGACGACGCCGCCACCGACCAGCTGCTGATCACCTCCACCTTCGTCGCGGCCGGCAGCGGCGGCGTCGACGGCGACCAGCGCACCGTCCCGACCCATAATATCGAGGATTCGGGCGCGAGCACGAAGATCCTCTACTTCACGCCGGAGGTGGCGGGCTTCCAGGGTGGCGTCTCCTACGCCATCAAGGGTGACGACCGCGGTGAGGAGCCGGTGTTCGGCAGCGGCGCTGATTTCGACCCGACTACCGGCAATCTGATCGACAGCAACACGTCCGATCACATCGACCTCGCCGCCAACTGGCAGGGCTCCTTCGGCGGCGCCGATGTCGGCGTCTACGGCGGTGCCACCTTCTTCTCGATCGACGCGCTCGACGAGAACGCGACGAACTACCAGTTCGGCGGCTACGGCGAGCTCTTCGGCATCGGCCTCGCCGGCTCGATCGGCTTCGAGGACGAGGATCTCGAGGCCCTCGACGGGCGCGACCTGTTCTGGAACATCGGCGCCGGCGGCGACTTTGCGGGCGTCGACCTGTCGTTCAACTTCCACCAGGACGACTTCGAGGACGCCGATCTGGAGACCCAGGAGCAGTACATCGTCAGCGCCTCGGTGCCGCTGCTGCCCGGTGTCTCCCTCGGCGGCGACGTCGCCTATGTCAGCGACTACGAGGGTGGCGACGAGGACGGCGTGAACGCCCTGTTGCAGCTCGACACCAGCTTCTGACCGCTCGAACGGGTTTCTTTCTCGCGGGATCGGACGGCGGGCCCCAGGGCCCGCCGTCTTCGTTCGTGGCCAAGCCCTGTGCAGCTCCGCCAGGTTGCGGGCGATGTCGGGCGCGTCGGCCATCACCGCGCCTCGCGCTGTGGTGGCGCGGACACGAGCGGGTTCGACCGCGGACTGACACCTCCAAGCATAGCCTCAACGCTCCTCTTCAACCTGTTGGCAATGGGCGGCTTTCCCAAACGCCCCCGGGCGTGCCGAAGCTGTGTCCCGCGTGCAACAGATGGGCGCGAATGAGACAGCAACCGCTGCGGCGCGGCTTGTGACCCGCGTCGCCGTTCAGCATAACCCAGCCGTCCGGTGAGGTCGCGGCCGCCACATGGACGCTCAGCTCGCGGGTCCGTGGCCGCGGACCGAGTGCAACCATGGAGTGCCCGATGAAGAAACGGCTTCTCGGAACGACCGCGCTCGTCGGCGCCGTCGCCTTCACCAGCGCCGCCACCGCGCAGAGCGTCGAGGTCGGCGGCGCTCTCGACGTCTCCATCAGCGGCTCGACCAACTTCGGTGTCGAATACACCGACGAGGACTTCGATTTCGGCGTCGACGATGGCGAGCCGAACGGCCGCGAGTTCTTCTTCAACCAGGACCACGAGATCGTCTTCCAGGCCGACGGCGTCGGCGACGCGACCGGCACCCGCTACGGCGTCAACCTCGAGCTCGAGGCCCAGGACGGCGACGGCGCCGGCTTCGACGAGGCGTGGACCTACATCTCCGGCAACTGGGGTGAGTTCCGTCTGGGCGACGACGACGCCGCCACCGACCAGCTGCTGATCACCTCCGCCTTCGTCGCGGCCGGCACCGGCGCCGTCGACGGCAACCAGCGCACCGTCCCGGGCCATCAGATCGAGGACTCGGGCGAGGCCACGAAGATCCTCTACTTCACGCCGGAGGTGGCGGGCTTCCAGGGTGGCGTCTCCTACGCCATCAAGGGTGACGACCGCGGTGAGGAGCCGGTGTTCGGCAGCGGCGCTGATTTCGACCCGACTACCGGCAATCTGATCGACAGCAACACGTCCGATCACATCGACCTCGCCGCCAACTGGCAGGGCTCCTTCGGCGGCGCCGATGTCGGCGTCTACGGCGGTGCCACCTTCTTCTCGATCGACGCGCTCGACGAGAACGCGACGAACTACCAGTTCGGCGGCTACGGCGAGCTCTTCGGCATCGGCCTCGCCGGCTCGATCGGCTTCGAGGACGAGGATCTCGAGGCCCTCGACGGGCGCGACCTGTTCTGGAACATCGGCGCCGGCGGCGACTTTGCGGGCGTCGACCTGTCGTTCAACTTCCACCAGGACGACTTCGAGGACGCCGATCTGGAGACCCAGGAGCAGTACATCGTCAGCGCCTCGGTGCCGCTGCTGCCCGGTGTCTCCCTCGGCGGCGACGTCGCCTATGTCAGCGACTACGAGGGTGGCGACGAGGACGGCGTGAACGCCCTGTTGCAGCTCGACACCAGCTTCTGACCGCTCGAACGGGTTTCTTTCTCGCGGGATCGGACGGCGGGCCCCCGGGCCCGCCGTCTTCGTTCGTGGCCAAGCCCTCGCCGGGCGTAGCCCAAGACGATACCGACCCAAGCGTCGGTTGACTGCGCCACCGCGGTCGCCGATCAGGGCGGTGCAAAGGTGGAGCATGCGCGACGTCGTCCTCTTGATCGCGGTGGTGGTACTCGGCGCGGCGGTCGCGCCGGCGCGCGCGGACGGGCCGTGGCGGCTGGGCACGCCGCTCGAGGCGCCGGGCGGCGTCGACGCGGCCGGGGCGAGCCTCTCCTTCACGCCGCGCCTGCCGGGCGTCTTCGACCTCGACTCCGCTCGGGTCACGCTCAACTACGCCCCCTTCGAGATGGAGGCGGAGGGCCTCGGCGCCCACACCGGTCGCGCCGACGGGTTCGCGGTGGGCGGCGCCCTCGCCGTGGACCAGCTCGTCGTCGAGGGTGCGCTCGCGCGCGCGAGCTCGAGCCTGGTCGAGCGCGAGCGGCTGGACGCCGCGGTGAGCTTCGGCGGCTTCACCACACGCATGCACCTGCAGGACATCGAGCCGGCCGGCACCGGCGCCGGCTCGACCGGCTTCGGCATCGGCGCCGACCTCGAGGCCGCGCCCGGCCTGTCGCTCGGGGCGGGGCTGAATTTCGCCGAGGACACCGACGGCGACGACGCCGACACCTCGGGCGTGCTGCGCTTTCGCATGCGCTTTTGAGCCCGCGCGCGGGCGCGCGGCGCGGACGGCATCGCTTCGCTCTTGCGGCGGGGGTCCCCGGCGCGTACTTCACGCGGCGGTCCCAGCAACCGTTTAAGGCTCGATGTCGCCTCGTCCCTTCCGCGCCGCCGCGCTCGTCTGCGTCACCTTGCTGCTCGCCGCCTGCGGGGTCGAGACGCAGGCGCCCGACGTCCCCCGCCGTGACCAGCAGGACGCCCGCACCCGCGAGCGCTACGGGACGCTCTTCGGCCCGGACGCGCTCACCTTCTCCACCAACCCGGATCGCAACCGCGGCGATGGCGGCGGCGGCGGCGGCATCGGCGTCAACGCCTTTCTGTGGCGGGCATCGCTCGACACCCTCGACTTCATCCCGCTGGCCTCGGCCGATCCGTTCGGCGGGGTGATCATCACCGAGTGGTACCGCCCGCCCGACAGCGACGGCGAGCGCTTCAAGCTCAACGTCTACATCACCGACACCCAGCTCCGCGCCGACGCGCTCAACGTCGCGGTGTTCCGCGAGGTCGAGGACGGCAACGGCGGCTGGCGCAACGCGCCGGTCGACGCGGCGACCGCCCGCGACCTCGAGAACACGATTTTGACGCGCGCCCGCGAGCTGCGCATCAACGCCGGCTGAGGCGAGCGGAGACCGCATCCATGGCGCGTTACGCCGTACGCGAGACCGAGGCCAAGTGGCAGCGGGTCTGGGAGGAGCGCGGCACCTTTCACGCCCGCCACGACCCGGACCGCCCCAAGGCCTACGTCCTCGAGATGTTCCCCTATCCGTCGGGGCGCATCCACATGGGCCATGTCCGCAACTACACGCTCGGCGACGTGGTCGCCCGCTGGCGGCGGATGCAGGGCATGAACGTGCTCCACCCGATGGGCTGGGACGCCTTCGGCCTGCCCGCCGAGAACGCCGCGATGGAGCGCCGGGTCCACCCGCGCGGCTGGACCTACGCCAACATCGACGAGATGCGCGCCCAGATCAAGAGCCTCGGCTTCTCGCTCGACTGGAGCCGCGAGCTCGCCACCTGCGATCCCGACTACGTCCACCAGCAGCAACAGCTCTTCCTCGACTTCTTTGATGCCGGCCTCGTCTACCGAAAGGAGAGCTGGGTCAACTGGGACCCGGTCGATCAGACCGTGCTCGCCAACGAGCAGGTGGAGGACGGCCGCGGCTGGCGCTCCGGCGCCGTCGTCGAGCGGCGCAAGCTGTCGCAGTGGTTCCTGCGCATCACCGCCTACAGCGAGGACCTTCTTTCCGCCATCGATCGGCTCGAGCGCTGGCCCGAGAAGGTCCGGCTGATGCAGCAGAACTGGATCGGCAAGAGCCGCGGGGCGCGCATCCGCTTCGCGATCGAAGGCCGCGACGCCGCGCTCGAGGTCTTCACCACCCGGCCGGACACGCTCTTCGGCGCCAGCTTCATGGCGGTCGCCCCCGACCATCCGCTGAGCGCCGAGCTCGCCGCCGCCAACCCGGAGCTGCAGGCCTTCGTCGACGACTGCGCCAAGGTCGGCACCAGCGAGGAGGCCATCGCCAAGGCCGAAAAGCGCGGCTTCGACACCGGCTTGGTCTGCCGGCACCCCTTCACCGGCGAGGACCTGCCGATCTACGTCGCCAACTTCGTGCTGATGGACTACGGCACCGGGGCGATCTTCGGCTGTCCGGCGCACGACCAGCGCGATCTGGACTTCGCGCGGCGCTACGGCCGGCCGGTGCGCCCGGTGGTCCTGCCGCCCGACGCCGACCCGGACAGCTTCACCGTCGGCGACGAGGCCTATGTCGGCCCCGGCACGATCTACCGCTCGGACTTCCTCGACGGGCTCGAGGTGGAGGACGCCAAGGCCCGGGTGATCGCCCGGCTCGAGGAGATGGGCGTCGGCACCGGCGAGACGACCTATCGCCTGCGCGACTGGGGCATCTCGCGCCAGCGCTACTGGGGCTGTCCGATCCCGATGCTCTACACCGAGGACGGCGAGGTGGTGCCGGTGCCGCGCGACCAGCTGCCGGTGCTGCTGCCCGAGGACATCGACGTCGCGAGCCCGGGCAACCCGCTCGCCCGCCATCCCGACTGGGCGGAGGTGACGCTGCCGGACGGCCGCCGGGCCCGGCGCGAGACCGACACCATGGACACCTTCGTCGACAGCTCCTGGTATTTCGCCCGCTTCTGCTCACCGGGCCTCCCGGACCGTCCGATCGACCAGGACGCGGTGGACTACTGGCTGCCGGTGGACCAGTATATCGGCGGCGTCGAGCATGCGGTGCTGCATCTGCTCTACTCGCGCTTCTTTACCCGAGCGATGCGCGACTGCGGCCATCTGTCGATCGACGAGCCCTTCGCCGGCCTCTTTACCCAGGGCATGGTCACCCACCAGACCTACCGAAGCGCCGACGGGCGCTGGCTCTCGCCCGACGAGGTGCGCGAGGAGGAGGGCCGGTGGGTCGATCTCGCCGGCCGGCCGGTGACCGCCGGCCGGGTCGAGAAGATGTCGAAGTCGAAGAAGAACGTCATCGACCCGCAGGTCATCATCGAGAGCTACGGCGCCGACTGCGCGCGGCTGTTCATGCTCTCCGACAGCCCGCCCGAGCGCGACCTGGAGTGGACCGAGGCCGGCATCGAGGGGGCGTGGCGCTATCTCAACCGCCTGTGGCGGCTTTACGACGCGCGCCTGGACGGGCTGGCGCCCGCGGGCACGCCGCCACCGCAGCCGCTCTCCGCGCCCGCGGCGGCGCTCGAGCGGCTGGTTCACGTCACCATCGACCGGGTGGGCGACGCGCTCGAGCGCTTTCGCTTCAACAAGGCGGTGGCGCAGGTGCGCGAGCTCACCAACGCGCTCGAGGACTTCGACGTGGGCGATCCGGCCGCGCCGGCGCTCTTCCGCGAGGCGTTGGAGGTGACCGCGCGCCTGTTGGCGCCGATCACGCCGCATCTGGCCGAGGAGCTGTGGCAGCGGCTCGGCCACGACGGCCTCGTCGCCGACGCCCCTTGGCCCGTGGCCGATCCGGCGTGGCTCACGGCCGGCACGGTCACGGTGGCGGTGCAGGTCAACGGCAAGCGCCGCGCCGAGCTGGCGCTGCCGGCGGGCGCCGACGAGGCCGAGGCGCGCGCGGCCGCGCTCGCGCTCGACAACGTCCAGCGCGCGATGGGCGGCAAGCCGGCGCGCAAGGTCATCGTCGTGCCCGACCGCATCGTCAATGTCGTGGTCTAGGCGCGGCTTGATCGCGGCGCTCGCGCCGGCGGCGGCCTGCGGCTTCGAGCCGGTCTACGCGCCGAGCGCCGAGGAGGGTTCGCTCGCCGACGCGCTCGCCGCGGTCGAGCTGCCGAGCGCGCAGAGCCGTTTCGGCTTCGCGCTGCGGCGGGCGCTCGAGCGCGAGTTCGACCCGACCGGGCGCGGCGCGGCCAAGCGCTACCGCCTCGAGACCCGGCTCAGGCGCACCGTCGAGGACCTCGCCATCCAGCTCGACGCCGTCGTCACCCGCCAGGACCTGACGGTGGCGGCGGTCTACGAGCTGATCGACGTCGCCGACGGGCGGGTGGTCGACCGCGGCCGGGTCGAGCGCACCGCCAGTTTCAACATCCGCGGCGCTCCCTACAACGACCTCATCGCCGAGGAGGACGCCGATCGCCGCGTCGCCGAGGCCCTCGCGGTGGCGCTGCGCCAGCGGCTGGTGGCCCATTTCGAGCGGACCGCGGCGTGAAGCTCGCCGCGCGCGAGGTCGAACGCTTCCTCAAGGCGCCACCGCCCAACGCCCATGTCGTCCTGCTCTACGGTCAGGACCAGGGGCTGATCCGCCAGCGGCGCGAGCGTCTGCTCGGCCATTGGGTCGACGACGCGACGGACGCCATGGCGGTGATCGTGCTGACCGCCGAGGAGGTGCGCCAGGACCCGGCCCGCCTCGCCGACGAGACCCAGGCCTTCTCGATGCTCGGCGGCCGCCGCGCGATCCGCATCATCGACGCCGGCGACGCCGTCGCCGCGGCGCTCAAGGCCGTGCTGGGCTTCGCCGCGGTCGAGGCGCCGGTGGTGGTGGAGGCGCCGCGCGAGCTGCCGGCGAGTTCCGGCTTGCGCAAGCTCTGCGAGACGGACGCCCGCGCCGTCGCGATCCCCTGCTATCGCGCCGACGCCCGCGATCTGCCGCGGCTCGTGGCGCAGGGGCTCGCCGAGCGCGGGCTCGAGGCCGAGACGCCGGCGATCGACCACATCGCCGCGCATGCCGGCGCCGATCGCGCCGTGCTCGACCAGGAGCTGGACAAGCTCGCCCTCTATCTGGGCGAGGGCGCCGGTGAGGTCCGCTTCGAGGACGCGGCGCTCTGCATCGGCGACAGCTCGGCCTTGGAGCTCGACCAGCTCGTCCACGCCGCCGCGGCGGGCGAGACCGGCCGGGCGCTCGACCTGCTCGACCGCCTGCTCGCCGCCAAGCAGACGCCCGTGGGCATCGTCCGCGCGCTCACCAACCACTGGCGCCGGCTTTGGCGCCTGGCGCTCGAGGTCGAGCAGGGCGCGAGCGCCGAGGCCGTCGTCGAGGCCGCCAAGCCCAAGATCTTCTTCCGCGCCAAGCCCGGCTTCAAGCGGGCGCTCCAGCGTCGGCGCGCCGGGCAGCTGCGGGCGGACCTCGCCGCGCTGGTCACCGCCGAGCGCGACTGCAAGACGACGGGCAAGCCCGCCGAGCTGGTGGTGCGCCGCGTCGTCCTGCGCCTCGCCGCTGGCTGAACGGCCTCAGATCAGCCCCAGCTTCGCCGCCGCGAGCTCGGTACCGCGCACGCGTGCCTCGATCTTGGCGAAGGCGACGTCGCGGGCGGCGTCCGGTGAGCCGTGCCTGGGCTTCTCGTCGGTGCTGAAGGGCGAGAAGCCGCAGTCGTCGGTGGTGCCGAGCCGTTCGGTGGGGATGAACTCGGCGGCCTCGAGCACGGCGTCGCGGATCTCCTCGGGCGTCTCGACGCGCGGGTCCTGCGGGTTGGTGACGCCGATATGGCAGACCTGCGGCACGCCCGCGGCGTCCTCGCGGCGGTGGCGGCCGATGAGATCGTAGACCCGGCGGCGGTCCGGCTCGCTCGCGCACTGGATCAAGAAGTAGCCGGCGTCGAGCTCGAACAGTTGCGGCAGGAGATCGGCGTAGTCGACGTCGGCGCTGTGGGTGGCGTCGCCGTCGCCGCCGGGGCAGGTATGGACGCCGATGCGGCGGCGCTGCTCCGGCTCGAAGCGGTGCAGCAGCGCGTTGTTGAGCGCGATGAAGGCCGCCAGCATGCCGCGCCCGGTCCACGGGTTGTCGGGGTCGTCCTTGAGGGCGAGGCGACCCTCGGTGAAGTCGATCGAGACGTGGGCGGCGCCGGCGACGAACGAGCGGCGGATGTCGCGCTCGGCCTCGTCGACCAGATCGGCGTGGAACCGCGAGCGCGGATAGTCGTCGAGTTCGTGGTCGAGCGGATACAGCAGCGACAGCATCGACGGTGCGATCACCGCCTGCTTCAGCGGCTTGGTCGCCAGCGGCGCGGAGCGCGCGAGCAGGCTGCCGGCGTAGGTGCGGTAGGCGAAGGGCCCGCGGGTCAGTCGCGGCAGCCGGCGGTGATGGCCGTCCTCGAAGATGGCGAAATACTGGCCTTCCGGGTCGAGGTTGTCGGCGAGGCCGGCGCCGCCGAGGGTGTCGACGAGCGGATAGGTGGCGAAGCTGGACGCGCGCTGCTCGCCGTCGCAGACGATCGGCGCGCCGGTCGCCTCCATCCGCTCGATGGTGTCGCGGCAGGCCTCGTCCTGGGCACGGTTCAAGGTGGCGCGGTCGATCCGCCCGGCCTCGAAGTCGGCGAGCGCCCGCTGCAGGTAGGAGGGGCGCGGGAGCGAGCCCACCGGTTCGGTGCGCAGGGTCATGGGTGACGGTCTCCGGTCGTGGATCGCGCCGCGGAGCAACGTCGCCACGCGGCACCGCGTTGCGCGTGGCGATCGCCGCCGGCGGTGCTTCGCTGCCGGCGCCGCCGACGGGCGAGACCGGGGCCGTGATCCGGGAGAGGATCGATGCTGCAAGCGGCACCGACCCGTGAGCCGGGCGTCGAGGACGGGGTCGAGCCCGGCCGGCTCGGCAACGAGCAGCAGCCTTGAGCCGGCATCGTCGGCGGCGGGCAGGGCGCCATCGCCCTCGGCGCGGGGCGCGGGGCGCGGGGCGAGATGTTCGAGCCGACCCGCCGAGCGGGCTTGTGGGGCCACCGCTTTCAGACCGCACCGGTTTGGGCACCATTCGCCGTTTTCGGCGTTGCCACCGAAGGCGCGCCGAGACGGGCGGCGGCACCGCTCGACGGGCTCGCCGAGGGGACTCACCCGGCGTGGAGCCGAGCGCGGCGACGCGTCCGGGCCGCGCCCGAGCGCGGCGGGGCACCTAAGAAGCGGTGACAGGCGGCTGCCGCGACTTAGGATTCGGCGCGCCGGGAAGAGGGGAAGCGGTGCTGCGCTACGTCGTCCGCCGGGTGTTGATGATGGTGCCCACGCTGGTCGCCATCAGCTTCATCGTCTTCGTCATCATCCAGCTGCCCGAGGGCGACTACCTCGATTCCCTCGTCGCCGAGCTCGAGGCCCAGGGCGAGCAGCTCCAGTCCGATGAGATCGCGTATCTGCGCGAGCAGTACGGCCTCGACGAGCCGCTCTGGCGCCAGTACCTCAACTGGATCGGCGCCATCGTCCTCGCGGGCGATTTCGGCTACTCGTTCGAGTATCAGCGGCCCGTTCTCGACATCATCGGCGAGCGTTTCCTGCTCACCGCCATCCTCGCCGCCGGCACCATCCTCTTCACCTGGATCGTCGCCTTTCCGATCGCGATCTACTCCGCGGTCTATAAATACTCCTGGGGCGACCACTTTTTAACCTTGCTCGGCTTTCTGGGGCTGGCGACGCCGAATTTCCTTTTGGCCTTGATCCTGCTCTACCTGTCGCAGGTGTATTTCGGCACATCGGTCGGCCAGGTGATGGCGGAGGAGTACCTGGGCGAGCCGATGAGCCTCGCCAAGCTGGGCTCGATCATCGAGCACATGTGGGTCGCGGTGGTCGTCATCGGCACCGCCGGCACCGCCTCGATGATCCGCCGCATCCGCGCCAACCTCCTGGACGAGCTGGAAAAGCCCTATGTGGTCACGGCCCGCGCCAAGGGCCTGCCGCCGGGACGCACGCTGGTGAAGTACCCGTTGCGGCTGGCTCTCAACCCGTTCGTCTCCGACATCGGCAACCTCCTGCCGGAGCTGATCTCGGGCTCGGTGCTGGTGGCCTTCGTGCTGTCGATCCCGACCAACGGCCCGGTGCTCGTCAACGCCCTGCAGAGCCAGGACATGTACCTCGCCGGCGGCATCGTCATGCTGGAGGCGGTCTTGGTCGTCATCGGCGTCTTGATCTCCGATCTGGCGCTGGCCGCGCTCGACCCGCGCATCCGCCTGGGCGCCGGGGTGCGGCGATGAGGCGCTACGTCGACCCGAACCCCTTCGATCCCGAAGAGGAGGTGCCGCTCACCCCCGAGCAGGAGCGGCTCTACACCGCCTCGCAATGGCGCCTGATGTGGATGCGCTTTCGCCGCCACAAGCTGGCGCTGGTCTCGCTCGTCATCCTGGCGCTGCTCTACGCCTCGATCGCCGTCACCGAGGTGCTGGCGCCCTACACCCTCGAAAGCCGGCATTCGAGCCACGTCCACGCCCCGCCGCAGCCGGTGCGCCTGTTCCATGAGGGCACGTTCGTCGGGCCGTTCGTCTACCCGCTGAGCTACGAGCTCAACCTCGAGACCATGAAGCGGGAGTACACCGTCGACCGCAGCGAGCCGCAGCGCCTGCGCTGGTTCTGCCGCGGCGAGCCCTACCGCTTTTGGGGAACCTTCGACGCCGACTGGCATCTCTTCTGCCCGCCCGCGGACGGCACGGCGTTCCTGTTGGGCACCGACCGGCTCGGCCGCGACATGTTCTCGCGCATCCTGCACGGGGCGCGCATCAGCCTGACGATCGGGCTCTTCGGGGTCGCGGTCAGCTTCGTGCTCGGCGTGACGCTGGGCGGCATCGCCGGCTATGTCGGCGGGCTGGTCGACGGCGTCATCCAGCGCACCATCGAGATCATCCGCAGCTTTCCGGTCATCCCGTTGTGGATGGCGCTGTCCGCCGCGCTGCCGGTGAACTGGGATCCGTTGTGGGTCTATTTCGGCATCACGATCATCTTGGGCCTGGTCGACTGGCCGGGGCTGGCGCGGGCGGTGCGCGGGCGCTTTTTGAGCCTGCGCGAGGAGGACTTCGCCCAGGCCGCGCTGTTCATGGGGGCGCGGCCGCGCCGGGTGATCGCGCGCCACCTCGTCCCCAGCTTCGCCTCCCATCTGATCGCCAGCGTCACGCTGGCGATCCCGACGATGATCCTCGGCGAGACCGCGCTGTCCTTCCTCGGCCTCGGCCTGCGCCCGCCGATCACCTCCTGGGGCGTGCTGTTGACCGAGGCGCAGAACATCAACGCCGTGGCCCTCTACCCGTGGCTGATGCTGCCGGTTCTTCCGGTCATTCTCGTCGTCCTCGCCTTCAATTTCGTCGGCGATGGGCTTAGGGATGCGGCGGACCCCTATAGCTGAGGCCGCCGATGCGCGCGCTCGTTGCCGTCCTCGTTCTGCTCGCCGCCGCGGCCCCCGCCGCCCGCGCCGACGATGACCGCGACTACCTCCAGGCCTGCCTGGCCGCCGCCGGCGGCAAGACCGCCGCGGCGCGCACCACCTGCTTCGGGCAGGTGAGCGAGGTCTGCCTCTCCCGCAGCAACGGCGAGCCCGCGGACATGCTCGACTGTGCCGAGCGCGAGCTCGCCGCGTGGCAGGGGTTGCTGGACGAGGCTCTGGCCGGGCTGCGGGCGCGCGAGCCCGAGGCGCGCGTCGCCGCCATCGAGACGGCGCAGACCGCTTGGCGCGACTGGCGCGAGGCGCGCTGCGCCGTCTACGCCACCTACGAAGGGTCGGTCTATCCGCCGCTCGAGAGGTTGTGCCTCGCCGAGACGACCTCGCGGCGCGTGGTCGATCTTTGGGAGATCGCGACCGGCTTCGGCGAGGACCGAACGGACGACCGGGAGCGGACGCGCGACCGGGAGCGAACGGGCGACCGGGAGCGAACGGGCGACCGGGAGCGAACGGGCGACCGGGACGGGAACGGCGGCGAGAGCTGACGGGCCAGGGAGAGGGCCATGGCCGAGGACGACTTCGTCACGATCGATCGCGCGTTTCGCCGGCTGGTGAAGACCTCCGCCCGGGTCGAGCGCCGGTGGTCCGGAGCGCGCTGGAGCGAGGGTCCGGCTTGGTTCGAGGCGCTGCAAAGCCTGGTCTTCTCCGACATTCCCAACGACCGGCTCTTGCGCTTCGACGCCACCACCGGCGCCGTCGGCGCGTTGCGCGCGGGCCAGGGTCGCTTCACCAACGGCAACACCGTCGATCGCCAGGGCCGGCTCGTCAGCTGCGAGCACGGCACCCGCCAGCTCACCCGCACCGAGCCGGACGGCGCCATCACCGTCCTCGCCGACCGCTTCGAGGCCAAGCGCTTCAACAGCCCCAACGATGTCGTCGTGAAGTCCGACGACACCATCTGGTTCACCGACCCCGGCTACGGCATCGACAGCGACTACGAGGGCTTCAAGGGCGAAAGCGAGCTCGACGGCGACTTCGTCTTCCGCCTGGATGTGCGCGACCGCTCGCTGCGCGTCGTCGCCGACGACTTCGTCCGCCCCAACGGCCTCGCCTTCTCGCCCGACGAGCGCCGGCTCTACATCGCCGACAGCGGCGGCTCCAACGACGACGACGGGCCGCGGCACCTGCGCGTCTTCGACGTCGCCGACGACGGCCGCCTCAGCGGCGGCGCGGTCATCGCCACCTGCGATGTCGGGGTCTACGACGGCTTCAGGGTCGACACCGCGGGCCGGATCTGGACCAGTGCCGGTGACGGCGTGCACGCGCTGACGCCCGACGGCGCGCTCCTGGGCAAGATCCGGGTGCCCGAGCGCGTCGCCAACCTCTGCTTCGCCGGCCCGCGCCGCAACGTCATGCTGATCACCGCCACCACCTCGCTCTACGAGGTCCGCCTGCCGGTGAACGGGGTGAAGACCTACTGAGCGCGCACCTCCGGCCGTGCCATCGAGCCCGCGCCCGTGCCGGGGGCGAGGGGGCACGGAGCTCGCCGGCGGGCACCGCGACAAGCGCCGCGAGCGGTTGAGCGACGGCATTCTCGACGCCGTGCCGGCGGCGGACGCGCCCACGGCGCCCCGCGCGCGATCTTGCGCGCTAGCTAAATGTTCCTAACGCGGGTAGGATCCACCGGGTGCGGCGGGTCTTCGCGGGGCTCGAGCCCCCGGTCGCTCCCCGGTGTTGCCGAACGAAGCCAGATGATCGAAAAGCGGCGGTGGTGCAGGGGGTTATCGGGGCATCGGCGAGCCGTTCGCGGCGGTCGGGCGCGGTCGCGCGCGGCGTCGCCACCCCAGGGCGGAAGGAGGGCGCGCGATGACGGGGACGGTCGAGGCAAAACGGGCGAGCGAGCGGCTGCGGCGCGCGGCCGAGCCCGACTGGAGCGCGGCGGTCGAGCACCGCTTCGTCCGCGAGCTCGCGGCCGGCACGCTCCCGCCCGAGGTGATGCGGCGCTACCTCGTGCAGGACTACCAGTTCGTCGACGTCTTCGTCGTGCTCCTCGGCGCGGCGATCCAAACCGCCCCCGGCTTCGCCCAGCGGGTCGAACTCGGGCGGTTTTTGGGTCTCGTGGTGTCGACGGAGAACACCTACTTCCAGCGCAGCTTCGACGAGCTCGGCGTGCCGCCGGCGGAGCGGGAGGCGCCGCCGCTGGCGCCGCCCACCGCGGGCTTTCGCGCGCTCATGCACGAGGCCGCGGCGAGTGGCGACTACGGCTCGATGATCGCGGTGCTGACCGTCGCCGAATGGCTCTATCTGGCGTGGGCGGCGCCGCTGGCGGGACGCGCGCCCGACTGGTTCGTGCTGCGCGAATGGGTGGCGCTGCACAGCGGGCCGGGGTTCGAGGCCTGGGTCGGCTTTCTGCGCGAGGAGCTCGACCACGCCGTCGAGGCGGCCGACGAGGCCGCGCGTGCCACCATCGCCGCCCGTTTTCGCCAGGCCGTCGCCCTCGAGCGCGCCTTCTTCGACGCCGCCTATGCCGCCTGACGCCGCCGGCGCGGCCATCCCTGGCGCCGGTGTGGTGGCGGCCTCGGTCAGGCGCCGGGCGCCGGGCACCGGGCTGGAGGAGGGGAGGCGTCATGGGGTGGAGGCCTGAGGGGCTGGTTGCCGTCGTGGCGGTGGTCGGGGCGCTCGCCTTAGACGCGTCGGCGGCCGGCGCCAGCGCGCAGGAGGCGGGGATGCGCGAGCTCGCGGGCGAACTCTTTCACCGCGAGCGGATCGCGCTGCCGGCGGCGGCGCACGCCCGCGTCGAGGTGCGTGGCGCCGACGACGCGGTGGTCGCCGCGAGGCGGCTCGCGACCGCGGGGCGCCAGGTGCCGATCCCCTTCGCGCTGGAGATCCCGGCGGGTGTCGCCGGCACGTTGCGGGCCGGGCTCTTCGCGGGCGGCGAGCCGCTCTGGGTCGGCGAGCCGGTGGCGATCCCGGCCGGCGACGCGGCGCTCGATCTGGGCGCGATCCGGCTCGTCCGCTTCGCGCGGATGGGCTTCGCCCACCGCTTCACCTGCGGCGGCCACGACGTCACCGTGCGCTTCGCAAACGAGCGCGCGATCCTCGAGGTCGAGGGCGAGCGCTTGGAGCTCGCGCGCGTGCGCACCGCGTCGGGGGCCAGGTTCGAGGCCCCGGACGATCCGGGCACCTGGTTCTGGAGCAAGGGCGAGACGGCGCTGGTGCGCCGCGACGGCGCGCGGCTGCCCGAATGCGCGCTCGCCGTGCCGCGCCCCGCCGAGCCCTGGCGCGCCCGCGGCAACGAGCCGGGCTGGCACCTCGAGATCACGGGCGGCCGCGTCGTGCTGGTCTCCGACTACGGCGCCGAGCGCCGCGAGGCGGCGCTGCCGCCGGCGGACTTCGCGCCCGGCGTCGTGGTCTACGAGGTCGCGGCCTGGGACGCCGTGATCCGCGTCGCGAACACGCTCTGCCGCGACGACATGACCGGCATGCCGTATCCCCGGACCGTGACGGTCGACCTCCCCGAACGGACGCTTCGGGGTTGCGGCGGCGAGGCGCAAGAGCTCTTGCTCGGCCCGGTCTGGCTGGTCGAGGCCAGCGGCGGGGCGGGCGTCGGCGACGCCGCGCGGGCGACCCTCGACTTCCGCCCCGACGGCCGCCTCGCCGGGCGGGCGAGCTGCAACCGCTACAGCGCGACCTACACGCTCACCGGCGAAGGCCTCACCATCGCGCCGGGTGCCTCGACCCGCATGGCCTGCGCCGCGGCGCTGATGGACGAGGAGCGGCGCTTTCTCGCCGCCCTCGCCGAGGTCGGCCGCTTCGACCTCGACGCCGCCGGCGCGCTGTTGCTGCTCGCCGCCGACGGTCGGGTCCTGATCACCGCCCGGCCCGGCTGACCCCCGCCGCGTCGAGGCGGTGGGCGAGGGCGGCGATGTGCGCCGGGCCGACCTCGCAGCAGCCGCCGACGATGGTGGCACCGGCCTCGACCCAGGCCATGGCGTAGGCGGCGTAGGCCTCGGGACCGAGATCGGTGCGGGCGGTGAGGTCGTCGACGGTGCCGCCGGGGCGGAGCCGCCCGTCGGGCTCGAAGCCGTTGGCGTAGGCGCCGATGGGCGCGCCGAGGCCGGCCAGTTCGGCCATGGCGCGGGTCACCGCCTCGGGGATCGAGCAGTTGACCAAGACGGCGGCCGCCCCGGCGTCGAGGGCGGCCAGCGCACCGTCGCGGACCGGCTCGCCGGAGCGCAGGCGGGTGCCGTCGTCGTCGCGGACGGTGAAGGCGGTCCAGACCTCGAGGCCGGTGGGCCGGGCGGCGGCGGTGGCGAAGCGCGCCTCGCGCACGGTCGACAGCGTTTCCGCGAGGAAGAGGTCGACGCGCGCGGCCTGGGCGTCGACCAGCCGGCGATAGCTGGCGGCGCAGGTCTCGTCTTCGGGGACCAGATCGGGGCGGTAGCTCGCCACCAGCGGGCCGAGGCAGCCGGCGATGCGCACCGCGCGGCCGGTGGTGTCGCGCGCGCCGTGGGCGGCGTCGAGGGCGCGGCGCTGAAGCTCGCCGAAACGCGCCGGGTCGCCGTCGCGGGCGAGGCGTTGGGGCGTCAGCGCATAGGTGTTGGCGGTGATCACCTCGGCACCGGCCTCGATGAAGTCGCGGTGGACGGCGGTCACCAGCTCCGGGTCGTCGGCCATCACCTGGCCGGACCACAAGGGCGTCGGCGCCGCTTCGCGCCGCCGGCGCAGCTCCTGACCCATGCCGCCGTCGAGCAGGACGACCGGCCGTCCCGAAAGGTCCATCGTCGCAGCTCCACTCGTCGCTCACCCGCGCTCAACGAGCGGGGCCGCCCGGCGTTGCGGGACGCGCTCAGGCGAGGGCCGCGCGCACCGCCGCGATCACCCGCGCTTGCGCCTCGGCGTCGAGATAGGGGTGCATCGGCAGGCTGACCACGCGGCGTGCCAGGTCCTCGGCGACCGCACAACCGCCCGCGGCGGTGGGGTAATGGGCGTAGGCGGTCTGCCGGTGCATCGGCCGGCCGTAATAGACCGCCGTCGGCACGCCCGCCTCCTTGAGTCTCGCCTGGAAGGCGTCGCGGTCGGTGCCCGCCGGCAGGGTGACGGTGTACTGCGCCCAGACCGAGCGGCGGTCGGGCTTCACCCGCGGCACGGTGACGACCTCGGCGAGCCCGTCGGCGTAGGTCGCGGCCACCGCCTGGCGGCGTTCGATCTCGTCCTCGAAGATGGTCAGCTTCTGGCGGATGACGGCGCACTGGATGGCGTCCATGCGGCCGTTCATGCCGATGCGGACGTTGTCGTACTTGTCGTCGCCGCCCTGGCCGTGGACGCGCATGGAGGCGAGCGGCTCGAGCAGGTCGTCGTCGTCGAACAGGAGCGCGCCGCCGTCGCCGTAGCCGCCGAGCGGTTTCGCCGGAAAGAAGCTGGTGGCGGTCATGCGCGCCTGGGTGCCGAGGCGGCGGCCGCGATAGCTGGCGCCGAAGGCCTGCGCCGCGTCGTCGAGGACCCACAGCCCCTCGGCCTCGGCCAAGGCTTGGATCTCGGCGTGATCCGCCGGCTGGCCGAAGAGGTCGACGGCGATGATCGCGCGCGGGGCGAGGCCGCGGGCCTTCGCCGTAGCGATCGCGCGCGCGGTACTCGCGACGTCGAGGTTGAAGCTGGCGGCGTCGACGTCGGCGAAGATCGGCGCCGCGCCGAGCCAGGCCACGACCTCGGCGGTGGCGGCGAAGGTGAAGGCCGGACAGATCACCGCGTCGCGCGGCTTCAGCCCGGCCGCCATCAGCGCCAGCGCCAAGGCGTCGGTGCCGCTCGCCACGGTCAGGCAATGTTTGGCCCCGGCGAAGGCGGCGAGCTCACGCTCGCAGGCCTCGACCTCGGGGCCGAGGATCCAGCGCCCGCTGCGGACGACCTCGAGGACCGCGCGCTCCAGCGGCTCGGCGATGCGCGCGCGCTGGGCCTGCAGGTCGATGAAGGGGATCAGGTCGGCCATGGTGCCACCGTGGAGCGAAGAGGCGTCGGGTCGGTCTACCCCGCCGGTGGCCGAGGCGCCAGGGGTGGTGCTTCCGGGGGCTGCTCGACCGTGGTCTCCCGCACGTCCTGGGTGAAGACGCGGCGGATGGCGGCGGCGAGGGTCAAGAAGGCCTCGCGCCGGGCGGACTGGCGTCGCCAGACGAGGCCGACGCGGCGCTCCGGCGCCTCCCCCGAGAGCCGCACGACCGCGACCGCCGGGTCCTTCGACGCTTCCGAGCGGACGTAGAGCACCGGCATGAAGGCGAGGCCCATGCCCATGCCCACCATCAGCCTGAGGGTGTCGAGGCTGGTGCCCTCGAAGTCGTGGGACAGCGCGGCGCCCACATCGTCGCAGATCTCCTGGACTTCGGCGTGGAGGCGGTGGCCGGGCTCGAGCGCGAGCACGGTCTCGCCGGCGAGCCGCTCGCGCGGCACGGCGTCGAGCCCGGCGAAGGGGTGGTCGGCGGGCACGACGATGACCAACGGCTCGCGCACCAGCGGCGTCGCGTCGAGGTGACCCGGGCGCACCGGCAGCGGGAAGAGGAGCGCGTCCAGCTGGCCGTCGTCGAGGGCGGCCAAGAGCGTCTCGGCGGTGCCCTCGCGCACGAACAGCTTGAGGTCGGGAAAGCCGCGGTGGAGGTCGGGCACCACCAGCGAGAGGAAGTAGGCCCCGAGCGTCGGCAGCGTGCCGAGGCGGATCGTGCCCGCCGGGTCGGGCCCGCCCCGGCGCGCCAGGTCCTTGATGTCCTCGACGTCGCGCAGCACCCGCCGCGCGCGGGCCGCCACGGCGCGGCCGAGGGGCGTGAGGACGACGCGGGCGCGGCGGTCGCGCTCGACGAGCGGGGCCGCGAGTCGGCGCTCGAGCTCCTTGAGCTGGCCGGAGAGGGTGGGCTGGCTGACGTGGCAGCGCTCGGCGGCGCGGCCGAAATGGGCGGTGTCGGCGAGCGCCACGAGATAGCGGAACTGCTTGAGCGTCGGCATGCACCATCGATCCTCTCGATCAAAAACTTGCTTAAAATCGATTTGAACGATCGGCAAGCCGTTACCAAGTAGGCTGGTGAAGCGCCGGACGCGCGCAGGTCGCGCGTCGTCGGCGATAACGGGAGTGATCGAGGAGAGGTCACGTGGTCGACGCGTTGAACCGCACGATGGGCGCCGCCCGCACCGGTGCGGCCGTCTACGACGAGGGCCTGCGGCGGCACATGCTGCGGGTCTACAATTTCATGCTCATGGGCCTCGGCCTCACCGGCGCGGTGGCGATGTTCGTGGCCGCCTCGCCGGCGGCCATGGCGGCGATTTTCGGCACGCCGCTCAAGTGGGTGGTGATGCTGGCGCCTTTGGGTTTCGTGTTCTTCCTGTCGTTCCGCGTTCACGCCATCTCGGCGGGTGCGGCGCAGGCCCTCTTTTGGACCTTCGCGGCGGTCATGGGCCTGTCGCTGGCGTCGATCTTCCACATCTACACCGGCACCAGCATCGCCCGCGTCTTCTTCATTGCCGCCGCCATGTTCGGCGCGATGAGCCTCTACGGCTACACCACCAAGCGCGATCTCTCGAAGATCGGCTCGTTCTTGATCATGGGCCTGTTCGGTATCGTGATCGCGTCCTTGGTGAACATCTTCGTCGGCAGCTCGGCCCTGCAGTTCGCGGTGTCGGTCATCGGCGTGGTCGTCTTCACCGGCCTCGCCGCCTGGGACACCCAGCGGATCAAGGAGATCTACGACGAGGGTCACGGCGACGAGGCGCTGACCAAGCTCGCGGTGCTGGGTGCGCTCTCGCTCTATTTGAGTTTCATCAATCTCTTCCAGATGCTCTTGATGCTGCTCGGCCAGCGCGAAGAGTAGGCGGCACGCGCGGTGATACCCCCGCGATCCCGCTCGCTCGCCCGGCGCGGGCTAGCTGCCCGCGCCGCTTCTTCGTTGCCGGGGGCGTTTAGACCGGCGGCATTTAGAGAGGCCATGCGGGGATTTGAAAACATCCTCTTCGTCTTCGAGGCCAGCCTCGACGACGACGCCGCGCTGAGCCGCGAGGTCGACCTCATCGTCATGGGTACGCTCGCGCGCAGCGGCGTCCCCGGCTTCTTCATGGGCAACACGGCCGTGGACGGCTTGCGTCAGGTCGACACCTCGGTCGTCACCTTGAAGCCCGAAGGCTTCAGCTCGCCGGTGACGGTCTCCGCTTGATGCCGGCCGCCGCCGCGGCGGCAGCGGCGCTCTCGCGCGGCGAGCAGCACCGGCAGGTTCGCGGCGGCGAGCACATGGCGGACGCCGGCTTCACCGCCGAACTCCTGGAGACCCGGCAGGTGCGCGCGGCGTTCAAGACGATGCCGGTAAAGACGGACAAGGAGGACGCCCGCGGGATCGCGCAGCTGATGCGCGTCGGTTGGTTCAAGCCGGGCACGGCAAGTCGCTGGCGGCGCAGGAGACCCGGGCGCTGCTGACGGCGCGCCTGATCCGCCGCCGTTTCCCGCGCCTCCTCGGCCGCGCGGCGGGCCGTCGCCGCGGTGTCCGCCAAGCTTGCGACCTCGCTGGCGAGGCTTTCGCGGCGGTCGCGCAGCCGGGTGATCTCGGCCTCCAGCCCGGCGAGCGTCTGTTCCCGCGCGACGTAGCGCGGCTCGCTCCGATAGACGTTCACGAGCACCGTCCCGGCGAGCATGAGGCTCACGCCCGCGACGAGCCGGGCGATCACCAGCAACGGCCGCCCACGGCGGCGTCCGGACGGGGACGGTTCAGGCTGGGGCGAGGTCGCGTGCTCGGCCAGCTTTTGCAGGTGGCGGATGCCCGACTGTCGGGCGAAGCCGAGATGGCCGAAGACGTGCGCCACGGCGCTGGCGCGGCTGATCGCGACGTTGAGCCGGCGTCGCTCGCGCTGGAGGAACTGGATGACGCTCTGCCCGGCGCCCGGCGCGGCGACCGGCGAGAACAGGATGACGTCGCGCTCGTCGCCCTGAAACCGATCGATGGTCGCGACCTTCAGCTTCGCGCGGTCCCGCACATCGGCCGAGACACGCGTGGCGATCGCCTCGATGAGCAACGCCACCTGGGCGTTGAACGGCGAGACGACGCCGACGGTGCCGTCGAAGCCCTGCCCTTGGAGCAGCTCGCGCGAATGGCCCGCGATCGCGTCGGCTTCGGCGCGGTTGCGCGGCCCGCCGCTCTCGTCCCGCTCCACCTGCCCCGGCACGTCCGTCCAGGCGATGCCCGGCCGGCTGCCTTTGGGGGCCTTGAGCGTCTCCGGATCACGTGCCGCCCTGAGCTTGCCCCCGTAGAACGTATCGTTGAGAAAGCGCACGACGTCGGGCGCGGAGCGGAACTGATCGCGCAGCATGACCCGCCGGCCGCTGCGCCGGCTGGCGACGAAGCCGAACAGCGAGTTCAGGCTCTGCGCGTAGCCCGCCATCGCGCGCGTCGACGGCTCGGCGCACCGAAACGCTGGTCAGGACCGCCTCTGGGGCGTAGGCTGACAAGGTGTTGATGACGACCTCGCGTCGGCAAGGCGGCGTGATCGGCGGTTCGAGCCGCGGCGTCACAACCGGAGCGCCGAGCGATGACGCGAAACATCGCCACCGTTGCGCATTCGCCACGCGCGGGACACTGGTCATGGGTAGGGCGCATGCTTATGTTGCGGTGCAACATGACGCACGTTCGTCCACCGTCCAGAGGCGTGACCCATGTCGGTCCGTAATCTCGACCATCTTTTCAAGCCAGGCTCGATCGCCCTCGTCGGCGCCGACACGGTCCCGGGCTCGCTCGGTGCGCGCCTCGCCGAGAACCTGATCGGCCACGGCTTTCAAGGCGCGATCATGCTCGTCGGCGCCGAGGGGCCGATCCAGGGGCTCACGAGCTATGCGAGCGTCGACGAGCTGCCGAGCGCGCCCGACCTCGCGCTGATCGCTACCCCCGCCGAGACGGTGCCCGCCATCGTCGACGCGCTCGGCAAGCGCGGCACCCGCAGCGCCATCGTCATTCCGCCCGGCTTCGCCGAGATCGGCGCCGAGGGCCGCGCCCTGCAGCAGCAGATGCTGGACGCCGCCAAGCCGCACGTCCTGCGCGTGGTCGGCCCCAACTGCCTCGGCCTGCTCTCCACCGACACCAACCTCAACGCCAGCATGCTCCGCACCCGCCCGCTCAAGGGCACGCTCGCCTTCGCGGCGCAGTCGGGCGCGGTGATGAGCACCGTGGTCGACCGGGCGACCTATCGCGGCGTCGGCTTCAGCCATCTCGTCTCGGTGGGCGACATGGCCGACGTCGATTTCGGCGATCTGCTGGACTACTGGCTGGCGGACCCGAAGACGCGCGCGATTCTCCTCCACATGGAGGGCGTGCGCGACGCCCGGAAGTTCATGTCCGCCGCCCGCGCCGCCTCGCGCACCAAGCCCGTGGTCGTCATCAAGAGCGGCCGCAGCCCCGAGGGGGCGCGCGCCGCCGCCTCGCACACCGGCCTGCTCACCGGCGAGGACGACGTCTTCAGTGCGGCCTTTCGTCGCGCTGGCATGCTGCGCGTCGACGACCTCAACGAGGTCTTCGCCGCGGTCGAAACCCTGGGCATGGGCATGCGGGTGAAGGGCGACCGCTTGGCCATCCTCTCCAACGGCGGCGGGATGGGGGTGATCGCCACCGACGCCCTGGTGCGCGACGGCGGCCGGCTGGCCGAGCTCTCCGACGACACCGTGGCGGCGCTCGACGCCTTTCTGCCGCGGACCTGCAGCCCCAGGAACCCGGTCGACATCGCCGCCGACGCCGATGCCGAGCGCTACGGTCGCTCGCTCGAGACGCTGTTGAAGGACACCAACCTCGACGCGATCTTGGTGCTCAACAGCCCGGTCAACGAGGATCTCGTCGATGCCAACGCCGACGCCGTCATCGAGACGGTGAAGAAGAAGCGCCGACCGGTGATGACCTCCTGGCTCGGCAAGGAGGTGCCGCGGCCGGCACGGCGCCGCTTCGGCTCGGCCCGGATCCCGACCTACGACACCCCCGAAGACGCCGTCCGCGGCTTCATGCACCTGGTCGCCTACCAGCGGAACCAGGAGATGCTGCTCCAGGCGCCGACCGCGATCGAGCTCGACACCCAGCCCGACGTGGCGGCGGCGCGGCGGGTCTGCGAGGAGGCGATCGTCGCCGGGCGCGACTGGCTCACCGAGCCCGAGAGCAAGAAGCTCTTGGCCGCCTACGCGGTGCCGGTGGTCCGCACCGAGACCGCGACCACGCCCCTCGAGGCCGGCCGGCTCGGCGCCCGCATGGGCATGCAGGTGGCCTTGAAGATCCTCTCGCCCGACATCCCGCACAAGTCCGACGTCGCCGGCGTCGTCTTGAACCTCGCGGGCGCGGAGCAGATCGAGCGCGCCGCCCGGGCGATGCTCGAGCGCGTGCGCGACCGCGCGCCCGAGGCCCGGATCGAGGGTTTTTCGGTGCAAGAGATGGTGGCGATGCCCGACGCCACCGAGCTCATCATCGGCGCCGACAACGATCCCGTCTTCGGGCCGATCATCCTCTTCGGCGCCGGCGGCGTCGCGGTCGAGGCGCTCCGCGACCGGGCGGTGGCGCTGCCGCCGTTGAACCTCGAGCTCGCCTGCGAGATGATCCAGCAGACCCGGGTCTACCGCCTCCTGCAGGGCTACCGCACGGTGAAGCCGGCGGCGATCGACCAGATCGCGATGGCGCTGGTCAAGCTCGCCCAGCTCGTCGCCGACGTCGACCTGATCGACGCGGTCGACGTCAACCCGCTGATGGCGAACCCCAACGGCGTGCTCGCCCTCGACGCCCGGATCAAGGTCGCCCGCCCCGAGCGGCCGGGCACGGCGCGGTTCGCCATCCGCCCGTACCCGCGCGAGCTCGAGAAGCTGGTGACGCTCAGGGACGGCACTCCGGTGCACCTGCGCCCGATCCGCCCGGACGACGCGCCCGCCGTGCACGACATGATCGCGCGGACCAATCTCGACGACCTCCGGATGCGCTTCTTCACCGCGATGAAGTCGTTGCCGCCAGCTCTCGCCGCGCGGCTCACCCAGATCGACTACGACCGCGAGATGGCCTTCGTCGCACACGCGGTGAACGGCCAGAACGACGGCCTTTGGGGTGTCGGCCGCCTGCACGCCGACCCGGATCGCCAGCGCGCGGAGTACGCCGTGCTCACCCGCAGCGACATCGCCGGGCGCGGCCTCGGCCTCAGGCTCATGCAGGAGATCATCGACCACGGCCGCCGCACCGGCGTGCAGGAGATCTTCGGCGAGGTGCTGGCCGAAAACGAGCGCATGTTGAAGATGGACGAGCGCCTCGGTTTCCGGCGCGAGCGCTCCGACGACCCCGAGGTCTACCACATGGTGTTGGACATGAAGGAGGCCTGAGCCGGCACCGCGGCGCCGGCTCACCTCGGTCGGCGCCCGGGAGTGTTCGCGCCCGGCGCGGGCGGGCGACGGGCGAGCCCCGCCCCCCGCCGAGTCAAAGGCCCTCGAAGAGCGCGGTCGAGAGGTAGCGCTCGGCGAAGGACGGGATCACCGTCACCACGCGCTTGCCGGCCATCTCCGGGCGCTTGGCCACCTCGAGGCCGGCCCAGATCGCCGAGCCCGAGGAGATGCCGACGGCGAGACCCTCCTTCTGCGCGGCTTCGCGCGCGGTGGTGATGCTCGCATCGTTCGAGACCTTGATGATCTCGTCGATCAGCTCGGTCTGCATGATCGCGGGGATGAAGCCGGCGCCGATGCCCTGCAACGGGTGGGGGCTGTGCTGCCCCCCTGAGAGGACCGGGCTGAGCTCGGGCTCCACCGCGATCATCTTGAGGTGCGGCAGCCGCGGCTTCAGCACCTCGCCGCAGCCGGTGAAGGTGCCGCCGGTGCCCACACCCGCGACGATGGCGGCGAGCTCGCCGCCGGTGTCGGTCCAGATCTCCTCCGCGGTGGTGCGGCGGTGGATCTCGGGATTCGCCGGGTTCGTGAACTGCCCCGGCACGACGGCGTCGCCGATCTCGGCGATCAGCTCCTCGGCGCGGGCGATGGCGCCCTTCATGCCCTTCTCCTTGGGCGTGAGCTCGAGCTCCGCACCCAACAGCGCCAGCATCTTGCGGCGCTCGATCGACATCGATTCGGGCATGGTGAGGATCAAGCGATAGCCGCGGGCCGCGGCGGCGAAGGCGAGGCCGATGCCGGTGTTGCCCGAAGTCGGCTCCACCAGCGCGGTGTTGGGGCCGATTTTCCCCTCGCGCTCGAGGCCGAGGATCATCGCGACGCCGATACGATCCTTCACGCTCGCCAGAGGGTTGAAGAACTCGAGCTTGAAGCAGAGATCGGCCACCACGCCGTGGTCGCGCGCGAGCCGCGGCGCGCGCACCAAGGGCGTGTTGCCGATGGTCTCGAGGACGGAACCGTAGATGCGGCCTCGCCCCGGCTTGTCGAGGTCGACCTCCGGCCGCGGTGTGATCTGGTCCATGGCGTGCCCTTCCCCCCTTCGATGCTCTGAACGTGGATGTGGCCGAGATAGCCCGTCGATGCAACGTGTGATCTGAAAAATGCCACTTCAAACTTGTGTTTTGACCGACGACCGCGGCAAACACGCGATGTCGACGGGCGCATCGCGGCCGCGCAGCCCAGCGGCGCCGGCGCGGGAAGTCGGCGACAAGGCGCGGATCGTCGCCGCGTCCGATCACCGCCGTCGAGGCCACCACCACGGCGTCGCGCTCGCGGGTGGGCGGCTCGCCGGCCGCCGGCCGCCGGTCACGACGCGATCGCCCGCGATCCGCGCGGGCCCGATGCGGGCGACCTGTGGCGCACGGTCGCGGATGACGCGGACTTGCCCCCCAGTGCGGCGATGTTGCCCACCTCGGCGGCCACCGGGCGCAGCGGCGAAGAGAGCACGGCGACGGCGACGAACCAGCGCTTGGGGTCCGCCGCCACGACGGTCAGCGCGCGGTCATACCATCAAGGCGGCGGCGTGTGCCGGCGCCGCGACCGCCGCTCAGGCGGCGGCGCCCAGCGGCGCCGTCGCCGCCTCCAGCCAGGCGCGGTCATCGCCGGCGAGCTCGGGTGCGAGCCGGGCGCGCACCCGGGCGTGGTAGGCATCGAGCCAGGCCAGCTCCGCTGCCGTCATCAGCGCGCGATCGACGAGACGGCGGTCGATCGGGGCGAGCGTCAGCAGCTCGAAGCCCAACAGCGCCAGATCGCCGCCCTCGGGCATGCCCTTCTCGACCACCAGCATCAGGTTCTCGATGCGGATGCCGTAAGCCCCGGCCGGATAGTTGCCCGGCTCGTTGGACAGGATCATGCCGGGCTCGAGCTTCACGTCACCGCCGCGCTTGGCGATCCGCTGCGGGCCCTCGTGGACGCAGAGGCGGCTGCCGACGCCGTGGCCGGTACCGTGGTCGTAGTCGAGCCCGGCCGCCCATAGATGGCGGCGCGCCAAGGCGTCGAGCTGCGAGCCGGCGGTGCCCTCGGGGAAGACCGCCTCGGCGAGCGCGATGTGGCCCTTCAAGACCAGCGTGAAGCGCCGCCGCATCTCCGCCGCCGGCTCGCCGATGGCGACGGTGCGGGTGATGTCGGTGGTGGCGTCGGGGTATTGGGCCCCACTGTCGACCAGATAGAGCGTGCCGGGCTCGAGCCGGCGGTTGGTCGCCTCGCTGACCCGGTAGTGGACGATCGCGCCGTTCGGACCGGCGCCGCTGATGGTGTCGAAGCTGGGGCCCAGATAATCGCCGGCCTTGGCGCGCTCGGCCTCGAGCGCCGCCGCGGCGGCGAGCTCGTCCGCACAGCCGCCATGGTCGAGGCGGGCGAGAAAGCGGCTGACGGCGGCGCCGTCGACGACGTGCGCGCGCCTGGCGCCCGCGACCTCGGCGTTGTTCTTCTTGGCCTTGGCGCCGGTGACCGGCTCCTTGCCCTCGACGACGCAGACGCCCGCGTTGAGAAGCTCCTCCTTGAGCCCGGCATGGGTCACCGCCGGGTCGACCAGGATGCGACTGCCCTCGCGGGCGAGCTCGGCGTAGAAGACGTGGCGCTCCGCCAGCGGGTGGAGCGCGATCTGGCTGTCCTCGAAAGCGAAATGCGCCGGCTTCTTCGCCGGGTCGGTCAACAGCACGGCGCGCTCGTCGGGCAGCAAGAGGCCGAGGCCGAGGCAGAGCGGGTTGAACGGGATGTCGCCGCCGCGGATGTTCAACAGCCAAGCCACACCGTCGGCGGCGGAGACGAAGAGACCGTCGGCGACGGCGTCGCGCACCGCCTCCAGCATGCGGCGGCGCTTGTCGGCGCTGCTCTCGCCGGCGTGGGCGAGCGGGTGGTTCACCATCGGCGCCGCCGGCGGGGCCGGACGGTCGTGCCACAGGCGGTCGATCGGGTTGGGGGTGAGCGGGACCAGCGCGCCGCCGCGCACGGCGAGCGCCTTCTCGATACCCTCCAGCTCGGCCGCGAGATGCAAAAACGGGTCGTAGCCGAGCCTCAGCCCCTCGGGGGCATGGGCGCGCAGCCACGTCGCCGGCGGCTCGTGGACCAGATGCGGCGTCTCGTAGCGGGCGGTGTCGACCTCGTCTTGGGCCTGCAGGGTGTAGCGGCCGTCGGTGAAGAGCGCGGCGGTCGAGGGCAGGACGACGACGCGCGCGGCGGAGCCGGTGAAGCCGGTGAGCCAAGCGACGCGCTCCTCCGCGGCCGGCAGGTACTCGCTGCCGTACATGTCGGTGCGCGCCAGCAAGAAGCCGTCGACCCCGGCCTCGCGCAGCGCCGCCCGCAACGCCTCGAGCCGATCGCCGCCCTGATCCATGCTGCCTTCCCACGTCGAACGTCGCCGCCGGACGGGCCGGCCGCACGCAAAAAAACGCCCGACAGGCGGGCCGGGCGTCGCCGTCTTGTGGCGGCCGCACTTACTTCAGCGGCGCCATCACCATGACCATCTGCCGGCCTTCCATCTTCGGGAACTGCTCGACCTTGCCGAGGTCGCTCACCTCCTCCTTGACTTTTGTCAGGATGTTCATCGCCAAGTTTTGATGCGATAATTCGCGCCCGCGGAAGCGCATGGTCACCTTGACCTTGTCGCCTTCCTCCAGGAAGGTCCGCACTTTCTTCATTTTGATGTTGTAGTCGTTGTCGTCGATGCCCGGGCGCATCTTGATCTCTTTGACCTCGATGACGCGCTGCTTCTTGCGGGCGGCGTTGGCCCGCTTCTGCGCTTCGTACTTGAACTTCCCGTAGTCGAGGATCTTGCAGACGGGCGGCTTGGCGGTGGGCGAGACCTCGACGAGATCCAGGCCGACGTCGCGGGCACGGTCCAGGGCTTCGCGCAGGCGTACCACCCCGATCATTTCACCGTCTTCACCGACCAGTCGAACCTCGGGCGCCTCGATCCGGTCGTTGACGCGATAGTCTTCGCGCGCCGCAGTTGCCATGTAGCTCGTCACCTCGTCGTCGTGGATGCTCCCGCGCGACCGACCGAGCAACACGGAAAGGCCGCCGAACTCAGGCCGGCGGACGCGCGGACTCCTTCAATAAGGTGACGGCGTCGGCGAGAGCAAGGCTTTGTTGGCTCTTCTCGCCGAGACGTCGCATGGCGACACTGCGCTCCGCCTCCTCGCGGCCGCCGACGGCCAGGATCACCGGCACCTTTTGCAGGCTGTGCTCGCGCACTTTGTAGCCGATCTTTTCCGCGCGGGTGTCCGCCTCCACCCGCAGGCCCGCATCCTCGAGGTTGCGCACGACCTCGTGGGCGTAGGCGTCGGCGTCGTTGGTGATGGTGGCGACCACCACCTGCACCGGCGCCAGCCACATCGGAAAGCGGCCCGCGGTCTCCTCGATCAGGATGCCGATGAAGCGCTCGAGCGAGCCCAGGATCGCGCGGTGCAGCATCACCGGTCTGTGCCGCTCGTTGTCGGCGCCGACATAGGACGCATCCAGGCGCTCGGGCAGGACGAAGTCGACCTGCAGCGTGCCGCACTGCCAGTCGCGGCCGAGCGCGTCGGTGAGCACGAACTCGAGCTTGGGGCCGTAGAAGGCGCCCTCGCCGGGGTTGAGCGTCACCTCGACGCCGGCCTTCCGGGTGGCGTCCATCAGCGCCTGCTCGGCCTGATCCCAGACCTCGTCGGCGCCGGCGCGCACCGGCGGCCGATCGGAGAACTTCACCCGAAACTCGGGAAAGCCCAAATCGCTGTAGATGCTGGCCAGGAGCGCATAGAAGCTCTGGGTCTCGGCGTCGATCTGCTCCGGCGTGCAGAAGATGTGGGCGTCGTCCTGGGTGAAGTTGCGGGTGCGCATGATCCCGTGCAGCGCCCCCGATGGCTCGTTCCTGAAGCACGAGCCGAACTCCGCCAACCTGAGCGGCAGGTCACGGTAGGAGTAGAGATGGCGGTTGAAGATCTGCACGTGGCCCGGACAATTCATTGGTTTGATGGCGAGCACACGTTCCTCGCTCTCGAGCGTGAACATGTTGTCGCGGAACTTCTCCCAGTGGCCCGAGCGCTCCCACAACACCCGGTCGATGAGCTGCGGGGTCTTGACCTCCTGATAGCCCGCGGCGTCCAGGCGGCGGCGAATGTAGCTCTCGAGCTCCCGGAAGAGGGTCCAGCCCTTGGGGTGCCAGAAGATCGAGCCCACCGCCTCTTCTTGGATGTGAAAGAGGTCGAGCTCGCGGCCGAGCCGGCGATGGTCGCGCTTTTCGGCCTCCTCGAGGCGGGTGAGGTGGGCCTTGAGGTCCTTGTCGGTCGCATAGGCGGTGCCGTAGATGCGCTGAAGCTGCGCGTTCCGGCTGTCGCCGCGCCAGTAGGCGCCCGCCACCTTCAACAGCTTGAACGGACCGATGCGCCCGGTGCTCGGCCCGTGCGGCCCGCGACAGAGATCGACCCAGTCGCCCTGGTAGTACAGGCTGACGGGCTGGTCTTCGGCAATGGCGTCGAGGAGCTCGAGCTTGTAGCGCTCGCTCATCCGCTCGAAGAGACGCCGCGCCTCCTCGCGGCTCACCTCCTGGCGCACGAACGGCTTGTCCGCGGCCACGATCTCGCGCATCCGCGCTTCGATCTTCGCGAGATCGTCGGTGGAGAACGGCTCGTTGCGCGCGAAATCGTAGTAGAAGCCGTCGTCGATCGGCGGGCCGATGGTCACCTGCGTGCCGGGAAACAGGTCCTGCACCGCCTCGGCCATGACGTGGGCAGCGTCGTGGCGGATGACCTCCAGCGCCTCGGGGTCGCGCCCACGGATAAAGCGGATCGCGACGTCCCGCTCGAGCGGCCGGTCGAGGTCGACCAGCTCGCCGTCGACCTCGGCGACATAGGCCTCCTCGGCGAGGCTCGTGGAGAGGCTCTGGGCGACGTCGCGGGCGGTCACCGGCGTCTCGAACGTCCGCACGGCCCCGTCCGGCAGAGTGACGGCGATGCTGCGGCTCGAGACGCTGAGCGACATCGATCAAGTCCCGGAATGGCGAAGGGAATGACACCTCCCGCTTGTGGGAAGCGGGCTCGACGGTGTCAAGGCACGTGGGTTCCAAGGCGGCCTTGCACGGCACGGCCGGCACCGCTTTAACCGCGGCATCGTCAAGGAGGACGCGGTGTCGTCACCCGCCGCAGACCCGCCGCGGCTCGAGCTGCGGGGCATCACCAAGCGCTTTCCGGGTACGCTCGCCAACGACGCGGTCGACCTCGTCGTCCGGCCGGGCGAGATCCATGCGCTCCTCGGCGAGAACGGCGCCGGCAAGTCGACGCTGGTGAAGATCGTCTACGGCCTCTTGGCGGCCGACGCCGGCGAGATCCGCTTCGCGGGCGAGCGCGTGCACGTGCCCGACCCCAAGGCCGCGCGCGCCCTCGGCATCGCCATGGTGTTTCAGCACTTCTCGCTGTTCGAGGCGCTCACCGTCGCCGAGAACGTGGCGCTGGGCGTGCCGCGGGCCGGCTCGCTCGACACCCTCTCTCGCCGCATCACCGCCGTCGCCGCCGCCTACGGCCTGCCGCTCGACCCCGCCCGCCGCGTCGTCGACCTCTCGGTGGGCGAGCGCCAGCGCATCGAGATCGTCCGTGCGCTCCTGCAGTCGCCGCGCCTTTTGGTGATGGACGAGCCCACCTCGGTGCTGACCCCGCAGGAGGTGGAGCGCCTGTTCGCCACGCTGCGCCAGCTCAAGGGCGAAGGCGTCTCGATCCTCTACATCAGCCACAAGCTCGACGAGATCCGCAGCCTGTGCGAGCGCGCGACGATCCTCAGGCGCGGCCGCGTCGTCGCCGAAGTCGACCCGAGGCGGGAGACCGCGGCGACGCTGGGTGCGATCATGGTCGGCGCGGACATCCGCGCCCCCTCGCACCGCCAGCGCCCCGCACCCGGAGCCGTGCGCCTCGCCGCCAAGGAGCTCTCGCGCCCGGCGACCACGCCCACCGACACCGCCCTCGACCACGTCGGCTTCGAGGTCCGCGGCGGCGAGATCCTGGGCATCGCCGGCGTCGCCGGCAACGGCCAGAGCGAGCTGTTGGCGGCACTCGGCGGCGAGGTGGCGATCCATCCGGCGGACGCGCTCAGCCTCGACGGCGAGGCGATCGGCCATCTCGACGTCCGCCGGCGCCGCAAGCGCGGCATCGCCTACGTGCCCGAGGAGCGCGTGGGGCACGGCTCGGTGGGCGAGTTCAGCCTCACCGACAACGCCCTGCTCTCGGGCCTGCGCGCCAGCGCGATGCGAGCCTTGGGCTTTCTCGATCGCCGCGCGGCGGAGCGCTACGCCCGGAGCGTGGTCGCGCGCTTTCAGGTGGCGACCACCGGCCCCGCCGCCGCCGCGCGCTCGCTGTCGGGCGGCAACCTGCAGAAGTTCCTGATGGGCCGCGAGCTCATGCAGGACCCGAAGGTGCTGGTCTGCGGCCAGCCCACCTGGGGCGTCGACGCCGGGGCGGCCGCCGCGATCCACCAGGCGCTGTTCGACCTCGCCGACGGCGGGGCGGCGATCGTCGTCGTCTCCCAGGACCTCGACGAGCTCTTCCTCTTGGCCGACCGGATCGCGGTCCTGAACGGTGGTCGACTCAGCCCGGCGCGGCCCACGGCCGAGCTCGACGCGCGCACGGTGGGGCTGTTGATGGGCGGCGTCCACGGCGAGGAGGCGGGCGATGTGGCGGCTTGAGCGGCGCGCGGAGCCGTCGAGGGCGATGCGGCTCGCCACCCCGCTGCTCGCCGTGGCGCTCTCCGTGCTCGCCGGTGCCGCCCTCTTCGCCATCCTCGGCCACGCGCCCCTGCCGGCGCTCTACGCCTTCTTCGTGGGTCCCGTCACCAGCCTCTACGGCCTGGGCGAGCTGGCGGTGAAGGCGACGCCCTTGATCCTCATCGCCTTGGGCCTCGCCATGGGCTTTCGCGCCGGGGTCTGGAACATCGGCGCCGAGGGTCAGCTCACGCTGGGCGCCATCGCCGGTGGCGGGCTCGCCGCGGTGGTCTTCCACGAGGGCGCCGGCCCCTGGCTGCTGGCCTTGATGTTGGTCGCCGGTGCGGCCGCGGGCCTCGCCTGGGCGGCGATCCCGGCCTTTTTGCGCACGCGCTTCGGGGTCAACGAGATCCTGGTGAGCCTGATGCTCGCCTATGTCGCGACACTCCTGCTCTCGGCGCTCGTCCACGGCCCCTGGCGCGACCCGACGGGCTTCAACTTCCCGCAGTCGCGCTACTTCCCGCCCGAGGGCACGATGCCGGTGATCCTCGAGGCGACGCGGCTGCACCTGGGCTTTCCGCTGGCGCTTCTCGCCGCCGCGGTCGCCTGGGTCTTGATGGCGCGCACGGTGGTGGGCTTTCAGCTCGACGTCACCGGTCTCGCCCCGCGCGCCGCCACCTTCGCGGGCTTCCACCCCGAGCGCACGGTGTGGCTCGCCTTTTTGGTGAGCGGCGCGCTCGCCGGGCTCGCCGGCGTGATCGAGGTGGCCGGGCCCGTGGGCGGCCAGCTCGTGCCGGTCGTCTCGCCGGGCTACGGCTTCACCGCCATCATCGTCGCCTTTCTCGGCCGGCTGCACCCGGTGGGCATCGTGCTCGCCGCGCACGTCGTGGCGCTCTCCTATCTCGGCGGCGAGAACGTGCAGATCACCCAGGGCCTGCCCCAGGCCGTCACCGGCGTCTTTCAGGGCTTTTTGCTGTTCTTCCTGCTCGCCTCGGACGTGCTCGTCCGCTACCGGGTCCGGCTCAGGCGGGAGCGGGCGGCATGATGACGGCCGACATCATCGTCACGATCATGGCGGCGGCGACGCCCTTGATCTTCGCTGCGCTCGGCGAGCTGATCGCGGAGAAGTCCGGCGTCTTGAACCTCGGCGTCGAGGGGATGATGCTCTTGGGCGCGGTCACGGCCTTCGCCATCGCCGCCACCACCGGCTCGATGGCGCTCGGCATCGCCGCCGGCGCCCTCGCCGGGGCCGCGATGGGCCTCGCCTTCGGCCTCCTCACCTTGACCATGATGGCCAATCAGGTCGCCTGCGGCTTGGCGCTCACGATCTTCGGCATCGGGCTCTCGGCGCTCGTCGGCAGCCCCTTCGTCGGCGAGCCGATCCAGCGTCTGCCGCAGCTCGAGGTCGCCGGGCTCACGGACCTGCCGCTGGTCGGCCCGATCCTCTTCGGCCACGACGCGCTGGTCTATCTGGGCCTCGGCATGGTGCCGGCGACGGCGTGGTTCCTCCAGCGCACGCGCGCGGGGTTGATCCTGCGCGCCGTCGGCGAGAACCACGAGGCCGCCCACGCCATCGGCCACCCGGTCGTCCTGGTGCGCTACCTCGCCGTCGCCTGGGGCGGGGCCATGGCCGGCATCGGGGGGGCCTATCTGTCGGTCGCCTACACGCCCATGTGGGTCGAGGAGATCACCGCCGGCCGCGGCTGGATCGCGCTCGCGCTGGTCGTCTTCGCGTCCTGGCGCCCCTGGCGCCTCTTGGCCGGCGCCTACCTCTTCGGCGGTGTGTCCATCCTCCAGCTCTACGCCCAGGGCGGTGCGCTCTTCGACGTCCCCTCCCAGGTGCTCTCGATGCTGCCTTATCTCGCCACCATCGTCGTCCTCACCCTTCTCTCCAGCCGCACCGGCCGCCACTGGCTGGCGGCGCCGGGCTGCCTCGGCAAGCCGTTCCAGCCGGCCTGAGGCCGACGGCGCGCCGTGGTGACGACGTTGCCGGACGCGACGGGCCCGCACCGATGACGCACGCGATGGCGGACAAGGGCGATGCGGCCCGCCGCGCGTCCGACGACGCGGACGGCAGCGTCTTCGGCCATCTCGCGGGCATCTGCGACGGCGTCGGCTGCCACGCCGGCAACGTGGCGGACCTCAAGGCGGCCTTGCGCGAGGCGATGGCCGACGACACCGGCGTTCGTCTCGCCGAGCTTTAGGCGCGCCATGCCGCCGCCTGCGGCGTCTGGCCACGCTGGTCGCTTTGCGATCGCATGGGCGCGGCCTCATCCACCACCCCACGGGACACGGCCGCCATGGACCTTTCCCTTCGCCTTCCGCGTCATGCCGCACTCCCCCGCAGGAGGCGCAACCCGCTTCACGATGCCGCCAGGATCTTCAAAGCGGGCTCGGCCATGGGGCGTGGGCCGGGCTCGAGATGGAGGGCGCTTTGCAGGCGCAAAGGCGTACCCGCATGGCCTCGAGCGGAGCATCGCGACAGCACTTACCGCGCAGCGAGAACGGGCGAGGCCTGGCGAACCGCAGCGGACAACGCCGCGGGGGCGTTTGCCGTCGAACGCGAGATCGAGGACGCACCAGGACCACGCGAGATGGCGAGCGCCTTCAGCGCGTCCAGAACCGTTCGACCAGCAGCATGTGCGGAACGGCGAGGGCGGCGAGGCCGATGAACACCACCTCGACGGTCGCGGTTTCGAGCCTGACGCCGCTCACGACCAGGACGGCGAAGGCCACGGCGGCGAAGGCGAGCGTGAGCGCCGTCAGCGGCCAGGCCGCTTCGATCCCGCGCTTCCACCCCAACCCGAGCTGATCCAGCGTCTCGACGAAGTGCCGGGGCGAGTGCAGCCCGCAGAAATAGGCGATGAAGTAGACGAGCGGCGGGGCGGCGGCCGCGAGCGCCGCGAGGGTCGCGAGCTCGAGGCCGGCGCCGCGACCACCGCGCAGGAGTGCGCCCGCGACGGCGACCAGCGCCGCCCAGGGCGCCACCAGATGCAGGACCGCCGCGCTCGACGCGGCGGCGGCGCCCGGTGCCAGCATCTCGAACAGCCCCGCGACCTCCGCCTCGAAGCGCCAGGCGGGCAGCGCCACGACCGCGACGCCGGCGGCGAGCCGCAGCGGCGGCGGCAGCTCCGCCCGCCAGTCGCCCCCGAAATGGGCCGCCGAGTAGGCCAAAAAGAGCACGAGCGCCGGGCCCGGTGCGGCCAGCCAGAGGCCCGCCACCGCGCCCGCGACGGCGAGGTAGCCCAGACCGAACGCCCAGCGGGCGCGCGGGCGCGCCAGCGGCCAGAGGCGGCTCGCCATGTGCAGGTCCAAAGCACCGTGGGGCACGCCCAGGACCGCGACGAGCGGGGCGAGCACGGCGATCTGAACCGCGCGCGAGGGCGCGAGCCAGAGCGCCGCCGCCATGGTGACGAGCGCGATGCACAGGAACGCGGCGCGCGGGCTCGCGGCGATCGGGACGCTCATGGGACCAAGAGCTCGCGCAGGAAGGGCTTGGGCGGCAGGGCCGTGATCACGGCGAGGCGATCCGTCGAGGCGGTCGAGCCGGCGAGAAAGCGCTCGAGGCGATCGGGCGGGGCGTGCCGAAAGAGCTGGAGGAAGAGCTGGGGCCCCAGTGCCGACCGACGCCGGATCACGCTCAAGAACAGCGCGTCCATGAAGCGGGTGATCCGCCCGTCGAGGGCCGGCGGCGTCGGGCGTTGGCCGGCGCGCAGTTGGGCGGCGAGACGGTCGCTCGCCTGCTGGATGCGCTGGAAGGCGTAGCCGGTGCTCGGCCGCGCCGCTCCACCGACCAGGCCGGCGCGCACCCAGCCGGGGTGGCCGGTGGCAGCGGTCCGTTGGGCCGCCTGCGGCCGCATCGGGATGAAGCCTTGCTCGCGGCGGACCTCGCGTACCGCGCGACCTTGCGCGAAGCGCGCGATCGCCTGGGCGAGCGTCGCTTCGAGCGTGCCCCGAGGCGGTGGCGTCGGCGCGAAGCTGGTGGCCTCGACCAGCGCGCGGTCGGCGGCGAAGGGCAAGACGTAGAGGAAGTCGATGCGATCGGGGCGCGCCGCGGCGAAGTCCATGAGCTCGACCGTGGTCGGGTCGAACGCCGCGCCGTCCACCTCGATCTCGGCACCGGTGAAGTACTGCCCGAAGCCGGGCGCACCGCCGGGCGGCCGCGTGTCGACGACGGTCCTGGCACGGCATTCGCCGGCGTCGGTCGCGATCGCGAAGCCGTCGCCGAGCGGCCGCGGCTCGGCGGTGACGCGGGTGCCGAGGCGGAGCTCGGTGTTCGGCGCGGCGTCGATGGTGGCGATGGCCTGGTCGTAGAACGCCATGGCGCCGAGCGTCTCGTAGCGCAGGCGCGCGGAGCCGCGAACCACGCGCTCGCCTGCCGCCGACACCGCCCAGCGGTCCCAGTGGGCGCGCACGCAGCCGACGAAGGGATCGCGATCCGTCCGCCAGAACGACCAGGTGCGGTCGTCCGCATAGCCCGTGCGAGGCTCGATGACGGTGACGCCTGGGCTTGCGCCGGCGAGGCGCGCCGCCAAGCTCAACCCGGCGCAGCCGCCGCCGAGCACGGCGACGTCGGTGTCGAAGCGCGAGAATGGTGACATCGGGTCCTCTCAGCTCAGTGGGGCCGGGAGCGGGAGCGCGCCGTCGCCGCGGGCGCGGACGATCGTGCGGGCGGCGATCGCCCAGCGGCGCGGCTTGGCGACCACGGCGCGGCCCCGCCAGTACGCGCCGCCGCGTTCGCGGACGACGGTGCCGATGGCGCGGTAGAGCTCGGCGGCGACGGCGACGGTGGTGCGGGCGCGCAACGGCAGGTAGGCCAAGCCCGACGCGCCGCGCTCGTAATGCCGATCGGCCAGCGCCAGGAGTTCGTGCAGGGCGGCGGGTACCCGCTCACGCGCCGCCGGGGTGGCCGCGGCGATCGCCGCGGGCGAAAGGTCGACCCAGGCGGCGGGCAGGTAGCGCCGATCGGCGCGGGCGTCCTCGAGCACGTCGCGGGCGACGTTGGTAAGCTGCATGGCGATGCCGAGATCGATCGCCGGCGCGACCGCCCGTTCGTCGTCGGCACCCAGCATCGGCGCCATCATCGCGCCGACGCTGCCGGCGACGCGATAGGCGTAGACCAAGAGATCGCCGACCTCGGCGATGCGCACGCAGTCGAGGTCGCCCTGCACGCCCCGGACGAGATCGCGGGCGTAGCCGAGCGAAACGCACCCCGTGCGCGCGAGGTCGTGCAGCTCCCGCACCGCCGGGTCCCGCGGCGGTGCGCCGTCGAGCTCGGCCAGGATACGGTCGAGCCGGTCCGCCGCGGCGGGTGAGGCGTCGCGATCGGCGAGGTCGTCGAGCGTGCGGCACACCGCATAGAGCCGCGCCACCCGTTCCGCCGTCGGCGCCGGCAGAAACGTCGAGGCGAGCGCGAAGCTCGAGCCGCGGCGGGCGAGGCTGGTGGCCGCCGCCGTCACGTCGCAACCTCGTCGAGCAGGTTGTCCAAGACCCGGGCGGAGAGCAGCACGCCGGGCATGCCCGCGCCCGGATGCGTGCCGGCGCCGACATGGTGGAGCCCGGCGATGCCTTCGCCGCGGTTGTGGAAGCGGAACCAGGCCGACTGGGTGAACTTGGGCTGGATGGAGAAGCCGGCGCCGGCGTAGCTGGCGTAGTCGTCGCGGAAGTCCTCCGGCGTCATCCAGAAGACCGGGCCGAGCCGCGCGCGCACGCCCGGCAAAAGCGTCGCGTCCAGATGCGCGAGGATGCGCTCGGCGAGCCGCGGCCCCGCCGCCGACCAGTCCACGTCCGCGGCCCGCAGGTTGGGGACGGGACAGAGCACGTAGAAGCTGTCGCCGCCCGGCGGGGCGAAGCTCGGATCGGTGGCGGTCGGCCGGTGGACGTAGAGCGACATGTCCTCGGCGAGGACGCCGCGCTCGAAGATGTCGGCCAAGAGCTCGCGATGGCGCTCGGCGAAGGTGATCGTGTGGTGCGCCACCTCCGGCCATTGGCGGTGAGTGCCGAAGAAGAGGACGAAAAGGCCCATCGAGAGTGCGGCCCGCTCCAGGCGGAAGCGGGTGAGCCGCGGCAGCGCCGCGCGCGGCAGGAGCTCGCGGTAGACGTGCATCGGATCGCCGTTGGAGACGACGAGTTCGGCGTCGATCCGCTCGCCGTCGGCGAGCGTGACGCCGGTGGCCCGACCGCCCTCGACCTCGATGCGGCGGACGGTCCGCTCGAGGCGGACGTCGATTCCGACCTCGGCCATCAGCTCGCCGAGCGCGTCGACGAGCGCGCCGGTGCCGCCGCGCGGGAACCAGACGCCGTAGGCGCGCTCGAGGTGGTTGATGAGCGTGTAGATGCTGGTCGTGGTGAACGGATTGCCGCCCAGGAGCAGCGGTTGGATGGAAAAGGCGCGCCGCAGGCGGTCGTCGGCCATGAAGCGCGCGACGCAGGTCCAGACGGTGTCGAAGGCGCGCAGGCGCACGAACGCGGGCACCTGGCGCAGGAGCACGCGCGGATCGTGGAACGGCTGATCGGCGAGGCGGTCGAAGGCGAGCTCGTAGATGGCCTTCGAATGGGCGCCGAAGCGCCGCCAGCCCTCGACGTCGGCGGGGCTCAGCCGGGCGATTCCCGCCTCCGTCGTCGCATCGTCGGGGCCGTAGTCGAGCGCCGTTCCGTCGGCGAAGCGAAAGCGGTACCAAGGCGCGAGCGCGATCAGCTCGACATGATCGGCGAGGCGCCGCCCGAACAGCGCGAACAGCTCGTCGAAGAGGAAGGGCGCGGTCAGCACCGTCGGCCCAGCGTCGAAGCGAAAGCCGTCGCGCTCGAACACCTGCGCGCGCCCGCCCAACCGCGGGCATGGATCGACGAGCGTGACGCCGATGCCGCGCGCGCGGAGCCGCAGCGCGGCGGCGATGCCACCGAAGCCGGCCCCGACGACGACGGCGTGGCGCGCCGCCGGGGTCGGCGTCAGCGCGTCCATGCCACCTCCAGCTCTTCGCCGAGCGCGGTGCAGAGCGTCACGAGCGGCCCGGCGGCACCGCTGGGCAGTCCCGCGGCAGCGGTGCGCGCTTCGGCCAAATGGGCGCGCGCCTCGTCCGCGACGGTGGCCATCGCCCCGCCCCGGCTGCGGCCGCCGGCTTCGAGCAGGAGCACCGCATTGGGCTCGCCACCACGTTCGTCCGAGGCGACGTCGGCGAGATCGTCGCGCAGCTGGTAGGCGAGCGCGAAGTGCGTCGCGGCGTGTTGCGCGCGTGGGACGGCGTCGACGCGCCCGCCCTCGACCAGGACGAGCTCGAAGGGCAGCGCGAACAGCGGCGCCGCCTTCGCCTGCGCCACGGCCGCGTAGCTCGCGAAGTCGAAGGCGTCGTGGCGGCCGCGGTCGCGGTTTTGCCCCGACGCCGTGCGGGCGACGGCGCGCGCGGCGCGCGCCGTCGGAGTGGGCCGCGTGCCATCGCCCCTGAGCTCGCCCGCGGCGCCAAGGGCCGCCGCGATGAGCACGTCGCCCAAAAGTAGTGCGGTGTCCTCGCCGAAGCGGTGGACGACGCTGGCGCGCCCGCGTCGGGTGAGCGCCCGGTCCTGTAGATCGTCGTGGACGAGCGAGGCCGCGTGCAGCAGCTCGACGCAGGCGGCGACGGCGTCGACCGTGCGCGCCTCCAACGCGAAGCGTGCGCCGAGCGCGATGGCGAGACGGGCGCGGCGCCGTCGTCCCCCCGCGAGATGGTGGTGGGCGGCGGCGACGAGGTCGGCATCGTCGACATCGGCGGTGGCGCGGGCGCGCAGGACCGCGTCGAAGCGCGCCAGCGGATCCGCGCAACCCTCATGGGTCGAAGGGGTCATTGCCCTTTCCCTGCGCGATGGTCGGGAACAAGCGGGCGGCGCGGTGCGCCGCCCGCTCGGATCGAACGGCTCAGGCCGGTGCGGCCACCCGCTCCGTACCCATCTCGTGCGCCGACTTGCGCATCGCGATCGCGTAGATCAGCAGGCCGAAGGCGGCCTTCGCGACGATGTCGGCGATCGTGTAGCCCACCTGCACGACGGTCTCGGAAACGCCGCCACCAAGCCCGAAGAAGATCCCGGCGAAGTAGACGACGGGGTAGAAGGCCCAGGCGAGGACGGTGACCCAGCGGGCCGCGTTGACGAGCCCGCGCACATCCTCCGGCTGCCTGGCAATGGCCTCCTTGAGGCCGACGAACAGCTCATAGATGATCCAAAGGAACGGGATCATCGAGAGCGCGCCCCAAAGGAAGCTGGTGCCGGCGGCATCACTGACCTCGCCCGGATAGCCGAGTACGATCATCAACGCCGCGAGCCCGCCAAGCCGCACGCCTTTCGAGATGGTTTCCTGGCGCGGCAGGTTCATGACGAGAATGAGCTCCACCAGCAGGAGCGGCACGGTGAGCAGCCAGTCGACGTAGCGATAGGCGTCGTTGAACGGCACGCCCGTCGCCTGCAGGGTGCCGTCGTCGATATCGAAGGCGGCATCCCAGCTCTGGCCGATGCGGAAGTAGTGATAGGCGGCGATGAAGGTCACCAAGCCTGTGATCGTCATCGCCGTCTTGTAGGCGGGCGCGACCTGGCCGCGGCCGAGCCAGAAGAAGAGCGTGGCCGCCCCCATCGTGGCGATCGTGAACGAGAAGGCGTTCGCGATCAGCTGATATTGCCCGAGAGTTAGTTCCACAACGTGCACCCCTCAGTCGTGTTCGCCGAGGGAACGGTATGTCAGCCGAGATCGACAGCAAGCGCGGACACCCTGGTCAGCCTGTCGCGCGTGGAAAAGCCGCGCTTGCGCGCGGGAACCCGAGGGGCGAAACGGTACCGGCCCTCGAAAAGCGGCGCCGCCAGCTGGCGAGGACGGCGCGTCGGCGCCGCCGGCCCGGTGACCAGCCGACCCCTCTCCTCGCCGCCCGCCGCCGCGTAACGCCCCGCCAGCGCTCCGAAATCTCGTCGCGCGTCGCCAAGCTCCACCGCCCCACCGCCGCCTCCCGCGCACCCTCGCGTCGGGCACATCATCGGTGAGGCAACGCGGGTCTCGCCCTTCGGTGTGCGCACGCTCAGGCTGTGCCACGAGATGGCGGCGATGAAGCAGCGGCCGAAGGCGCTGCAGGCGCCTCGGCGCGCTCGCAGCGCGCCGTTACCCTCGCGATCGGATCGATCGCCTCGTGACGATCATGATCGCGCAGGCGGGCGGCGTATCGGGGCAACGAGGGGGATCGTGCCGTTCTTCGACGCACAGGGTATCGCGATCGCTCGGGTGCCGACCGCTCGCGACACCGAGTTTCGCGGCGCCCACGACCGCCGCGAATCCGAACGCGACCCCGCCGCCTCGAACCGCGACCACGCGCGGACCGCGACGAAGAGCACCGCGACGAAGAGCGCCGCGACGAACGGCATCTGCGCGCGCTTTCACCAGACCCTGCTCGAGGAGCTCTACCGCGTGGCGTTCAAAGAGCGCCGCGAGGCGCGCCTCGACGAGGTGCCGGTCGACCTCGACCCTTGGATGGCGCGCGGCAACGAGGTACGGACGCCTCAGGGGCGCGGGTGCGCCGCCCGGACGCCGCTGCGGACCTTCCTCGACAGCCCCGCCCTCGCGCGCCACAAACCGCAGCCGGGACGCGCCGCTTGAACGGGGCGCCCGGCAGCGTCGCGCCGGCGGGCACCTGCCACGCCGGAACGACGACCGTCAGATTAAGTCCAAACTTCCACAGTCTTCACGGGAGGCAACGATGACGGACTTAGCCACGTTTCTGCTCGCCTTGCTGCCGATCGCGACGGTGTTCGTGCTGCTGGTCGTGCTCGCACGCTCGGCCAAGCTGTCGATGACGGTCGCCTACGTCGTCACCGCGCTGACCGCGCTGTTCATCTGGGGCACCGAACCCGCGAAGGTCCTGGGTGCCACCGTCAACGGCGTCGTGACGGGGGCGAGCCTGCTCTACATCGTCTTCGGCGCGATCCTCATGCTCTACACCCTCGAGGAGAGCGGCGCCATCCGGGCCATCCGACGCGCGTTCACGCAGATCTCGCCCGACCGGCGCGTCCAGGCGATCATCATCGCCTGGCTCTTCGGCTCATTGATCGAGGGCGCCTCCGGCTTCGGCACGCCCGCGGCGATCGCGGCACCGCTGCTCGTCGCCATCGGCTTCCCGGCGATGGCCGCGGTGATGGTGACGCTCATCATCCAGAGCACGCCGGTGTCGTTCGGCGCCCTGGGCACCCCGATGCTCGTCGGCGTGCAGACCGGCCTCGCCGACCACGCGGTCGTCGAGTCGACCATCGCGCCACAGTCCTTCGCCGACTACCTCTTCGGCGTCGCGATCGAGGTCGCCATGATCCACGCTCTGGTCGGCTTTTTGATCCCGCTCATCATGGTGGGCATGCTGACCCGGTTCTTCGGTTCGAGCCGCTCGTTCCGCGAAGGCTTCCGCATGTGGAAGTTCGCGCTTTTCGCCGGCCTCGCCTTCACCGTTCCCTATTACCTGATCGCCGCCACCCTCGGTCCGGAGTTCCCCTCCCTGCTCGGCGGCCTCGTCGGCCTGTCGATCGTGGTGCCGGCCGCGCAGCGGGGGTGGTTCGTGCCCGCGGAGACCTTCGTCTTCCCGCCACGCAACCAGTGGGAGGCGGCATGGGTCGGCAAGCTCGACGACCTCGAGGATCACCGCCGTGACGCCCCGATGATGCCGCTCACGAAGGCCTGGGCGCCCTACCTCTTCATCGTCCTGCTGTTGGTGATCACCCGCAGCATCGAGCCGATCAAGGCGTGGCTGACCTCGCCCGAGATGACCCTCGCCTTCGACGACCTCTTCGGCTCGGGCATCGACGCCACGGTCCAAGTGCTCTACCTGCCCGGCACGGTCCTGATCCTCGGCTCCATCTTCGCGTTCTTCCTGCACAGGATGTCGGCGCGCGACTACGGGCAGGCCCTCAAGTCCTCGGCTGCCACGATGCTCGCCGCCGCCCCGGCGCTGCTGATCGCGGTTCCGATGGTGCAGGTGTTCTTGAACTCCGCCTCGGAGCGCTTCGCCAGCATGCCGATCGTGCTCGCGGAGGGGGTGTCGTGGGCCACGGGCCAGGCCTGGCCGCTCTTCGCGCCCCTGATCGGCGCGATCGGCGCCTTCGTCGCCGGCTCGAACACCGTCAGCAACATGATGTTCTCGCTCTTCCAGTTCTCGACGGCCGAGCAGATCGGACTGGGCGCCGGCGGCGCCGCGATCGTGGTGGCGCTCCAGGCGGTCGGCGGGGCGGCAGGCAACATGATCTGCGTTCACAACGTCGTCGCCGCTTCGGCCACCGTCGGCCTCGTCGACCGCGAAGGCGAGATCATCCGCAAGACCCTCGTCCCGATGGCCTACTACGTCGTGCAGGGTGGCCTCATCGGCACGGCGCTCATCGCGGGAGGGCTCAATCTATGGTGGATCGCGGCCGCGATCTGGCCGGTCGTCGTGCTCGCCCTGGCGGCGATGAACCGCGGCCGCCGCGTGGAGGTGGGCGCGTCGGCCGCTTGAGGGGCCGAGACCACCGCAGCCGGCACGCGCGTCGCGCGCGTCGCCGGCGCGGGGCCTCTGCGCCGGGCCGGGCGCCCGCGCCTTCGCGCCCGCTGACGACGCGGTGGCGCTGTCGCGGGCGGCGCCTGCCCGCGGGCCTGGGCTGCGCGGACGTGGGTTGGCGTTTCCTCGCGCGCTCGGAGATGCGCGCGAAACCCGCCCCGACCAGCCCGCCCGGCGGCGGTTCGCGCCCGACCTCGTCGTGCCCCGAGCTTTGGTGTAGCTGCGCGAGGCTATCCGGCCTTGGTGGGCCGTTTCAGCTCTGCTTGATGGGCAGGCTGCGGGTGGGATCATCACCGATGGCGGCGATGGTTTCCAGCGGCATGTAGGGGGCACGCTGGACGGCCTGCAGATTCCGACGCAAGCCGGCCGGGTATTCCGAGACGAAGCCGGCCGGGGTTCCAATTTGAAGGCGGCCACCATTCCGATTTGAAGCCGGCCACTTGGTGGCGCTGCGGGTCAGCAACTCGGGCATGTCCGTGCCTTCGATGGCGGAGGGCGGGATGCCGGCGACGAGAGAGCTGACCATGAGACAGGTACGACACATGCTGCGGCTGGCGCATGACGGCGTGAGCGCCCGGGAGATCGGGCGCAGGCTCGGCGTCGCGCGCAGCACGATCCAGGACAATCTGAAGCGGGCCGCGGCGGCGGGGCTGGTGTGGCCGCTGCCGGGCGAGTTGACCGATGATGCGCTCGAGGCCCGCCTGTTCGCCCGCGCCGGCATCAGGCCGGGCGCGCGCCGCCTGCCGGAGCCGGACTGGGCGCGGCTCGCGGTCGAGCTGAAGAAGCCGGGGGTGAACCTGACCGTTCTCTGGGACGAGTACCGCGGCGTCCACCCCGAGGGCTACGGCTACAGCCGATTCTGCGAGCTGTTCCGGTCGTTCGAGCGGCGTCTGTCGCCGACCATGCGCCAGACCCACACGCCCGGCGACAAGCTGTTCGTCGACTTCTCCGGCAAGACGCTGCCGATCTTGGACCGGGCCACCGGCGAAGTGCGCGAGGCGCAGATCTTCGTCGCCGTGCTCGGTGCCTCGAGCTTCACCTACGCCGAGGCGGTCTGGACGCAGACGCTGCCGGACTGGATCGGCGCGCACGTCCGCCTGTTCGCTCGTCTCGGCGGGGCCCCGAGGCTGATCGTGCCCGACAACCTGAAGGCGGGCGTCAACCGGGCGTCCTTCTACGATCCAGAGATCAACCGCAGCTATGGTGCGATGGCGTCGCACTACGGCGTCGACGTGCTGCCGACGCGCCCACGCCGGTCACGGTGGTTGTCGCTGAACACGACCACGAGCTCGATCGACCCTGCGGCCGGCGTCGCCGGTTCCGGCGGCGGATCCTCGGCGACGACGAGTGCGGCGAAGGCACCGGCGCCGTCCTCGCCCGCGGTCTCATTCTCCGGCGCCGCGGGCAGCGCCAGACGACCCTGACGCGCCAGCCGCCGCCACGTCGTCACCTGCTGCGGCATCAGCCCGTGCCGCCGCGCCACGCCGCTCACCGTCGCCCCCGGCGCCAGGGTCTCCCCCACGATCCGACCCTTCACTTCGGGCGGCCAATTCCGCCGGCCGGAGCGATCCGCGCGCACCTCCAGACGCCCGACGAAACCCGAGCTCCAGCCCGCGCCGTTCGCGTCCGCCGTCCGCTTCCTCCTCATGCTGCACCCTCCCGCAAACCAGGGTGCAGCCTTACCAGCCCGTTGACGAAATCGCCGGAGCGGCTTTGCTGGTGGCCGAGGGTGGAG
>JBKHCM010000005.1:0-53848 GCA_046541805.1 Alphaproteobacteria bacterium
GTCCGGCGCGCAACCGGCGAGCCCCACCAGCACCAGCGTGGCGGCGACGGCGGCAAAACGACGGGGGGCGAGGGTCACCGCAGCGCTCCTCAATAGATGAAGCCGACGGGGCCGTGGAGGCGACGGGCCCCATCCGCCGGCTCGCCCTCACGGTCGAGGATCAGCGCCTCGAGCGGGGTCGTCGGCGCCTGGCGGCCCAGCGGCGAGGCGAAGGCGTCGGGCCGGTTCGCCTCCACGACGTAGGGCGTGACCAGCACGATCAGCTCACTCTGCTCGTTTTGGTACTCGCTCGAGGTGAAGAGCGTGCCGAGCACCGGCACGTCGCCGAGGCCCGGAAACTTCTGGATCAGATCGCGGGTGCTCTCCTGCAACAGCCCGCCGATGGCGAGGCTCTGCCCGCTGCCCAGCTCGACGCTGGTCTCGACCCGCCGCACCGTCAGCGCCGGGATCCGCAGACCGTCCGCCGTCGTGATCGCACCGTCCTCGCTCAGCCGGCTGACCTCGGGGCGGACGACGAGGTTGATCCGGTCGCGGCCGAGGACCGTCGGCGTGAAGGCGAGGCTGATGCCGAAGGAGCGGAAGTCGATGGTGATCGTGTCCTCTTCCTGGGCCACCGGCACCGGGAACTCGCCCCCGGCGAGGAACGTCGCGGTCTCGCCCGAGAGCGCGGTGAGGTTGGGCTCGGCCAGGGTGCGGGCGAGCCCCTGCTCGTCGAGCGCCTCGATGATCGCGCTCACCCGGTAGTCCGTCTGCTCGGGGATATCGGCGCGCAGCAGGCGGCTGGCGACCTGGAAGGTGACGTCGCCGACGCTGAACAACGAGGAGAAGTCGATGTCGAAGGTGCGGTCCACCGAGCGCGAGACCTCGACGACGCGCACGCGCAGGTTGACCTGGGTCGGCATGTCCACCGCGAGACGGTCGATCAGCTCCTCGCCGTCGCCGAGCGTGCCGCGCACGGTCGAGCGGATGGCCTCGGCGTCCTCGGGCGTGCGGGCGCGGCCTTCGATCATCACGCTGCGCGGCGCCGAGGTGAGACGGACCTCGTTGCCCGGAAAGCGCTCGCGGATCGCGCTCTCCAACTCGCTCAGGTTGTGCTGGACGCGGATCTGGCGGCTGACGATCGGCGCCCCGGCCTCGTCGAGGGCGAACAGCCGGGTGGTACCGGTGGCGACGCCGAAGACGATGATCGTGCTCGACCCCGACACCTCCACGTCCGCGACCTCGGGATCGGCGACGAAGACCGCCTCCGCCGGGCTCGACAAGCGCAAAAGCTCGGCCTCGCCGACGTCGATGCGCAGCCGGTCCTGCGCCGCCACCGCCGTCGTGAGCACCAAGGCGAGCGCGATTGCCGTCGCGCGGAGAAGGACCCTCATCGCCTCCCTCCCGCGCGCTTGCCGCGCAGCACGCGGACCTCGCGCGGCGCCGGCGTGGGCTCGCTCGCCTCGGCCTCGGGCACCGGGCGCAGGGCGCGCGACACCTCGATCGCGTAGGTCGCCCGGTCGTCGCCGGCGCCGACCTCGCCGCCGCTCTCGTCGAGCACGAGCGAGCGCAGGCTGAAGGAGAGCCGGCCGAGCTCGCTCGCCACGGCGATGCGCTCGACGTCGTCCGGCGTGACCTCGAGGGTGAAGGTGCGCGGCACCCGCGCCTGCTCGCGCGCGCTCAAGTCCTCCTCGAGGTTCTGGTCGACCGCGATCACGCGGACCGCTTCGAGGATGGTCTCGCTGGCCCACGCGCCGTCGCGGCGGCCCTCGGCCTCGAGCCGCTGGGTCAAGATGATGTCGACGCGGTCGCCCGGAAAGACGTGGCCGGCGTTGCCCGAGACGGCGTCGACGGCGACGGAGACGGCGCGCAGGCCGGGGCGCAGGACGGCGGCCAGAAAGCCGTCCTGGCCGGGCATCAACAGCGCCTCGCGGGTGAGCGGCTCGCCGGCCTTCACCGGCTCGATGACGACGGCGCCCAGGATGTCGTCGCGCGCCGCGACCTCGGCGGTGATCCAATCCGGCTCCAGCTCGGCGTCCGGGCGGTCTTCGAAGGGGGCCTCGACCTCGTCGACGAAGGTGCCGACCGGCAGGTCGGTGGAGGCGACGCGCACGGGCGTGGTCGCCACCTTCGGGGCGGTCTCGGCGTCGTCGGCGAGGAACCAGCGCTGGCCGGCGACCACCACCGCGACGGTGACGACGAAGAGGAGGGCGAGGCGGAGGAAGACGCGGGCCATCGGATCGCCTTCAGACGGGGGCGAAGAGGACGTAGCCGGCACCGGCCGCGATCGCCGCGCCGTAGGGCACGCTCGCGGGCTCGGCGAGCGCCGCGCCGCTCACCGCCGCCAGGAGCCGGCGACGGGTGACGACGGCGAGCGCCAACACCGCGCCAGTGAGCGCCATCACGGTGAAGAAATCGCTAAGGGCGGCGGGCGGAACCCAGAGGCCGACGGCGGCGAGCAGCTTGGCGTCGCCGCCGCCCATCACGCCGAGCGCGAAGGTCACCAAGCCCACGGCGAAGAAGCCGCCGGCGACGGCCAGCGCCGGCAAAAGGCCGCCGGCCAGCGCCAGATGCGCCAGCCCGGTCGCGGCGAGCGCGAGCGGCAGCGCGTTGGGGATGAGGCGGGCGCAAACGTCCCAAAGGGCCGCCGCGGCGAGGATGACACCCGCCAGCGCAGTCAGCATGCCGCGTCTCCGGCACGGGCCAACAGGAAAAAGCGAGGCCGAAGCCTCGCTTTAGGGTAGAAAATTTTTGGATTTTTCTCTACTTACGCGTTTGTAATAAGCGCCTCAATCGGTTCCGGGATCCGCGTTCTCGACCTCTCCCAACGCGTTGGTGATGGTATCTTCGATAGCGGACAGGCCGCTTCCGTCGGCCAACAGGAACGCGAGCGCGGTGGCAACACCACCGGCCAGCACCGCGTATTCGATCGCGGTGACGCCGCGCTTGTCGGCCCAGAGGTTCTGCAGGGTCAGGTAGAGCTTGAGCATCGCAGGTTCCTTTCTTCCGGCGAGGATCGCACGCTGCGGGCGGTCCGCGGCGACTTCCACAACGCAAATGCGCTTATAACAAAAAATGCCGCGTCGCCGCCTCGTTGATTCGCCCCTTACCGCCTTTTTTGGCATGCAATCGAGTACAGCGTCGGAAGAGTAAATCTCAACGACAAGTAAAAGGGTTAATGGATATTTACCACGTCGGACCGTTGCGCGGGGCGGCGGCGCAGGCTATGGGCGAGCCATGCTCTACGATCGCGCGCGCCTCATGGAACGCCTCGACGAGTGGGGGATCGGCTACCGGCTCCACACCCATCCGCCCGTGTTCACCGTCGACGAGGCGCGGGTGCACACCGGCGAGCTCCCCGGCGGGCACTGCAAGAACCTGCTCTTGAAGGACAAAAAGGACCGGCTCTGGCTCGCCACGGTGCTCGATGAGCGCCGCGTCGATCTGAACGCGCTGGCCAAGCGCCTCGGCGCCGGCCGGCTCAGCTTCGCCAAGCCGCCGCTTCTGGCCGAGGTGCTGGGGGTGACGCCGGGCTCGGTGACGCCGCTCGCGGTGATCAACGACCGCGACCGGCGGGTGCAGGTGCTCTTGGACCGGGCGCTGATGGCGTTCGACGAGATCAACTGCCACCCCCTCACCAACGACGCCACGGTGGTGCTCAAAAGCGCGGATCTCCGCCGCTTCTTCTGCGCCACCGGGCACGAGCCGCAAGACCTCGACTTCGACGATGGTCTGAGTTTGGCGTGAGGGCCGCCTTGACGGTGGCGGGGGGTCTTTCTAACCTCCTTATTGCCAGACGATGCCTGTGGGAGAGCGCGTCCCCGTTTTACGGGTCGCCGCCGAAGGAGCAACGGCCCCCGGAAACTCTCAGGCACCAGGACCGCAGGCGGATGGCACGCTGGAGAGCGGGTGTGGACGCACCCCACCGAAGGTGAAGGCGCCGCCCCGCGCGCGGGTCGGCGTTAAACTCTCAGGTCGCGGACAGCGGGGGGCACATCGGCGCAATGGCGCGCCGGTGGGCTGGAGCGACCGACGATGGCCGACGACCGCAGGACTCCGCTCTACGATTGGCACGTCGCCCACGGCGCGCGCATGGTGTCCTTCGCCGGCTGGTCGCTGCCGATCCAGTACCCCACGGGCATCATCCGAGAGCACCACGCCTGTCGCGAACGGGCAGCACTCTTCGACGTCTCGCACATGGGCATCGTCCGCATCGCCGGCGACACCGATCAGTCGGCGAAGGCGCTCGAGAGCGTGCTCTCGGGCGACCTGCAGGGGCAGCGCTCGGGCCTCGCCAAGTACACGCTCTTGATGACCCCCGAGGGCGGCATCGTCGACGACCTGATGGCGATGCGCCACGACGCCGACTGGTATCTGGTCCTCAACGCCGCGCGCACCGCCGACGACCTCGCCGTCCTCGACGCCGCGCTGCCGGCGGGCCACCGCCCGGTGCTGTTGGAGGAGCAGGCACTGTTGGCGCTGCAGGGCCCCAAGGCGGCCGAGGTGCTGGCGCGGCACCTGCCCGAGGTGGTCGACCTCAAGTTCCGCGAGAGCCGCGAGGTCTTCGTCGACGGCCAGCCCGGCCGCGTCGCCCGGCTCGGCTACACCGGCGAGGACGGCTTCGAGATCGAGCTCGCCGCCGCCGTGGCGGCGGAGTTCGCCAGCCGCCTCACCGCCGCGGGCGACGTCACCCCGGCCGGGCTGGGTGCGCGCGACAGCCTGCGCCTGGAGGCGGGCTTGTGCCTCTACGGCCACGAGATCGACACCACGACCTCGCCGGTGGCGGCCAATCTCGCCTGGGCGATCAACAAGCGCCGGCGCGAGGCCGCCGACTTCCCCGGTGCGGGGCGCATCCTCGAGGAGATGGCAAAGGGCACGCCCGAAAAGCTGGTGGGCCTCACCCTCGACGGGCGGATGCCGGCGCGCGAAGGGGCACCGATCTTGCACGGGCACGGCGACCAGGCGCGGCGGGTGGGCCGCGTGACCAGCGGCGGGTTCGCGCCCACGGTCGGCGCCCCGGTGGCGCTGGGCTATGTCGAGCGCGCGCTCGCCGAGCCCGGCACGGGGCTGCGCTGCCAGGTGCGCCGGCACGAGATCGACGCCCGGGTCACCCCCCTGCCCTTCGTGCCGCACCACTACCATCGCTGAGGGAGACGACCGACGTGAGCCGCCGCTACACCAAGGATCACGAGTGGATCGACCACGACGGCGAGGCCGCCGCCGTGGGGATCACCGACCACGCCCAAGAGCAGCTCGGCGACGTCGTCTTCGTCGATCTGCCCGAGGTCGGCCGCACCGTCGAGGCCGAGGAGGCCATGGCCGTGGTCGAATCGGTCAAGGCCGCCAGCGACGTCTACGCCCCGATCGCCGGCGAGATCGTCGCGGTCAACGAGGTCCTCGCCGACAACCCCGCGTTGGTCAACGAGGCCGCCGAGGGCGACGGCTGGTTCGTCAAGCTCAAGCCCGCCGACCCGGCGGCGCTCGACGGCCTCATGGACGAGGCTGCCTATCGGGCCTTCGTGGCCGAACAGGGCTAGCCCCCGGGCGGCCGCGGCCGCCCCCTACCTTTTGCGACCCTTCCGGAGACCCGCCATGGATCGCTTCCTCGACCGCCACATCGCGCTGAGCGATGCCGACGTCGAGCGCATGCTCGCCGAGATCGGGGCGTCCAGCCTCGACGCCCTCATCGACGAAGCCGTGCCCGAGACGATCCGCGAAGGCGGCGCGCTCGACCTGCCCCCCGCCGTCTCGGAGGAGGCGGCGCTCGCCCGCTTGCAGGCGATGGCGGACGCCAATCAGCCGCTCAAATCCTATATCGGCATGGGCTATCACGACACCCACACGCCGAGCGTGCTCCTGCGCAACGTCTTCGAGAACCCGGCTTGGTACACCGCCTACACGCCCTACCAGGCGGAGATCAGCCAGGGCCGGCTCGAGGTGCTGTTGGCCTTCCAGCAGATGGTCGTCGACCTCACCGGGCTCGAGGTCGCCAACGCCTCGCTGTTGGACGAGGCCACGGCGGCGGCGGAGGCGATGGCCATGGCCAAGCGCGTCGCCAAGTCCAAGGCGCCCGCCTTCTTCGTCGACGCCGACACCCATCCGCAGACCAAGGCGGTGATCGCCACCCGCGCCGCGCATCTGGGCATCCGGGTGATCGAGGGCGACCCGCTCCGCGAGCTCGACCCGAAGGCCGTCTTCGCGGCGCTCTTGAGCTATCCCTCGTCGACCGGTGCGGTCCGCGATCTGCGCCCGGCGGTGCAGGCGCTGCACGCCGAGCGCGCGCTCGCCATCGCCGCGACCGACCCGCTGGCGCTGACGCTCTTGGAGGCGCCGGGCACGCTCGGCTTCGACATCGCCGTCGGCAGTGCGCAGCGCTTCGGCGTGCCGATGGGCTATGGCGGGCCGCACGCGGCGTTCTTCGCCACCCGCGAGGCCCACAAGCGGATGGTGCCGGGCCGCATCATCGGGGTCTCGGTCGACCGCCACGGCCGGCCGGCGCACCGTATGGCGCTGCAGACCCGCGAGCAGCACATCCGCCGCGACAAGGCGACGAGCAATATCTGCACCGCCCAGGTGCTCCTCGCCGTGATGGCCACGCTCTACGCCTGCTGGCATGGCCCGCAAGGCCTCGCCGAGATCGCCCGCGGCGTCCACGCGCGCACGACGCGGCTGGCCGAGGGCCTGCGGCGGGCCGGCATCGCGCTCGTCCACGACACCTGGTTCGACACGCTGACGCTCGCGGTGCCGGGCCGTGCCGCCGAACTCGCCGACCGCGCCGAGGCGGCGGGCATGAACCTGCGCCGCATCGACGCCGATCATCTGGGCATCAGCCTCGACGAGACGACCACCGACGACGACCTCGCCGCGCTCGCGCGCGTGTTCGGCGCCGAGCCGGGCGCGGCGGCCAAGATCCTGCCCGACGCGCTGCAACGGCACAGCGCCTTCCTCGAGCACCCCACCTTCAACAGCCACCACAGCGAAACCGAGATGATGCGCTGGCTGCGCGCCTTGCAGGACAAGGACATCGCGCTCGACCGGGCGATGATCCCGTTGGGCTCTTGCACGATGAAGCTCAACGCCGCCACCGAGATGCGGCCGGTGAGCTGGCGCGGCTTCGGCGGGCTGCACCCCTTCGCCCCGCGCCGCCAGGCGGAGGGCTACACGCAGCTGATCGGCGAGCTCGAGGACTGGCTGGAGCGGATCACCGGCTTCGACGCCGTCTCGATGCAGCCCAACGCCGGCAGTCAGGGCGAGTACGCCGGCCTTCTCGTCATCCGCGCCTGGCACCAGAGCCGCGGCGACGACCGCCGCGACATCTGCCTGATCCCGTCCTCCGCCCACGGCACCAACCCCGCGAGCGCGGTCATGGCCGGCTTCCGCGCGGTCGTGGTCGGCTGCGACGACGAGGGCAACGTCGACATCGCCGACCTCGACGCCAAGCTGGCGCGGTACGAGGGCCGGATCGGCGCCTTGATGGTGACCTATCCCTCGACCCACGGCGTCTTCGAGGCGGCAATCAAGGACATCGTCGCCAAGATCCACGCCGCCGGCGGGCAGGTCTACATGGACGGCGCCAACCTCAACGCGCTCGTCGGCCTCGCCAAGCCCGCGGCGTTCGGCGCCGACGTCTGCCACATGAACCTGCACAAGACCTTCTGCATCCCGCACGGCGGCGGCGGGCCGGGCATGGGCCCGATCGGCGTCAAGGCGCATCTGGCGCCCTTCCTGCCCGGCCATCCGGTGGTCGACGGCGTCGGCGGCGAGCAGAGCGTCGGTGCGATCGCGGCCGCGCCTTGGGGCTCGCCCTCGATCCTGCCGATCTCCTGGGCCTATATCGCGATGATGGGTGCTGCCGGCCTCACCAAGGCGACGGCGACGGCGATCCTCGCGGCGAACTACATCGCCAAGCGGCTCGAGGGCCATTTCGAGGTGGTCTATCGCGGCAGCAACGGCCGCATCGCCCACGAGTGCATCCTCGACGTCCGCGACATCAAGCAGACGACCGGCATCGGTGGCGAGGACATCGCCAAGCGCCTGATCGACTACGGCTTCCACGCCCCGACCATGTCCTGGCCGGTGCCGGAGACGCTGATGGTCGAGCCGACCGAGAGCGAGCCCTTGGCCGAGCTCGACCGCTTCTGCGACGCGATGATCGCGATCCGTGACGAGATCCGCGAGGTCGAGCGGGGGCGCTGGTCGGTCGAGGAGAGCCCGTTGCGCAACGCGCCGCACACGCTGGCCGACCTCGTCGCCGCCGAATGGCCCTTCGCCTACGACCGCCGCACCGCGGTCCTGCCGGCGGGCGAGCCGGCCTTCGGCAAGTACTGGCCGCCGGTGGCGCGGGTCGACAACGTCTACGGCGACCGCAACCTCGTCTGCACCTGCCCGCCGCTCGACGCCTATCGCGACGAAGCGGCCTGAGGCCCCGCCCCCCGCCCCTCGCGCCGGCTCGGGGCGGCACCCCTCCGCTGTCCGCCGGCTTGGGCAAAAAAAGGCGGCGACCGGATGGTCGCCGCTGGAAGCTCACTGGGAGGACACGCTCTATTCCTAGTAGAATTCGTCGAGGAGCGCAACCGCTTATAGGCAGGTAAGCCCTTGTACAAAAAGAAAATCTCGTTTTTGCCGAAGATTCTGCTCAATTTGTCTCGATCGTGGATTTCCGCGCCAATCCGCGGATCGCGGACTCCAAAACCCGGCCGGCCGAGCCGGCCGCGACGCGCGCGGAAGTTCCGAGCCCTGATTACGACTTTAGTCGTACAGGACGCGGCGGTCCGCGCGCTCGTCGCCGCGCGACCGCTCGCACTCCCAGGGCGGAGATGCGGCGTCGCCCACCGGCCGAGCCACCCGGCGCGTGTTCAAGCCGGGCGAGGACGCGGGCCTCGTGGACGAGCGTGCCGCTCGTCGCCGAGCGGCCGAAGCTGCGCTGGCCGCGAAACGGCCGGGCCGCCAGCTCGACGACGCGCAACGCCTCGCAGCGCTCGGCCAGCGACAGCGTAGAGCGGCGGCACTCCGCCTCGGCCCAGCGCTGCGCCGCGGTCGATTGATCGAGCGCGCACCGCTGGTGCCGGGAACACCGTGGCGGCGCCGTGCGCGCGGACGCGACGGCGATCGGGCATGGCGGCGACGGCGAAGACGCAGACGACCACGGCCATGCCCCAGCCCCAGGCGCGGACGCGCCACCCCCTCGCCCTTGGTGACCTTCAACACGGCTTTGGCGACGACGCCGTCGCCCATCAGCCTGAGGATGGGGGTGCCGCTGAACTCGACGAGAAACGGGTTCATCAGCGCCGAGTTACGCCCGGATGTAGTTGGCGGCGAGGTCGCGATAGGCCGCGACCTGGCGCTCGACCCACGCCTCGTCGCGGCCGAGCTCCGCGGCCATGAGACGCGCGACCGTCGGCGCCGCATCGACGCTGGCGCGGGCGTCGAGCAGGAGCGCGCGCGTGCGCCGCGACAGGACGTCCTCGACCGTGCGCGCCATCTCGTGCCGCACCGCCCAGGCCACCTCGCCGGCGAAATAGGGCAGCCGTGCGTCGAGCGGCGCGCCGAAGGCCCTGGTCTCGCGCAGCGTGCGGCTCACCGCCCGCGCGTCGGCGCCGTAGAGGCCCAACAGGCCCTCGGCCTCGGCCGCGCCTTCGAGCCAGCCGTGGAGGCGGAGATTGACCGTGGGCGACGGCTTCTCCTCGAGGCCGGCGACGAGGGCGGCGGCGTCGACCGTGTCCTCCGCCATCTTGCGGTAGGTCGTCCACTTGCCGCCGGTGATCGACACCAGGTTCGAGTGGGCGATCGTCAGCACGTGGTCGCAGGCGAGCGCCGCCGTCCCCTTGTCCTTGGGCGAGCGGACCAGCGGGCGAATGCCGCAAAAGCAGCTGAGGACGTCCGCGCGCGACGGGTCGCGCTCGAGGTAGACGGCGGCGTGCTCCAAGAGGAAGCGGATCTCCTCCTCCTGGGCTTTGGGCTCGAGCTCGGCCTCGGTGATGGCGGTGTCGGTCGTGCCGACGACGACGCGGTCGTGCCACGGCACCGCGAAGAGGACGCGGCCGTCGGCGGTCTTGGGCACCATGATGGCGCTGTTGCCCGGCAGGAGCGCGCGGTCGAGGACGAGATGGACGCCCTGCGACGGCGCCATCAGCCGCTCCGCCTTCGGGTCGTCCATTTGGCGGACGTCGTCGCTGAAGATGCCGGCGGCGTTCACCACGACGCGGCCATCGAACTCGAGCGCCGCGCCGGTCTCGGCGTCCTCGGCGAAGACACCGGTCACCAGCCCGCCGCGCTTTTTGAGCGCCGTCACCCGCACGTCGTTGAGCGGCACCCCGCCCTGATCGGCGACGGTCTGGGCGAGGTTCACCGCCAGCCGCGCGTCGTCGAACTGCCCGTCGTAGTAGATGACGCCGCGCAGGAGTCCCTTGGTCTCGATGTTCGGCAGGTGGCGCAGGGTCTCCTCACGGGAGAGCACCTTCGACGGCCCGAGGCCGAGGCGGCCGGCCAAGAGGTCGTAGAGCTTCATGCCGGCGCCGTAGAAGGGGCCGTCCCACCACTCGTAGATCGGCACCACGAAGCCGAGGTTGTGGCAGATGTGCGGCGCGTTCTGGAGCAGCCGGCCGCGCTCCTTGAGCGCCTCCATCACCAGCGAGACGTTGCCCTGCTGCAGGTAGCGCACGCCGCCGTGGACGAGCTTGGTGCTGCGGCTCGAAGTGGCGCTGGCGAAGTCGCCCTGCTCCAGGAGCAACGTCTTGTAGCCGCGCGCCGCCGCCTCGACCGCGGTGCCGAGGCCGGTGGCCCCGCCGCCGACGACGATGACGTCGAAGAACGGAGGCTCGGCCTGCAGGCGCTCGAGATGCGCGTCACGATCCATCTTCTCGGCGATGGCCATGCTCCGTGCCTCCTCGTGCTCGGGCCGTCGGGATCAGACGATGGGGTCGGGTGGCCGGCCGCGGGCGGCCACGGGCCGTCGCGGGGAGTCCGCGTCGATCGCGGGCACGCAGCGTTCGCGCATGCATTCCCTCCCGACCCCGTCGTTCCCGGCTGCACTGGCACCGCGGACGCGCCCGGTGGCATCACCCGTCGAGGCGGTGCGTCGCATGCCGTGCATGCCTTGGGGATCGTTGGCTTCCGTGCGCCTTGGACCCCACGACCTTGATGGCGTTGGCCCGCCTTGCCCAGCCGTCCTTGCCAGAAAGGCCAAGGCGAGCGCCCACGACCATCGGCCGGCCGCGACCGGCTGCCACAACGCCCGCGGGGTTGCTTAAAGGACGGCTGCCCCGGCCCGGGCCGTCCTGCCCGTCCTTTCGACGACAGCGCAAAACCGACGGCGACCGGGCGCCCGCCGCGCCGGGCCCACGGCGAGGACGCCGTCGACCCATCGACGAAACAGCGTCCGCCGCCGATGCGACCTTGGCGCCCCGGGCGTCTAGTCCCGGGCTCTCGACGGTCGCGATGCCGCCGTGCCCGGCCCTGGCGACCGTGCCGCCGGACGGCGAACCCGCTTTGCGGACGGCTTGGCCGGCCAGGACGTTTTCAACCAGCACGCGAGGCCGGCGGTCACCGCGGTGACGGCGACGACGGCGTGGACGGCGACCGCCGCCGCCACCGCGCGCGCCCACTCGACGCCGGTGAGCTCGAGCGCGCCGGCGAAGGCGACCTGCTGCGGGCCGAGCCCGAGCACGCCCGAGACCGGCAGGGCAAAGGCGAGGTTGCCGGCGGCACTGGCGGCGACGGTGGCGCCCGGGCTCGCCGCCGTCGCGGTCGCCACCAGCGCCAGCGCCGCGATCGCGACGTGGCTGCCCCACAGGCCCAACGTCGCCGCGACCACCAGCAGCCGGGCGCGCCCGGTCCGGGCATGGCTCGCGCCCTCGGCCAGGAGCGCCAGCCGGCCGCCGCCATCGCCCAACCGATCGCGCCAGCGACCGGCGGCGGCGATCATCACCACCGGGGCGGCGAGCAGGGCCAGGCCTAGTCCGAGCGCGGGCGCGCTCAACCCCCGCATCACCACCGGCGGCAGCGTGCTGGCGCCGAGGGCGAGCAGGCCCGCGACGGCGAAGAGATCGCTCAGGCGGACCAGGACGAAGAGGGCGGCGGCCTCGTGCAGCGAGAGCCCGACGCGGCGATGGAGCAGCCAGGGAAAGCTCAGCTCGCCGAGCTTGAACGGCAGCAGGAAGTTCCAGAGCAGCACTTCCGCCGACAGGCGCGTCAAGCCCCCGCCGCCGGGCCGCCGGGGGCGCGGCAACAGGGCCGCGAGGCGGGCGCCGCGCCAGAACGGCAAGCCGAGGCCGATGCCGACGGCCAAGCCTAGGGGTGCCGGGTCGACCGCGGCGAGGACGTCGGCGAAGGCCTCAAGGTCGAGCTCGGCGGCCAAAAGCGCGGCGCAGAGCGCCGTCACGACGACGGCGACGGTCGCCTGCAGGAGCCGCCGCACGCCGGCTCAGCCTCGGCGTTCGCGGATCAGGGCCGACGACGGCCGCGGCGCGGTGCGGCTGACGATGAGCTCGCCCAGGACGCCGAAGAGAGTGACCTGCACCGCGATGATCGCGAGCATGACGCCCAACAGCAACAGCGGTCGCTCGCCGATCTCGGCGCCCGTGAACAGCTTGAGCCCCGAGAGATAGGCCAGGATCGCGAAGCCGACGACGCCGAGCGCGAGGCCGAGCCCGCCGAAGAGATGGCCGGGCCGGCTCGCGAACCGGCTCAGCATCAACACCGTCAACAGGTCCAAAAAGCCCTTGGCCATGCGCTCGATGCCGTATTTCGAGCGGCCGTAGCTGCGCGGATGGTGGCGGACCGGCAGCTCCGCCACGCGAAAGCCGCGGCCGTGGGCGAGGACCGGCACGTAGCGGTGGAGCTCGCCGTAGAGGGTGATGCTGTCGAAGATCTCGCGGCGGTAGGCCTTGTAGCCGCAGTTGAAGTCGTGCAGCGGCACCCCCGACAGCCGCGCCGTCACCCAGTTGAAGAAGCGCGACGGCAGCGTCTTGCCCAACGGGTCCTGGCGCTTCTGCTTCCAGCCGGAGACGAGGTCGACGTCGTCGGTGAGGGCGGCGAGAAAGCGCGGCAGCTCGGCGGGATCGTCCTGCAGATCGGCGTCCATCGTCACGATCACCGCGCCGCGGCTCTCGCGGATGCCCAGATCCAGCGCCGTCGCCTTGCCGAAATTACGCCGCAGCCGCAGGCCGCGGACGCGCGCCTCGCGCGCGGCGAGGGCGGCGATGACGCCCCAGGAGCCGTCGGTGCTGCCGTCGTCGACGAAGAGGATCTCGACGAGCGCCAAACCGGCGGCGTCGGCGACCGACGCCACCCGCCCCGCCAGCTCTTCCAGCGTGCCGGCCTCGTCGCGCACCGGCACGACGACGCTGATGTCGGGCCGACTCACCTCGCTCTGCACCTTCTCATCCGCCCATCGACCGGCGCCGTTGGTTGCCAAGCCGCGCGCCTCGAGGCAACGGAAATCGCGCACCCGCGCGGCTCAACGCGCGACGGCACGACGCAGGACGAACGGCGCCGCGTCCGCGTGCGGCGGCATAAAGGGCGCCTCTAGGCGGTCGACGCCGGCAAGGCGCGGCGCGCGCCCGAAGCGCTCGGCGAACAGCGCCAGCAGTTCCGCCGGCGGCGCGTCGCCCTGCGCGGCGGGCCAGACGAGTTGGACCGGCGGCGCGACGTCGATCCCCATGGCGGCGTTCTCCGGTGTGAGCACGGCCAACGTCGGCGCCGCGAAACGGAGGTTGCCCCCCACCCACTCGTTCGCCGCGAAGACGACGTCGCCCGCCGCGGCGATGCGCGCGGCCAGGGGGGCGAAGGGCGCGGCCTGCGGGGGCGGCCCATCCGTCCCGATCCGCCAGTTCCACTGCAGTCCCGCCGAGACTGCGAGCCCGACGACACCGACGAGCACCGCGAGCCGGCGCGCGCGCGCCGCGGTCAGTCGGCCGGCGGCCCAAGCCAGCACCGACAGCGGCACGGCGAACGCGACCGGCGTCAGGTAGCGCTCTTTGACCTCGTCCAGACCCGTCGCCAGGGCGAGCCCGGCGAAGGACGCCAGCGCGAGGCCCGACACCCACAAGAGATCGGCTCGCAGATCCGGCACCAAGCCGCGCGCGCCCGGGGCGCTCGCCGGCCGCGCCAAAAGCAGCGCCAGCACCGCGAGCGGGAGCGCGAGCGTCGCCGCTATGGCCTCGCCGAGGGCGGCGAGGGTGCCCAGCGGGCCCGCCGCGTCCACCTCCACCCGACGAGCAGCCTCCACCAACGCCGCGCGGTTCGAGAGGTACCACACCGCCGTCGGCGCCGTGAGGAGTGCCGGCGGCGCGAGCGCGAGGGCGACGTGGCGCCACGGCGCGCGCCGCCGCAGCACCAAGGCGGCGACGATGCCGAGGCCGACGAAGGCGGCGCTCCAATAAGCCAACGCCGCGGCGGCGAGCGCCGCGCCCAGGACCAGATGGGCGAGCGCGCCGCCGCGCACCCGACACGCGACGAAGGCCGCGAGTGCGACCGCGGCGGCAGCCAGGGCCAGCGGGGTGTGGGCGAGCGCCCGTTGCGCCTCCCAGGTGATGCCGGGGACCAGCGCCGTCGCCAGCACCGCGGCGAAGGCCAGGCGCGCGTCCGCGCCGGCCCCGCGTGCCGCCGCCCAGACGGCCAAAAAGGCGGTCGCGAGCACGGCGTTCTTCACCAGCGCGAGCGCCGCCTTCTCCACGCCGAACAGGGCGAAGGCCGCCGCCTGCAACCAGCCGTAGAGCGGTGGCTGGGGGCCGTAGCCGAGCTCGAGGCGTTGCGCATGGAGGACCAGCTCGGCCTCGTCGAGCCCGAGCCCGCCGGGCACGAAGGTGCGCAGCAGGCCGTTGAGCGCGAAATAAGCGACGATCAACAGCGGGGCGGCGGCCGCCACGCGGTCCGCGATCGGATGCGGTGCCGCGACCGCCGCGTGCGCCCACTCGCTCGTCGCCCGTCCGCCCGTCATGAGCCTTCCGCCCGGTGCCGCGCCGCGGGCAGGGCATGCCAAGCTCGACGCCGCGGCGCAACGCGTATCCTTCACGGCGGCGCGCGCATCTTCTAGAGGAAAGCGAGCGGGAGGGTCACCGACGATGGCCACGGCCAAGCGCGTACTGATCATCGACGACGACGCCGAGCTGCGCCGCGAGCTCGCCGATCTCTTGCATCTGCACGAGCAGCTCGATGTCCGCGAGGCGTCGGACGGCCGCAACGGGCTGGAAAAGGCCACCGAAGGCCACGTCGATCTGATCCTCCTCGACGTCGGCCTGCCCGACAGCGACGGTCGCGATCTCTGCCGGCGGATGCGCAAGACCGGCGTCAAGGCGCCGATCATCATGTTGACCGCCGCCGACACCGACGCCGACGCCATCCTCGGCCTCGACAGCGGCGCCAACGACTACGTCGCCAAGCCCTTCCGCCTGCCGCTCCTGTTGGCGCGCATCCGCGCCCAGCTGCGCCAGTTCGAGCTGTCCGACGACGCCAGCTTCCCGCTCGGCCCCTACAGCTTCCGCCCGGCGGTCAAGATGCTGATCGACGAGGCGCGCCAGCGCAAGGTTCACCTCACCGAGAAGGAGACCGCCATCGTCAAGTTCCTCTACCGCGTCGGCGACCGGGCGATACCGCGCGACCAGCTGCTCGACGAGGTCTGGGGCTACAACGCCGGCGTGACCACCCACACGCTCGAGACCCACATCTACCGCCTGCGCCAGAAGATCGAGGCGAGCCCCGAGCAGCCCAGCCTCCTTGTCACCGAGCCCGGCGGCTACCGGCTCGTGCGCTGAGGTCGATGCGTCGTCCCGCGCGCCGCCGCGACCAGCTCTTGGGCGTCGCGCTCACCGGTCTGTTGCTGCTCCTCGCCGTCGCCGCAATCCTCGGCGGCGTCGTCGCCCTGGGCCTGCTCATGGTCGCGATGCCGCTGACCACGGCGGCGATCGCGGCGGTGGCGGCGTGGTCCGGCTGGCGCGTCCTCAAGCGACGCCGCCGCGTCCGCGGCTGAGGGCCGTCGCCGGCGCCGCCCCCTCACGCCGCGCCCCCGTAATCGCCCCAAAAGGTCGCGCCCGACCGCCCGCAACTGCGCGCGCCTCGCGACCTCCGCGCCGTCGAGCTCGCGCCGGGCGATCGCGGCGACCAGCCGGTCGTGCTCGGCGAAGCTGGGGTGATCGGCGGGGGACGGTTGGCGGCGGTCGTGGCGAGCGCGGTGGAGCGCGTTGTCGACGGTCGCGCAGCGCCGCCGGCGGGCCGCCTCGGGGCTGCGCGCGACGCGGCGGCGGAGATGGTCGACATCGGCGCAGCGGACGAGATCCGCCGCCATCGTCTACCTCGATACCGTCGAGGAGGTCCGGCACGGCATCCGCCGGTAGCTGGGGCGAGCCGATGACCGTCGCCGTGACGCTCCGGGCCGACGTGCGGGGCTCGCGCCCGCCACGGCTGCTGCCTTCGCGCGAAACCTCGTAAAGGTGGGTGTCGCCTTAGCTCGTAAGGCTGGGTGTCGCTTGACAGACGGTGCGCTCTTGCCGCTCCACCGGCAGAATTTGCTCATCGCGCGCTTTGAAAAACGCCTCGAGTCCGAGGCTGCTGCAGGGAGTTGAGGATGACCGACGACGCGCCGGCGAGCGCCGCCACCGCTTACGTCATCGCGCCGCCGGCGCTCGCCAGCCTGCCCGTGCGCGGCACGAGCCGGCGGTTCCCGGTCCACCGGATCTACTGCGTCGGCCGCAACTTCGCCGCCCATGCGGTCGAAATGGGCCACGACCCCGCCAAGGAACCGCCCTTCTTCTTCCAAAAGAACCCCGACAACCTCGCCAGCGACGGCGCCGACTTCCCCTACCCGGCCAAGACCCGCGACGTGCATCACGAGGTCGAGCTGGTGGTGGCTCTCGCCGAGGGCGGGCGCGACATCGCCGTCGAGGACGCCCTCGACCACGTCTTCGGCTACGCCGTCGGCATCGACATGACCCGCCGTGACCTCCAGGGCGAGGCCAAAAAGCTCGGCCGACCCTGGGAGGTCGCCAAGGCCTTCGAGCATTCGGCACCCTGCGGCGAGCTCGTCCCGGCGACGGCGATCGGCCATCCGAGCGCGGGTGCGATCCGGCTCGACATCGACGGCGAGCGCCGCCAGGCGGGCGACCTCAACCAGATGATCTGGAAGGTGCCCGAGATCGTCGCCGAACTCTCCACCCTTTTCGCCCTGCAGCCCGGCGATCTGATCATGACCGGCACGCCCGCGGGCGTCGGCCCCGTCCATGTCGGCCAGCGCCTCCATGCCCATATCGACGGCGTGGGCGATCTCGAGATCGCCGTCACCGGCTGATCCGTCCACGTGCCGCCGGCGGCGTGGTCGGTGACGGGTGCCGTGAAGCCGACCGGCGCGCCAGCGGCACGGCGCGCCTCGACGACGCGCGCGCCGGTCGCGGTAGATCTCGCCAGTCGGCTAGACGGTCCAGGTCGCTCGGGACATGCTGCCTGCCCGCGGGAGCGCTCGCGCCGTCCCGAGCCGGCGTCGCGGTCGCCGCCAGCCGGGGCGCCGGCTCAGTCCTCGCCGACGTGCCCGGGGGCGAGCACCAGGCGCGCCTTGAGGCCGGGGGCGTTGTCGGCGAGCTCGAGGACGCCGCCGTGGAGCTTGGCGACGGCGTGCACCAGCGCCAGGCCGAGGCCGTGGCCGGGGGTGTCGCGGGCGTTGTCGAGACGGGTAAAGCGCCGCAGCACCTCCGCGTGGCGATCGGCGGGGATGCCCGGCCCGCTGTCGCGCACCTCGACGAACACCGCGCCCTCGAGGCGGCCGACCGCGACCGCGACCCGGCCGCCCCGCGGCGTGAACTTGCCGGCGTTGTCGAGCAGGTTGGCGACCGCCTGGGCGAGCAGAGCCGGATTGCCCTCGACGTGGAGACCGTCCGGCACCTCGTGGGTGAACGCGATCCCACGCTCCTCGAAGACGGCCTCGAAGAGCTCCGAGGCGTCGGTCACCATGCCGGAAAGGTCGACGTCCTGAAAGCTCTGCTTGGGCGCCCCGCTCTCGGTGTTGGTGATCAACAGCACCGTGCGAAAGAGGCGCAACAGCCGGTCGAGATCGTCGATGGCTTCCTCGATGGTGCCGCGCACCGGGCCCTCGGCCTGCGCGAGCGCGTCCTCGAGGTGGGTGTGGAGGCGTTGCAGCGGGGTGCGGAGGTCGTGCGCGACGTCGTCGGTGACCTGGCGCATGCCCCGGATCAGCGCTTCGCTCTCGGTCAAGAGCTGGTTGATGCGCATCGACAGTCGGTCGAACTCGTCGGCGCCGGTGGAGCGCACCGGCAGGCGGACGTCGAGCGCGCCCGACCGCACCCGGTCGATCGCGCCGCTCATCGACTCGACTCGGCGCTCGGTCTGGCGCGCCAGCCACAGCCCCCCGGTGAGCCCGATCACCAGCGCGCCGACGAACGCCACCACCAGCCCGCGGTTGAGCGCGCGCTGAAAGCTCTCCTGCGTCGCCAGGGTGCGGCCGACGATCAGCTGGACGTCGTTTTCCAGGGTGAAGGCACGGGCGCGCACGCGGACCTCGCGCTCGTCCGACGGCGTCACCGAGAAGGTGATCCAGGCTGGCGTCTTGTCGACCCGGCCGGTCCAGCCCTCGACATTGCCGGCGAGCTCGTCGCCGTCGGTATCGGAGAGGATGTAGACCGCCCCGCGATGGGGCTGGCCGGCGCGCCGCTCGACCTCGTCCACGACCGCCTCGAAGCCCTGCTTGCGGTAGACCGCGCCGAGGCCGTCGACCTCGGCACGGATCGCCGAGTTGGTCTCGGCCTCGATGGAGCGCTCCGCGATGATCTTGACGCCGCCCAGCGCCAGCCCGAGCACCGCCAACAGGAGGCCGACATAGACGAGCGCTTGGCGGAACGCGGTGGTGCCGGCGAGTTTACGGATCGAGACCGAGACGATAACCCGAGCCCCTGACGGTATGGATGAGCGGCGGCTCGAAGCCCTTGTCCACCTTCTGCCGGAGCCGGGCGATGTGGACGTCCACGACGTTGGTGTGCGGGTCGAACTGGTAGTCCCACACCTTCTCGAGCAGCATCGTGCGGGTGAGGACCTGGCCGGCATGCTGCATCAGGCACTCGAGCAGCTTGAACTCGCGCGGCTGCAGGTTGAGCGTCTTGCCGCCGCGTGAGCAGGTGCGCGCGAGGCGGTCCATCACCAGATCGCCCACCTGCAGCTTGGTCTCGGCCGAGCCCGGCTCGCGGCGCCGGCCCAACGCCTCCACCCGGGCGAGCAACTCGGAGAAGGCGTAGGGCTTCACCAGATAATCGTCGGCGCCCGCCTTGAGGCCTTCGACCCGATGGCCGACATCGGCCAGCGCGGACAGGACCAAGATGGGCGTCTCGTTACCGGAGGCGCGCAGGATCTCGACGATGGAAAGCCCGTCGCGACCCGGCAGCATGCGGTCCACGACGATGACGTCGAACTCCTCCGCGCCGGCAAGGGCAAGGCCCTTCACGCCGTCGGCGGCATGGGTGATGACGTGCCCCGCTTCGCTCATGCCGCGGGCCACGTGTTCGGCGGTTCTGGCGTCGTCTTCGATGATCAGGATTCGCATGGCTCGGATGTAGGAAGGGTTCAGCCCCGCGTTCAGAGGGGCGTGAACGAAATTTCGTGACATCCGACCCAACACGGCGGGTTGGCGGTCGGTTCCGCGCCACCCTCAGCCCCGCCGCGCCAGCGTCCTGAGCCGCAAGGCGTTCAACTTAATGAACCCTTGCGCATCTTTTTGGTCGTAGACGGCATCGGCCTCGAAGGTCGCGAGCTGAGGGTCGTAGAGCGAGTTCGCCGAGCGGCGCCCGACCACCTGCACCCCGCCCTTGAAGAGCTTGAGCCGCACGGTGCCGTCGACCCGCGCCTGACTGGCGTCGATCAGCGCCTGCAGCATCTCGCGCTCCGGCGCGAACCAAAAGCCGTTGTAGATCAGCTCGGCGTAGCGCGGCATCAACTCGTCCTTGAGGTGCGCCGCGCCGCGGTCGAGCGTCAGGCTCTCGATGGCGCGATGCGCGTGCAGCAGGAGGGTGCCGCCCGGGGTCTCGTAGACGCCGCGGCTCTTCATGCCGACGAAGCGGTTCTCGACCAGATCGAGGCGGCCGACGCCGTGGTCGCCGGCGAGCCGGTTCAACCGCTCCAACAGCGCCGCCGGCCCCAGCCGGTCGCCGTCGACCGCCACCGGATCGCCGCGCTCGAAGTCGATCTCGACGTAGGCCGGACGGTCCGGCGCGCGCTCGGGGGCCACCGTGCGGGTGAACATGCCCTCGTCCGGCTCGACCCACGGGTCCTCGAGCGCCAGGCCCTCGTAGGAGATGTGCAACAGGTTGGCGTCGGTGGAGTAGGGGGGCTCGCCCCGCTTGCCGCGCGGAATCGGGATCTGGTGGCTTTCGGCGTAGGCGATGAGCCGTTCGCGCGAATCGAGATCCCATTCGCGCCAGGGCGCGATGACGCGGATGCCGGGATCCAGGGCATAGGCGTTGAGCTCGAAGCGGACCTGGTCGTTGCCCTTGCCGGTGGCCCCGTGGGCGATGGCATCGGCGCCGGTCTCGCGCGCGATCTCGACCAGCCGCTTGGCGATCAAGGGCCGAGCGATCGACGTGCCGAGGAGATAGGTGCCCTCGTAGACGGTGTTGGCGCGGAACATCGGCCAGACGAAGTCGCGCACGAACTCGTCGCGCAGGTCCTCGACGTAGCTCTCGCGCACGCCCAAGAGCTGCGCCTTGTCGCGCGCCGGCTCGAGCTCCTCGCCCTGACCGAGGTCGGCGGTGAAGGTCACGACCTCGCAGGCGTAGATGTCCTGCAGCCATCTGAGGATCACCGAGGTGTCGAGCCCGCCGGAATAGGCGAGTACGATCTTTTTGGGATGCTCCACCGCCACCTTTCGTCACTCCAAGTCACGACGCCGAACGGCTCGCGACCCTAAGCGCTCGTGACGCCGCTGCCAAATCCTCCGATGCCCGCGGGCGACCGCGCAGAAGGTCCTCGTCGCCCGGCGCGTGGGCCGCGCGCCGGCGCCCCGCGCTCGCCCAGCGGTGTCGACGGCGCCGATCGTCCGTCGGCTCGAGGCGGTCGGCCCACCTCGCCAGCCGTGAGCCCGCGATCGCGGGGGAGCGAAGGAGAGCTGGATGAGCCGGGAGCGACCGGAGAAGATCGGCTGTCTTGCCGACTTCCGTGGCCTGGCGATGCGCCGCATCGTCGCCGGCCACAGCTAGCCGATCGCCTTCGTCACCGCTCCACACCGCCAGTTGGATGCGCTCTCGTCCGTACTCGCCCGGGTGACCGCCGGCACCGCCTGGTTCGTGTCCATTTCCGGCTTTCTCTATTGCCACCCCTGCACGGCCGCATGAGCCTGCCGAATCTCTTACAGAGCCGCGCGCGGAACGTGCTGCAGGCCTCTGTTTGCTTCGCCTTGCGGCGTTGATCCGTCGGGGCCGGCGCCAGCGCCTCTTGGTGCCCGCGGCGGCGGTGCTGGCGGCGATCGTCGCGTTGCAGGTGCGCGTTCTGGGCACAGCGGAGAACCTGCACGCCCCACCCTCGGCACCGGAACCGGCTCTCATGGTGGACCAAAAGCGCGCCGGCATCGGGCTCTCGTGCGATCTGCTCCATGGTGTCGGCCGCGACGCTGGGCGCCTTTCGACCAACGTCGCGGCGGTGAGCTTCGCGATGGTCTTCCTCCACCCGGTGGTGATCCACGGGCTGGAGGTGCCGGGCGATGCGGACGGGGCGCTGCCCGGCCGGCGCGCGTGGGCTCTGGCGGTGGCGAGCGGCGTCGTCACCGGGCTCTGCATGGCCGTCGTCCACGCCGCCCGCGCCGCCGCGGGCCGACGCACCCGCTACGTCCTCGGCGCGTGAGGCGCTAAAGCCGATGCCGGCGCCGAAGGAGATGCCCGTTACCCGCAACCACGGGCGTTGGCCGGCGCCCTCGGCGCCGCCGGGGTCGAGCTCGAGCCGCGCGCTCGTACTCGCCGAACCAGGCGAAGCCGAGGGCGTCGCGCTGAGCGCCCGGCAAGGTCTTGCCGCCCAAAAGCGGGGTGACGAGCAGCGGGTGCGCCGCGCTGCACCCGCTTGTCGCGCTTGCGGGTGGTGCTGGCGTTGAGCCTGTGGTCGGCGGTGGCGGCTGGTCAGCCGCGGATCGGCCGCCCGGAGCGTGTCGACGAGCAGCTCTAACCCCTTCAAGCGTCGCTCGAGGCGGTCGTCGCCGAGCGCGCGCTCGTGCGCGAGGCTCAAACCGGCGCCGCGGGGTGGCCGACCATCGGCGCAGATCGACCGCTTTTGCCCCCGCGCCGGCGATCGGCCCGGGCAGGCCGCGATCGTCGTCGACCTCGCCCAAGCCGAGGATGACCAGCGGCCGGTGCCGCGCGGCGCCGGCGCGGCGCAGGTCAGGCGGTCTGATCGGCCGCGCTGTCCTCGGCTGCGGGCTGTGGTGCCTTGGCGACGCCGACCATCGCCGGCCGCAACAGGCGATCACCGATCGCGTAGCCGATCGCCATGACCTCGGCGACGGTGCCGGGCGGATGGGCGTCGGTCGGCACCTCGAACATCGCCTGGTGCCGCTGGTGATCGAACTTCTCGCCCTTCTCCGGCTCGATCCGCCGGATCTGGTGCTTCTCGAAGACCGAAAGCAGGGCCTTTTCGGTCATCTCGACACCGGTGGCGAGATTGGAGGCCCACTCCTCCTTCTCGCGGATCTCCAGAGGAATGTGCGCCACCGCGCGGCCCAGATTGTCCGAGACCTCCAACAGATCGCGGGCGAAGCCCGTGATGGCGTAGCGCCGCGCGTCCTCGAGTTCGCGCGCGCTGCGCTTGCGGACGTTCTCCATCTCGGCGTGGGCGCGCAAGAGCGCGTCCCGGCTCTGGGCGAGTTCCGCCTCGAGCTCGGCGATGCGTGCCGCCGCGTCGCTCTCCTCCGCGGCGGCGTCGGGGCGGGCCACCTCGGCCTCGGCCTTCGCGGCCTCGAGATCGACGGCATCCCGCTCGGCTTGCTCTTCCGGCTTATCGCTCATGCTCGTCCTTGACCTGGCTGTGGGACAACAGACGGCCGACGACGCGGGCGGTGTAGTCGACCATCGGGATGATGCGGGCGTAGTTCATGTACATCGGCCCGACCACCCCGACCGCGCCCAACACGGTGGATTTGCCGCTCACGTCGGCATCGCTGCGATAGGGTGCCACGACCAGCGAGCACCCGCTGAGGCCGAAAAGTTCCGTCTCGGCCCCGATGAAGATCTGCACACCGTCGCTCTCGGCGGTGCGGTCGATCAGGCGCAACAGGTTCTTTTTGGTCTCGACCGCCTCGAACAGCGAGCGGATCCGCTCGAGCTCGACGAGATTGGTGACGTCGCCCAGCAGGTGGGCCTGCCCCTTGAGGATCAGCACGCCGCCGTCGTCGTTGGCGCTCTCGCTCCAGATGGCGAGGCCGGCCTCGACCACCCTCTGCGACAGCGCGTCGAGCTGCGAGCGCTGGGTCTCAAGCTCGTCGGCGATCACGTGGCGGGCCTCGGTGAGGTTGCGGCCGGCGAGCCGGGCGGTCAGGTAGTTGCCCGCCTCCATCAGCCGCGCCGCACTCATCCCGACCGGCAGGTCGATGATGCGGTTCTCGACCAGCCCGCCCTCGTGGACGACGACAACGAGCGCGCGGCCGGGCGACAGCGGCACGAACTCGACGTGCTTGAAGGGCGCGTCGGAGGTCGGCGCGATCACCAGGCCGGCGTGGCGGCTGAGGCCCGAGAGCGCGTCCGACGCGTCGGAAAGCACCGCTTCGACGCTGCGGCCGCTGCCCGCGCAGCGCGCCTCGATGTCGGCCTTCTCGGCGTGGGTCAGGTTGCCGACTTCCAACAGGCCGTCGACGTAGAGCCTGAGCCCGGCATCGGTGGGCAGCCGGCCGGCCGAGGTATGGGGCGCGTAGAGCAGCCCCGCCTCCTCGAGGTCGGCCATGACGTTGCGGATCGTTGCAGCCGACAAGGGCTGCGCCAGTCGCCGCGCCACGGTGCGCGAGCCGACCGGCTCGCCCGAGGTCACATAGGCGTCCACGATGTGGCGAAACACGTCGCGCGAGCGCTGGTTCAACTCATGGATCATCGAGATCAGGTCACGCCGAGCCGTATCACGGAGCCGTCATGTGGGCGACCGTGCTCACAGCGTCAACCGGCGCGCCCGACGTCGGGGATCGGGTCTACTCGCGCGTGCGTCGTCCTTTCGGTCGCGCGAGCGCGAACCGCTTCGGGCCTTGGCGATTCTCCGCATCCCCCGCCGGCGTCGGTCTCGGCTCGGCGACGCGGACGGCGATCGGCCGCCCGCCGAGATCCGAGCCGTTCAAGGCCTCGGCGGCCTGCACGCACTCCGCCTCGGTCTCCATCATTACGAAACCGAAGCCGCGCGACCGACCGGTCTCACGATCGTAAATGATTTTGATCTCTTCGACTTCACCGTACCGGCCGAACAGCTCGCGCAGGCTTTCCTCGCCCGTGGAATAAGGAAAGTTGGCGACGAACAGTTTCCTGCTCATACGATTTCGCCCCGAACGATGGCGCCGCCCCCAATACGGCACCGGGTCTCTCCTTATACAACGCTAACGATACGATGACGAGCGGGAGCGATGCGGGATTGAGGTACGGCGCACGGCGCGATCGACGGGCTCGCCGTCGGTGGTCATCTCCCCCGCCAACGGCGCGGCTGCCGCTTCGATCCGGGCGACCGCCCTTTCCCGGGCGATCGCGGTGGCGACCCACGAGGCCCGCGGGATCAGAACGGTCGGGCCCTGGCGGTCGAGCGGCAGCGCTTGCGAGGGAACGTGCGCTACGAGCCGAAGGCGGCGAAGGCGAGCTCGGCCGCGGCAAACCGCGCCTGAAGCCGAGGTGACCGACGGCGCCGACCGCGTTCGAGAGCGTGGGCCCGCCGGCCACCGCCGCCATCACGAGGAACCGGGCTCGCCACCCGCCGACGGCGGCGATGGCCGACGCACCGCCCACCAGCAGGGCGGCGATGGTGACGAGACCGCGGTCGAGCCGGTCGGCGGCTTCACCGAGTGGGAACTGCCCGCGCATCGCAACGATCAGGATGGCGAACATGAAGCCCGCCACCTCGGCCGTGGCGCGCCCGCCCAAAAGCGTGCGCTCGGGGCCGTTGCCCAGCATCACGAGCGCCATGCCCGACAACAGCGGCCAGGCGCTGCGAGGGGCGTGGTCCATCGACAGCGCCCGCAGCCCACGGAAATCGGGCGCCCGCCGAGCCGCGGCCGCCCATCCGGCGGCGCCGGCATGCGCCGGCCTCAGACGTTCAACAAGAGGTGCTCGCGCTCCCAGCTCGAGATCACGGTCTGATAGGCCTCGTGCTCGGCCTCGCGCACGGCCAAGAGCACCTCGACGAAGCGCTCGCCCAGCACCTCCTTGAGGGGCCGCGAGGCGTTGAGCTTGGCGAGCCCGTCGGGCATCTGCCGGGGCAGCGTCTGGGCGCGGCGGTAAGCGCTGGTCTCGAGCGGCTCGGTGGGCTCGAGCTGATCGACCATGCCGATATAGCCGCAGGCGAGGGTGCCGGCGATGGCGAGGTACGGGTTGGCGTCGGCGCCGGCGACGCGGTTCTCCACCCGCCGGTCGGCGCGGCCGCTCTCGGGGACCCTCAGCCCCACCGTGCGGTTCTCCCAGCCCCAATGGGTGTTGATCGGGGCGTCCGAATGGCGGCGCAAGCGACGATAGGAGTTCACGTTGGGCGCCAAGAGCGGCATCGACGCCGGCAGATAGCGCTGCAGGCCGGCGATGTAGGCGAGAAAGAGCCGCGAGTTGCGGCCATCCGGATCGGCGAACAGGTTCTCGCCGGTGGTGTGATCGACGACGCTTTGGTGGATGTGCATCGCACTGCCCGGCTCCGCCTGCAGCGGCTTCGCCATGAAGGTGGCGTAGATGCCGTGCTTGAGCGCCGCCTGGCGCAGCGTCCGCTTGAAGAGGAAGGCCTGATCGGCGAGGTCGAGGGGGTCGCCGTGGTTGAAGTTGATCTCCATCTGCGCGACGCCCTGCTCGTGCGTCAGCGTGTCGATGTCGATCTCCTGGGCCTCGCACCAGTCGTAGACATCCTCGAAGACCGGATCGAACTCGTTGGTGGCCTCGATGCCGTAGGCTTGGCGGCCGGTCTCGGCGCGGCGCGAGCGGCCGATCGGCGGCTGCAACGGGTAGTCCGGGTCGTCGTTGATCTGGGTGAGATAGAATTCCAGTTCGGGCGCGACGATCGGGCGCCAGCCGCGCGCGGCGTAGGCCGCGACCACGCGCTTGAGGACCTGACGCGGCGCGATCTCGTTGGCCGCGCCGTCGTGGCCGACGACGTCGCAGATGACCTGCGCCGTCGGCTCGTCGTACCAGGGGACCAGCCGCATCGAGCCCGGCCCGGGCACCATACGGACGTCGCGGCTGACCGGATCCACGATCGACCAGACGTTGTCCGGAAAGTCCCCGGTGACGGTCTGCACCAGCACGCTCTCCGGCAGCCGCAGCGCGCCGTCGGCGGTGCCGCGGATGAACTTCTCCGCCGGCAGGATCTTGCCGCGCGGGATGCCGGCGATGTCTGCGATCAGGCACTCGATCTCGGTGATGCGCCGCTCGCGGATCCAGGTCTCAAGCGACATGACACGCCCGACGCTCGCGCGCGCGCTCCCGCGTCGCCTCCGCGAAGGCGCGAAAGAGCCGCGTCGCGGTCCGGTTCATCAACGGCCGGAACTCGGGGTGCCATTGCACGGCGAGGGCGAAGCGCCGCGCGTCCGCGACGCGCACGGCCTCGACGGTGCCGTCGTCGGCCACCGCCTCGACGACGAGCCGCTCGGCGACGCGGTCGATGCCCTGGCCGTGCAGCGAGTTGACCTCGATCGCCGGGCGATCGAGCAGCCGGGCGAGCAGGCCGTCCGGCGTCAGCCGCACGGTGTGGCGCGGCGCGTAGCGCGCCTCGGGCGACGTCGACTTGTCGGAGCGGTGGTCGAAGCGGCCGTCGACGCGGTGCAGCTCTTGATGCAGCGTGCCGCCGAAGGCGACGTTGAGCTCCTGGGCGCCGCGACAGAGCCCGAACACCGGCACGCCGAGCTCGACCGCACGGCGGATGAGCGGCAGCGTCGTGGCGTCGCGCGCGGGATCGGTGGGGTTGTTCTCAGGCTCGGGGCCGCCGGCGTAGTGGTGCGGCTCGATGTTGGAGGGGCTGCCGGTCAGCAGGAGCCCGTCGAGCTGGGCGAGGACGTGGTCGACGTCGAGCCGCGCCCCGAGCGCCGGGATCAAGAAGGGCAGCGCGCCGGCGGCGTCGGTCACTGCGGTGACGTACTTCTCGACGACGCTGTGGACCGGAAACGCCTCGGCCACCTTGCGGCAGCAGGAGATACCGACGACGGGAGCGGGCTCGGGCGGCGGGGGGATGGTGTCCATGAGGCACGGTTGAGCGGCAGCGGCGGCGGCCTGTCAAGGCGCGGGGCGAGCGGCCGAGACGAACGAGCCCGCCGCGCGGACGGGCTCGTCTCGGCGCGGGCGCGCGTGCCGCGCTCAAGCGTCCGTCTTGGTCTCCTCGATCACCCGCGCACCCGAGGCGTGACCGTTGCCGCCGGCGTCGCCGTTGGCCCGCGCCTGACCGTTGGTGATGGCGATCTTCTTGGGCTGCATCGCCTCCGGGACGTACCGGACGAGGTCGATCACCAGCATGCCGTGCTCGAGCCGGGCGCGCTGCACCTCGACATGATCGGCGAGCTGGAACTTGTGCTCGAAGGCGCGTTGGGCGATGCCGCGGTGCAGGTATTCGAGGTTCTGCTCGTCGCGCTTCGCCGCCTGGCCGCGGACGATGAGCACGTTCTGGTGCTGCGTGACGTCGATGTCGCTCTCGGCGAAGCCGGCGACGGCGATCTCGACGCGGTACGCGTCCTCGGCGGTCTTGACGATATTATAGGGCGGGTAAGACGACTGGGCCTGCTCGCGGAAGGCGTTGTCCAGCATCTTGTCGAGCGCATCGAAGCCGACGCTCGAGCGGAAAAGCGGGGTCAGATCCAGCGTACGCATGGGTCAGTTCTCCGGTTGAGCAACCAACGACGTGGACCCCGAAGGCGTCCACGACTGACACATAGGCACCGCCGCGCCGGCTTCAAGCCCGTCGACGGAGCGCCCCGGCCCGCTCGACGGTTCGCGCGCCCAACAGGAAAAAAAGGAGGGCGAGACGAGCGCATCCCCTCCCGCGCGCGGCGACGTCGATCGACCGCTTGCGTCGTTTCGTCTTGCTCCACGATCGAGCGACGCGACGGGAGTGATCGCTCAGCGGCCCTCCGCCGCGCTCTCGGCGTTTGTGGCGTGGCCGTCGGGCGCCCCGGTGGTCGCCGGCGCCGGCGCGGGAAAGGCCTGCGCGCCGGTGGCCGGGGTGGCGACGTGCAGGGTCCGCTGTGGGAACGGGATCTCGATGCCGAGCTCGTCGAAGCGCTTCTTCAAGCGCCGGTTGAACTCGCGCCCGACGGTCCACTGCTGCAGCGGCCGCGTCTTCATCCGGGCGCGGATGACCACCGCGCTCTCCGCGAAACGGTCGACGCCCGCGATCTCCAACGGCTCGACGATCAGCCGGCGATAGGCCCGCTCGCGCTGCAGTTCCGCGCCGACTTCGGCCATCACCGCCATCACCCGGTCGACGTCCTCCTTGTAGGCGACGCCGACGTCGAAGACATAGTAGGAGAAGTCCTTGGTGAGGTTCGAGATCGTCGAGATCTTGCTGTAGGGGATGGTGTGGACCTGGCCGTCATAGGCGCGCAGGCGCACGATCCTGAGCGTCACCGCCTCGACCACCCCGACCTTGCCACCGAGATCGGCGACGTCGCCCACCGAGATCGTATCCTCGATGAGGATGAAGAACCCGGTGATGATGTCCTGTACGAGCGTCTGCGCGCCGAAGCCGATGGCGAGGCCGATGACGCCGGCGCCGGCGATCAACGGCGCCAGGTTCACGCCCAGCTCGCTCAAGGCCAGCATGCCCGCCGTCAGCCAGATCACGACGAACGCGACGTTGCGGCCGATGGTCAACAGGGTCTGCGAGCGGTTGGAGCGCACCGGCCGGCCGAGGTTGTCGGTTTCCTCGATGGCCCCGCGGATGAGGCGGTTCAGTAGCCGCCAGATCAGGTAGGCCACCGCCACCGTCGCGAGGGCCGCGAGCAGGGCGTCGCGCACCGCCTCGCCGGCATCGCTCTGCAGCCAGCCCCAGGCGTCCACGCCCCAGGCCTGCAGGATCAAGATCAACGCCAGCGCCGACGTCCCCAGCCGCAGGGCGAAGCTCAAGGGCGAGCGGGTGGCGGTGACGATGACGTCGCCGAACTCGGCCTCCTCCTCCTCGCCGGCGCGCTCCGGCTCCTGATCGAGCGCCCGCGAGGTCAGCCACAGATTGACCAGCCGGGTGACGAAGAGCAGAGCGAGGGTGATGCCCAGCGCGCGAAACAGGAACGCCGGCCCGCCCGCGATCTGCAGCGCCCAGGAGCCGTAGACGGCGAGCCCGAACAGGATCGCTCCGATGTGCCAGGTCCGCGCCACGGAATCCCAAGGCAGGAAGCGGCTGACCAGCCCCGCCCGGCGTTCCGCCGCCAGCTCGTGCAAGCCGTCCGCGCCGAGCCGGCGGAAGCGCAAGATCAACCGCACGTAGAGCAGGAAGGTGACGAAGAAGAGGACGTGCTCGAGAAAGCCGTGCACCGTCCAGGGCAGGCCCAAGGCGCGGGCGGCCTGGAGAGCGAAATAGCCGTAGCCGCCGACGGCCACCACCCGCACGACCGAGCGCTGGATCGAGACGCCGACGTCCGCCTCGACCGGGAACAGCCGCATGTGCGGGTTGCGGACGTTGAGCACGGCGCGCATGACGGCGGTGACGGCGGTCACGAAGGCGAGGCCCTGGACCAGCGAGCGGGTCACCGCCAGGGTGTAGGCGCCGAGGTCGAGCGCGAACGCCGCCACGGCGGCGGCGAGGACGAACAGGCCGACCGGGATCAGCCGCAGCAGCGCGTGCAGCACGATGGCGGCGGTGAAGTGCAGCGGCGTCGGGGGCGCGTAGCTGTCGAAGCCGGCGCGCGCGCCGCGCAGCCACCGCCGCACCACCAAGGCACCGGCGAGCGCGACGCCCAGCACCAGCCCGATCTCCGCGAGGGTCTCGATCCAAAAGCTCCGGCGCGCGGGCTCGGTGACCTGGCGCGTCAGCCAGCGACCGAGATACTCGACCCGGCTTCCCGACCGCATGACGGCCTCGACGCTCTCCTCGACCGCCTCGACGCGCCGATCGATCTCCGCCTGCAGCCAGCCCACCGGCTCCGCGACCAAGCTCGTCGACCCCTCCGGCTGGCGCGCGGCCTCGACCGCCGCCACCGCGCGCAGCGTCTCGAGCAGGCGCTGGCGCTCCCTCTCGTCCTCCAACAGGGCGATGACGCGCTCGACGGTAGCCTGATCCAGCTCGGCCAGGGCGTCGCGGGTCTCCGGCGCCAGCGCGTCGGGCGGCGGCGGCGTGCCGCTCGGCGCGGCCGCATCGGCGCCGGGCTCCTGGGCGGCGAGCGGGGCGCCGGCACCGAGCGCGAGCAGAAGGACGAGGCCGACGAGCACCGCCCGCGCCCCGACGCGCACCACGAAGCTCACCGCGGCTCGGCACCGCCGACGCTGAGAACCGCGCCCGTGGCGGCCCGCTGCCGCACCGGCAGGACCGTGCGACCGGCTTCCGACGCGCCGCACCCCTCGCCGGGGGCGCGGGCGAAGCACGCCCTCACGACCGTTCGCCCACCGGGCCATACTCCCTCCACAACGGTCGGTGTGCCGCCGCGCACGCGATTACACCCCGCGAACGCGGCGACGCGCGCCGCTGGGCGGTCGCGACCGGTGGCGCGGAGCGCGGGGGCGTGCACGTCGACGGCGGCGGGAGACGCGCTCACGCCCGCCGCCACCTCAGGTCAGCTTGCCGTGGCACTGCTTGTACTTCTTGCCCGAGCCGCAAGGGCACGGCGCGTTGCGCGGCACCTTGCCCCAGCTTTCCGGCCGGCCCGCGTCGAGCGCAGGGGCGTCGCCCGCCGCCGCGCCGGCCATCGCCATCGCCGGCTCGCGCTTCTCGGCGATCGCCTCCGGCGCGGTCGCGGGCTGCGGTGCCCTGGGCTCGCGGATCTCCATCTGCGCGAGCACCTGCGTCACCGTCTGGCGCAGATTGGCGAGCATCGACTCGAACAGGCCGAAGGCTTCGCGCTTGTACTCGTTCAACGGGTCGCGCTGCCCGAAGCCGCGCAGATGGATGCCCTGACGCAGATGGTCGAGCTGGAGCAGGTGCTCTTTCCAGAGATGGTCGAGGATCTGCAGGAGCAGGCTCTTCTCGGCGCCGCGCATCGTCTCGGGGCCGACCTCGACGGCCCGCTGCGCCATGTAGCGATCAGACGCGTCGGTCAGTCGCTCGCGGATCTCGGCCTCGGCGATGCCCTCCTCGGCGGCCCAGTCCCGGATCGGCGCGTCGAGCCCGAGCAAGCGCCGGCTCTCCTCCACCAGCGTGTCGATGTCCCATTCCTCCGCGAACGCCTTGGGCGGGATGCAGCGGTGCACGAGATCCTCGATGACCTGATGGCGCATGTCGCGCACCACCTCGTGCACGTCGTCGGCGTCCAGGATCTCGCGACGCTGCTCGTAGACGACCTTGCGCTGGTCGTTCATCACGTCGTCGAACTTGAGGAGGTTCTTGCGGATCTCGAAGTTGCGGGCCTCGACCTTCTTCTGCGCCTTCTCGAGCGCCTTGTTGATCCAGGGGTGGACGATGGCCTCGCCGGCCTGCAGGCCGAGCCGCTGCAGCAAGCCGTCCATGCGGTCGGAGCCGAAGATCCGCATGAGATCGTCGTCGAGGGCGAGGAAGAACTTCGAGCGTCCCGGATCGCCCTGCCGGCCGGAGCGGCCGCGCAGCTGGTTGTCGATGCGCCGGCTCTCGTGGCGCTCGGTGCCGATGACGTAGAGCCCGCCGGCGGCGATGACGAGATCGTGGTCGCGTCCCACCTCGGCGCGGATGGCCTCCGCCTTGGCGGGGTCGGGGTCGTCGCCGAGCTCTCGCGCCAACCGCATGTCGGCGTTGCCGCCGAGCTGGATGTCGGTGCCGCGGCCCGCCATGTTGGTGGCGATCGTGACCGCGCCGGGTCGGCCCGCCTGCGCGACGATAAACGCTTCCTGCTCGTGGTAGCGGGCGTTCAGCACGCGATGCGGGATCTTCGCCTTCTTCAACAGCCCGGAGAGGTGCTCGGACTTCTCGATGCTGACGGTCCCGACGAGCACGGGCTGCTTTTTCTCATGCGCCGCGCGGATCTCCGCCACGATGGCGTCGCTCTTCTCCGCCTGCGTGCGATAGACTTCGTCGTCCTCGTCGACGCGGACCATCGGCCGGTGCGTCGGAATTTCGACGCACTCGAGCTTGTAGATCTCGGCGAACTCCGCCGCTTCGGTCATCGCCGTGCCGGTCATGCCGGCGAGCTTGGGATAAAGGCGGAAGAAGTTCTGGAAGGTGACCGAGGCCAGCGTCTGGTTCTCGGGCTGGATCTCGACGCCCTCCTTGGCCTCGAGCGCCTGATGCAGGCCGTCGGAGAAGCGCCGTCCCTCCATGGCGCGGCCGGTGAACTCGTCGACGATGACCACCTTGCCGTTGCGCACGAGGTAGTGGACGTCGCGGGTGAACAGCTTGTGCGCCCGCAGCGCCTGCTGGACGTGGTGGACCAGCGAGACGTTCTCGAGATCGTAGAGGTCGTCGCCGCGCAACAGCTCCGCCTCGGCGAGGGCCTGCTGGGTCTTCTCGCCACCCTGCTCGGTCAGTGCGACGGTGCGCTGCTTCTCGTCGAGCTCGTAGTCCGCGTCGTCGAGCAGCGAGATCAGCTTGTCGACGCGGGCGTAGAGCTCGGAGCTGGTGTCGGCCGGGCCGGAGATGATCAGCGGCGTGCGCGCCTCGTCGATCAAAATCGAATCGACCTCGTCGACGATGGCGTAGCGGAACGGCCGCTGGACCATCCGTGCCTTCGACAACTTCATGTTGTCGCGCAGATAGTCGAAACCGAATTCGTTGTTGGTGCCGTAGGTGATGTCGCAGGCATAGGCGTGGCGGCGGGCGTCGTCGTCCTGATTGGGAATGATGCAGCCGACGCTGAGGCCCAAGAACTCGTAGATCGCGCCCATCCAGGCGGCGTCGCGACGGGCGAGGTAGTCGTTGACGGTGACGACGTGCACCCCCTCGCCGGTCAGCGCGTTCAGGTAGACCGGCAGCGTCGCCACGAGCGTCTTGCCCTCGCCGGTCTTCATCTCGGCGATCTTGCCCTCGTGCAGCACCATGCCGCCGATGAGCTGGACGTCGAAATGGCGTTGGCCGAGGGTCCGCTTGGCCGCCTCGCGGACCGTCGCGAACGCCTCGACGAGCAGGTCGTCGAGCGTGGCGCCCTCGGCAAGCCGCGCGCGTAACGCGTCCGTGCGCGCGCGCAGCCCGGCGTCGTCCAGGCGTTCCAACTCCGGCTCGAGCGCGTTGATGGCGTCGACCTGGCGTCTGAGCGCGACCAGTCGGCGCTCGTTGGCCGAGCCGAAGACCCGTTTGGCGATGGCTGCGAGCATGAGCGCGAATCCTCGTCCGCACGCCGGTGCGGCCCCTCGACATGGAGGCCCGGAGATAAGGGGGACCGTCCGTCAAGTCAACGTACCCCACTGCGACGGCCGCGGCGCTGCGGGTGGTGGACACCATGAAAACTCGTTATAAAGCCGCCCACGATGTTGCATTGCGGCAACGTCGCCGAACGCCCGACCACCGAAGAGCGCCTAAACACTGGGGGACCGAGGTGACGCGCGTCGACCGCTGCGCTCGACACTCTTCGCGTCAGGTCGGCTCGGGCACCGTCTCGAGCCACCGTCGCCGCTTCCCCCCTACGGCGCAGGGGCGCATCGCTCCGGCGGTGGGGTCGCTCGACCCTGGTCGCATCGCAAGGACCGCGCGTCTTTGGTGCTATCCGGGTGCGCCCCTTCCCGCGCTGTCCGGCACCGTTGACGCCGGCGTGGCGACGCGCCGTTCGCCAGCTGTGGGCGGCGTCGCCTGCGGCTCTCTCGATCCCGCCGCCGCGTCGCCGGCGGCGCCGTCGTGCCGGCTCGGCTGGTCGCGGCCTTCTCGCTCGCCAGCCGAACCGGTGGGTGACGCGCATGAGGCGCCTGGAGTTTCGGGATCGTGAATTCGGAGTTGGACGATCATGGCGCCGTGCACCCCGAACGCGCGCGTCGGGGCGCAACGCCGATGGACGCCCCGCCGCGACCCGCATCGCCCCAGATCGGTCGCGCCAGCACCTTGTCGAGCCCCGCACGCCCGCCCGGGCCGGTCGTCGTGCCGGCGGTCGCAAGCGCCGGGTTGGATGAGCCGATGAGCGCGGTCTACCCGGTCCATCGCGGCGTCATCCCCAACCGCCGCTGGCCGCGGGCGCTGCGTCCCGGCCACGGCGTCGAGATCGCGCTGCGCGTCGCCGACATCGCGGTCCTCGTCTTCGGGGCACACGTAGCGCACGCGCTCACCGCCGGCGGCGCGCTGCCGGCGGATAAAGCCGCGTGCGTCATGGCCGCGGCGCTGCTGGCGCTGGCCCTCTTCCCGGTCGCCGGGCTCTACCGCGCGCGCCGCCCGGTGCAGCTCGCCGAGCAGGTGCCGCGCCTGGGCGCCGCGTGGCTCGGCGTGCTCGCCGGCGCGCTTTCGATCGTGTTCGTGGTGGCCCCGGCGGCTCTGCCGCCGCGCGACTGGCTCGTGGCTTGGCTGGTATTGACCTTCTTGCTGCTCGCGGGCACGCGGATCGCGGCGACGGCGTGGATCGAGCGGGCCCGGCGGCAAGGTCATCTCGCTTGGCACGTCGCGGTCGTCGGCAGCGGCGCCTGGGGGCGCGAGGCGGCGCGACGTCTCGAACACGACCGCCGCGACATCCGCGTCGTCGGCTATATCGACCTGCCGACCGGCCTCTCCGCGGGCGACGTCGAGTTCGACCTGCGCCAGCTCTTGACCGCGCAGACGGTGGATCACGTCGCCGTCGCGCTCGAGCCCGGCGACCTCGACCACCTCCCGGGCCTGATCGATCGGTTGCGGCACTTTCCGTTCGAGGTGGGGGTGCTGCCGGCGGTTCCGCCGGCGACGGTGCTGACTCTGGGTCACCGCCGGCTCGGCGATCTGACCAGCTTCACCTGCCTGCAAAAGCCGATCGACGGCTGGGCCTGGCTCGTCAAATCGGCGTTCGATCGCGTCCTCGCCGCCGCGGCTTTGCTCTTCTTGCTGCCGCTGCTGGTCGTGGTCGCCGCCGCGATCAAGCTGACGTCGCCGGGCCCCATCCTGTTCACGCAGCAGCGGCTCGGCTTCAACCAGCAGCCGGTCAACGTCTTCAAGTTCCGCTCGATGTACGCCGACCGCTGCGATCTCCACGACGCCAAGGAGGTCAAGCACGCCACCCGCAGCGACCCGCGGGTGACCCCGGTCGGTCGGTTCATTCGCCGCACCAGCCTGGACGAGATGCCCCAGCTGTTGAACGTGCTGCGCGGCGAGATGTCGTTGGTCGGCCCGCGCCCCCACGCCGTCGTCCACGATGAATACTACGCCACGCTCATCGACGGGTATCTGGGACGGCATCGCGCCAAACCCGGCATCACCGGCTGGGCCCAGGTCAACGGCTGTCGCGGCGAGATCCATACGCTCGAAGATATGCGGCGGCGCGTCGAGCTGGATCTCTTCTATATCGATAACTGGTCGCTGTGGTTCGATTTGCGGATCCTGTGGCGCACCGCCTTGATCTGCTTTTGGGATGACCGGGCGTACTGACGCGCCAGCGCGGGTGCTTGCCGCCCGGAGCGGCGCGACCAGCCGTCGGCGACCGCCCGTGAACCGCTGGAGCTGGAGAAGCCGGCCGCCATCGCGGCTTTCGCCGCGCGAATCGAGGCGCCGGCGGGCGGGCTCGTCAACAACGCCGGGCTGTTCGGCCCGCGCCCGCAGACCCACGCCGCCGTCGACGCCGAGAGCTGGAGCCGGATCGTGCGGGCCAACGCGCTCGCGCCGGTTCTCCCGGCGCGCGGTGCCCGACGGCAGCGCCGCGAGCGAGCGGTGGGTGATCGCGACGCTGACGAGCCGCATGCGCCGTCTTCATGAGAACACGACGAGCGGCGTGCCGAGGTATCGGGCCTCGAAGGCGGCGCGCAACATGGCCATGCGGTGCCTCGCCCTCGAGGCGAACGAGCGGCTCGCCGTTCCCGCCCAGGACGAGCGCGACATCCCGTGGTGAGGGCCGGCGAGCGGCGCCTTGCGAGCCCACCGCGGCAAGCGTAGCCTCGCCAACACGCCGTCGTAGCTCAGTCGGTAGAGCAACCGCCTTGTAAGCGGAAGGTCGGGGGTTCGAGTCCCTCCGGCGGCACCGTCCGCGAAGACGCCCCGACAGGCGGAGCCTGCCGGGGCCAACATCCGGACGCTACGCGTGGCTGCCGCGCAACGCCGGTGAGCGTAGCCGGTCCAGCGCGCCTCTCCACCTGCGACTCCTTGGCTCAGGGGCGCGCCCCAACCGGGGGCGGGCCGGTATCCGCTGCCGCCGCGACGATCGAGCCGCTCTGCGCCGCGCGGTGGCCACGCGGTGCGCTCGGCTCGCGATGATCGGCTCGAGGGTTCCGCCGCCGCGCCGATCGAGTTCGTCGTGCCGTGCTCGCCGGGCGGCGGCAGCGACACGCTGATGCGCCTCGGTTGGTTCAAGCCGGTGCACGGCAAGTCGCTGGCGACGCAGGAGACCCGGGCGCTGCTGACGACGCGCAAGCTGTTGCAGGCGAAGCGCCGCGCCGTCGAGATGAACCTCAGGGCCGTGGCGCGCGGCTTCGGGCGCGAGGTCGGCCCGACGACGCCGAGGGGCTTCGAGGCGCGGGTCCGCGCGCTGGTCGAGGGGCACCCGACCCTGAAGACGGTCGCCGCGGCGTTGCGGGCGGCGCGCGCCGAGCTGCTGCGCCGGTTCAAGGACCTGGAAAAGCGGCTTGGTCGCCGTCGGCCGCGACGCCGCGCGGGTGCGCCGGCTCACCACGGTGCCGCCCATCCCAAGGGGCCCGCCGCGTGACGCCGCTTCGGCGTGTCGGCAACCTGGTGGCGTTGACCTTCGTCGCCGCCATCGACGATCCGAGCCGGTTCCGACGCGCCTCGGCAGGCGTAAAGGGCCTCGCGCCCGGCCTTCGACATCAGCTCACGTGACCCGGCCGCCGCGCAGTTGCACGGCTCCACAGGCGCGCTTACAACCGGCGCCGTTCGGAGGGATGGCCGAGCGGTCTAAGGCGCACGCCTGGAAAGCGTGTTGGGGGCAACCCCTCGCGGGTTCGAATCCCGCTCCCTCCGCCAGCATCCTTTCTTAAACCATTGAAAAAAGAAGTTTTTTTGAACGGGTCGCTGACCCGTTCCCCAATCCGTTACCACAATCGATCGGCGCTTGGCGCGCCGATCATGCCCCGTAGCTTGCTGTGAGAGCGCCGGTCCTCGCTGGGGTCCGAGTGTTGGTCAGCAGGCCGCGCGGGCCGCTGGCGCCCGACGGCACCATCCGCAGCGCGCGCGTCGACGAGATCGGGCACGGACCTCACCTCCACGCTCACCAGCCAGGGCCAAGCTGCCGTCTTTGAACCGTCCCGACGCCGCGGTTCTGAAAGCGCGGCGAGATGGAAGCGCATTGGCGCGCACGGCTCGGCGCCGTGCTGTTCACCCTCGGCGTCGGCGCCTGCACGACCCCGGCCGTCGAGACGATCGGCCAAGCCCCGGAGATCATGCCGGAACTGGCGACGACCAAGCGGCTGCACGACCTCCCGCCGCCGGCGCAGCCGCTGACGGTGGCCATCTACGGCTTCGACGACCAGACCGGGCAGCGTAAGCCGGAGGCGAACGTCGCCGAGCTCTCGACCGCGGTGACGCAGGGCGGTGCCGCGATCCTGGTCGACGCCGCGTTTCGCGCCGGCGACGGCGATTGGTTCAACCTGCTCGAGCGGGGCGGGCTGCAGAACCTCCTGCAGGAGCGGCAGATCATTCGCGCCACCCGTGAGCAGTTCGCCGACGGCACGCCGCTGACGCCGCTGACCTTCGGTGGCGTGCTGCTGGAGGGCGGCATCATCTCCTACGACACCAACCAACTGACCGGCGGGGTCGGGGCACGGCTCCTGGGGATCGGCGGATCGACCGAGTACCGCGCCGACGTCGTCGCCGTCTATCTGCGCGCCGCCAGCGTCAAGACCGGCGAGATCGTAGCGTCGGTGAACGTCAGCAAGACGCTCTACTCGACGCAGCTCCAGTCCAACGTCTTCCGGTTCGTCGGCTTCGAGGAGCTGTTGGAGATCGACGCCGGCATCACCTCGAACGAGCCGACGCAGATCGCCGTGCGGCAGGCGATCGAATCCGCGGTCTACGCGCTGATCATGGAGGGCGTGATCGACGACCTCTGGACGTTCGCCGATCCCGCGGCGGGTCGCGAGGCGCTCGCGACCTACGCCCGGCTCGTCAGCGGCGAGGCGAAGGTCGCGGCGCTGGAGCGGCTGGGCGGCGCCGACGGCTGACGCGGCGCGCGCGTCCCTTCGGCACCGGCGGCGTCGCCGAGGATGGCGCGGCCCTCGCAGTGCTGCCACCAACGCTCGGTGAGACGCTTGTACATGACGAGGTCCGATTGGCGCAGCTCGCCGCTGGTGACGCGGGCAGCGATCCGGCGCTCGACGCTGATCGCCGCGTGGCACAAAGGACCGCAGGTCACCGCCACCCGCACCCCGCCGGCGCGGTCGTTGACGATGTCGTGTCAGATGCGCACGCGTCGCGGGTCGGTGCGGGCGTCGACGGTATCACCGACTGCTCCGTGGCGAGGTCGGCGCGCGGCTGCGACCGCGGCGACGCTCGGGTCGTCGATCGACGCAACGCCGGGCTCGGGCCGGCCCCTCGGAAAAGGTCTGCTCGAACGGGACGAGCGCCCGGGTGAAGCCGGCCGCCGGCCATTCGGCGCGCCGATGTTCGCGCGCCGATGGCCCGCGCAGGAAGGCGTCATGCCGGGGTGATCGGCCGTGACGCGCGGCTCAGCTGGCGTCGCGGCCGCGGCGCCAGCGCCTGTAGAGGCTCGTCGACAGCACGAGGACGGCGAGCGCCACCAACGGGCCCAGCACCTCGAGCGAGAAGACGATGGAGAGATCGGGCCGCTCGCCGGCCTCGAGGATCTCGCCGAGGCCGTTGCCGATGCTGGCGATCACGGCGGTACCCGGCAGAATACCGAAAAAGGTGGCCAGGACGTAGCTCGCCAGCCGCATCCCGAGAAAGGCGGGGACGATGTTGACCAGCCAGAAGGGAAAGATCGGCACCAGCCGCAGGACCAGGAGATAGCTCAAGGCGTCCGCTTGAAAGCCCTGCTCCATCCGCTTGATCCAGCCGCTCGCGCGCCGGCGCAGCGGCTCACCGAGCGCGGTCTTGGCGATGAGGAAGACGATCGTAGCGCCGAACGTCGCCGAGACGACGACGATGAGGGTGCCGAGAACGAGCCCGAACATGAGGCCGCCGGCCACGGTCATGATGGCCGCACCGGGGATCGAGACGGCCACACCGGCGGCGTAGGCGGCCCCGAAGGCGAGCGGTGCGGCGACGGGATGGGCGGCGGCCCAGGCGCGCAGGTCGAGATAATGCTCGCTCAGCACCTCCATCGAGAGATAGCGGTCCAGGCCGGTGGCGAAGACGAGCACCGTTGCCGCCGCCAGCAGGAGCAGCGGAACGAGGCGACGTAACGAAAGTTTCATCCAAGGCGCCTCAGCCAGCGCACCAGCCGGCACGTGGCGGGGCTGAAGAGGCGCGGCGCGTAGAAGTCGGAGGCCGCCTTCTTGTTGAGCTCACCGAGCGTCGGGTAGGGCGCGACCAGCGACGCCAGCGCCCGCAGCCTGGTGCCGGTCGCCATCGCCAGCAGCCAGGGCTGCAGGAGCTCGCCCGCCTGCGCGCCGGCGATCGCCACCGCCTGCACCCGCCCGCGCCGGTCGGCGGCGAGCTTCAACAGGCCTTCGGTGCGCCGCTCGGCGCGGGCGCGGTCGCTGTCGGCGTAGGGCACCCGCACCAGCTCGCAGCCCGCCTCGGCTCCCGCCGCCTCCACCGGCGGGCCGACACTGGCGAGCTCGGGATCGGTGTAGGTCACCGCTGGGATCACCGTGCTCACCTTCGCCGGCAGGCGGAAGAGCGCGTTCTGGACGACCACGCTGGCGTGGTGGGCGGCGACGTGGGTGAACTGCGGCCCGCCGGTGACGTCGCCGACCGCGAACACGCGCCGGTTGCTGGTGCGCAGGCGGCGATCGACGGTGATGCCGGTGGCGGTCGCGTCGATGCCGGCCTTGTCCAGCTCCAGCGCCTCGACGTTGGGCGCCCGGCCGGCGGCGACGAGCAGATGGCTGCCGTCGACCCATTGCCGTTCGCCCTCGTGCTCGAAGCTGACGCGCACGCCGTTGCCGGCGGGTGCCACGGCGCCGATCCGCGCGCCCTCGTGGATCGCCACGCCTTCGGCCGTCAGCGCGGCGCGCACGATGGCGACGAGCTCGGCGTCGTCGCGGGGCAAGAGGCGCTGGGACTCGAGCACGGTGACGCGCGCGCCGAGGCGGCGATGCGCCTGGGCCAGCTCGGTGCCGATCGGCCCACCGCCGATGATCACCAGATGTTCCGGCAGATCGGCGAGGTCCCAGATGGTCTCGTTGGTCAGATAGCCGACGCCCGCGATGCCCGGGATCGGCGGCAGCGCCGGCCGGCTGCCGGTGGCGACGACGAAGCGTCGCGCGCGAATGCGTCGGCCGTCGGCCTCGACCGTGTCGGGATCGAGGAAGCGCGCGGTCGTGCGCAGCACGGTGACGCCCAGACCCTCGAAGCGCGCCTGGCTGTCGTGCGGGGCGATGGCGTCGATGACGTCGCGAACGTGGCGCCGTACGGCCGCCGCATCGATCCCCGGCCAGCCTCGCGGACGGACCCCGAAGGCCTCGCCGTCGGCGGCGGCGTGGGCGGCGTGCCCCGCCGCCAAGAGCGACTTCGACGGCACGCAGCCGACGTTGAGGCAGTCGCCACCCATGCGGCCGGCCTCGATCAGCACCGTGTCGGCGCCGAGCCGCGCAGCACCGGCGGCGACCGACAGGCCACCGGCGCCGGCGCCGATCACGCAGAGATCGGCGCGTCGTTCGCGCACCATCGGCTCCTCCGAGATCGGATCGGAGCCTTGTCTAGGCGACGATGAACGCCTTGCACAGACAAACGCCCGTGAGGCGGTCCTGTGGCCGGCGCGCGCGGCCTCACTCGCCGACGCCGGTGGAGACCAGCTCCCAGTTCGGGTCGCGCGAGCTGGTGTCGCGGGCGAAGGTCCAAAGATCGACGATCTCGGCGAGCTGCTCCGGGTCGCCGTCGAGAATGTTGCCCTCGGCGTCGCGCGTGACGTTCACCTGATCGCTCACGAACCGCACGGTCACGTGCGCCCAGCTGCCCTCCATCCGCGCCTCGACGGCGTCGGCCTGCTTGATGGCGACGACCTCGGTCTCGAGCGTCTCGCCGGCCTGGCGCCGCTGCTCGATGGCGTCGGCGAAGCCGCCGTAGACGTCGTCGGCCAACAGCGGCCTAAGCGCCTCGGCGTCGCCGCGGGCGAAGGCGTCGACGATCATCTCGAAGGCTTGGCGCGCGCCCATCAGGAAACCTTCGAGGTCGAAGTCCGGATCGGCACGCCGGATCGCCGTCAGGCCGTCACGGAGTTCGGCATCGTCGATGTGGCTGAACGCCGCTTCCGCCTGTTCCTCCCGCCCCGGCAGGCTCACGACGTTGTCGCGCGTGCTCGGCGTGACCGTCGACGCCTCGGGCCGGCGCTCGTGGCCGGTGCGCCGGCCGAGGACGTTACGCAGGCGAAACGCGATGAACAGCGCCACGGCCGCGAAAAAGATGATGTCGATGAAGGGGAAACCGTTTGACATGTGCTGGCGCAGTTCGGATGCGTGGGCGAGCGTTGGGCCGGGCGGGCACCGGGCGGCGCACCCGTAGATATAATCTCCACCGTCAAAAGTTAAACCGACCTTCCGATGCCGCTGGGCCTGCTCCTCCTCATCCTGTTCATCGCGGTGCCGCTCGTCGAGGTTGCGCTGTTCATCCAGATCGGCGGTTGGATCGGCCTGTGGCCGACCCTCGCCGCGATCGTCGTCACCGCCGTCGTCGGCAGCGCCGTCATCCGCCACCAGGGCTTCGGCGTCGCGTACCGGGCCCGAAAGCGGATGGCGGCCGGCGAGGTGCCGATGCGCGAGGGCTTCGACGGCCTCTGCCTCGTCGTCGCCGGCCTGTTGATGATCACGCCGGGCTTCTTCACCGACGCGATCGGCGGGGCGTTACTGCTACCGCCGGTGCGCGCGCTCGTCTACGGCCGCGTGCGCGATCGCATCCATGTCGTGATGCCCGAAGACGCCCGGCCCGGCGGCCGGCCACCGCAGCCGCCGGGCGACGTCGTCGATGCCGACTACGAGGTCGTCGACGACGACGGCGGCGACGAGATGCCGCCGCCCGGCCAGGGCTGGGGCCCGCGCGAGCGCTGAGGTCCAGCCGGGCCACGGCGCGGTGCGCGGCTTGCGCCGACGCGGCCAGCGCCGCTAAAGCCGGCGCGTCGGCGGCGCGGTGCGTGCGGCCCGGGCCGCACCGAGCACGAACCGTCTCGCGCGGCGCGGCGCCGCGTCGCCCTTTCCGTGGAGCTAGCGATGGCCGAAAACGACACCTCGACCGGTACGGACGCCCAAGGCGACGACGCCGGCCAGCAGCAGCAACAGCCGCCGCGGCTGTCGATCATCACCCAGTACGTCAAGGACCTCTCGTTCGAGAACCCGCGCGCGCCGGCGGCGATGCAGGGCGGGCAGCGGCCGGAGATCCAGATCAACGTCGATACCCGCGGCCGCCACGTCGAGAACGACCGCTACGAAACCGAGCTCCAGCTCAACGTCAACGCCAAGGCGGGCGGTGAGACGGTCTTCGTCTGCGAGTTGAACTACGGCGGACTCTTCGCCATCGCCAATATGCCGGACAACGCGGTCCAGCCGGTCTTGATGATCGAATGTCCGCGCCTGTTGTTCCCGTTCGCCCGGCGCGTCATCGCCGACGCCACCCGCGACGGCGGCTTCCCGCCCCTGATGATCGACCCGATCGATTTCCTCGGCCTCTACCGCCGGCGCCTGCAGCAGCGACAGCAGCAGGCCGGCGAAGCCGACGGCGCGCCCGCGGGCTCCGCGTGAGCGCGGCCGTCAGCCCGCGCTCGGCCCCAGCATGTCGAGCGCGGCGTCGAGATCGGGTGCCAGGGTGAAGAGGTCGAGCACGCCGCGGTCGGCGAAGCCGGTGCCCGCGACGTGCTCGACCATCCGCTGGAACGGCTGCCAGAAGCCGTGGTCGTCGACCAGCACGATGGACAGGTCGTGATAGCCGAGCTGGCGCAGAGTGACGACGTCGAGGATCTCGTCGACGGTGCCGAGCCCGCCGGGCAGCGCCAAGAACGCGTCGCTGCCGGCGATCATCAGCCGCTTGCGCTCGAACATGTCGGCGGTGACGGTGAGGTCGGTGATACCGCGATGGCCGACCTCGCGGCCCAAGAGGCGCTCGGGCATGAAGCCCACAACCTCACCGCCGGCGGCGATGGCGGCGTCGGCGAGCGCGCCCATCATGCCGACATCGCCGCCGCCGTAGACGATGCGCCAGCCCGCATGCACGAGCCGGTCGCCGCAATCGGCGGCGAGGCCGCGATAATCGCGCGGCGCGCCGGCTCGCGAGCCACAGAAGACGCAGACGGCACGGGACATGCGCGGCGGCTCCTCGTCAGCTCGACCGGACGTCGCGGCGCCCGGCCGTCGGCGGGCGGCGGTGGCTGCTCACGCCGCGACCTCCGCGGCCGTGGCGCGGGTGAGCTCGCGGAAGTCGTCCATGAGCTGCCGGGTCACCGGGCCGAGCGGATAGGTCACCTCGTCGATCGCCCGCACCGCGGTGACCTCCGCGGCGGTGCCGGTGACGAACAGCTCGTCGGCGTCGCGCAGCTCCTCGGGCCGAATGCGGCGCTCGATCAGCTCGTAGCCGCGGGCGCGGGCGAGGTCCATCACCGTCTGGCGGGTGATTCCGTTCAAGAACCGGTCCGGCAAGGGCGTGTGGACGCGGTGCCCCTTGACCATGAAGATGTTGGCGCCGGTGGTCTCGGCGACGAAGCCCTCGTGGTCGAGCATCAGCGCGTCGCCGAAGCCCTTGGCCTCGGCCGCGTGCTTGGAGAGGGTGCAGATCATGTAGAGGCCCGCGGCCTTGCTGTGCACGGGTGCCGCGGTCGGCGCCGGGCGGTGGTAGATCGCCGGCGTCAGCCTGAGGTCGCTGTAATAGGCGCCCCACTCCCACACCGCGATGGCGACGTGGACCGCGCAGTGCTGGGCGGACACGCCCATCATCTCCGAGCCGCGCCAAGCCACCGGCCGGACATAGCAGTCGCTCAGCCCGTTCTTGGCGATGGCGGCGCGGGTGGCGGCGTCGAGCTCCGCCACCGTGTAGGGCAGCTCGAAGCCCATCACCCGCGCGCTGTCGACCAGCCGCTGCGAGTGCTCGGTGAGCTTGAAGACCTTGCCGCCGTAGGCACGCTCGCCCTCGAATACCGAGCTGGCGTAGTGAAGGGCATGGCTGAGCACGTGCAGGCGCGCCTCGCGCCAGGGGACGAACTCGCCGTTGAGCCAGATCCAACCGTCACGGTCGTCGTAAGGAACGAGTGCCATGGGGAGCCTTCAGCGGGCGTTTTCTTCGGATTTGGAGGATTGCGAGCGCTATCACCGGCCTCAATATGTGTCAATGTGAGGTCCGGTATGCCGAACCGTCGTATCGACGCTCACCGCAAGGCCCGATTCCTGCGTCCCGAGGAAATGGACCGGTCGGTGGCGCTGTTGCTGCTCGCCGCCCGCGGGTTCGAGGCGACGGCGCGGGCCGGCCTGCCGGAAGGTCTCACCCTGACCCACCGCTTGATGCTGCTGTTGTTGAAGAGTGGCACCGCCGCCACCGCCGGCGATCTGCAGACCCTGTTGGGGCTGCCCAAGCAGACGGTCTCGCGCCACATCCACCACCTCCTCGACGGCGGCTACGTCGCGCGGCGCTCGGCCGACGACGACCGTCGCCGCAAGCTGCTGGTCATGACCGAGGCCGGCAACGACCTCTGCGACCGACTGGACCGCAACCAGCGCCGGCGCCTCGGCAGCGTCTTTCGCACCCACGGCCCGGAGATCGTGGCCAGCTTCGAGACCGTGCTCGTGGACCTGGTGGAGCCGCGCGTGCGGCGGTTCTTCGACGAGGAGGCGTGGTCGTGACCGCGGCCGACGGCCCGCATCATCTCCTCGTCGTCGACGACGACGACCGCCTGCGGGCGCTCTTGGAGCGCTTTTTGACCAAGCACGGCTACCACGTCTCGACCGCGGCGGACGTCGCGGGCGCCCGGGCGGCGCTCAAGCGCTTCGCCTTCGACCTCTTGATCGTCGACGTCATGCTGCCCGACGCCAGCGGCGTCGTGCTCACCGCGCAGATCCGGGCCGATCATGCCGTGCCGATCCTGCTCTTGACCGCGCGCAAGGAGGTCGAGGACCGCATCCGCGGGCTGGAGGCCGGCGCCGACGACTACCTCTCCAAGCCCTTCGAGCCGCGCGAGCTGTTGCTGCGGGTGCAGCGCATCCTCGAGCGCGCCGCCGTGCCCGCCCCACCCGCGCCGCCGCGCCGCATCCGCTTCGGCCGCTTCGTCTTCGACCTGGACGACGAGAGCCTCACCGCCGACGGCGAGCCGGTGCATCTCACCTCCGCCGAGCGCCAGCTTTTGGCCACCCTCGCCGCCACGCCGGGTGAGGTGGTGGACCGACCGTCGCTCGCGCAGGACGCCGACATCGCCGGCGCCGACCGCGCGGTGGATACCCAGATCGCGCGGCTGCGCCGCAAGCTCGAGGACGATCCGCGCCAGCCGCGCTTTTTGGTGACCGTGCGCGGCCGCGGCTACGCCCTCAAGGGCGTCCGCTGATGGCGCGGGTCGCGACGCTGCCGCGCCCGTTTGCGCGGCGCCGCCGATGGCGCCTGCCGCGACCCGCGACGTGGCTGCCGCGCACGCTCTTCGGCCGCTCACTGCTGATCATCGTGCTGCCGCTGGTGATCTTGCAGATCGTGCTCGTGGTCATCTTCTACGACCGGCACTGGGACACGGTCAGCCGCTGGCTCGCCATCGGCGTCGCGGGCGAGGTGGCGTGGCTCGCCGACCAGCTCGCGAACGCCCCCGACGATACCGCCCAGGGCGAGATCCTCGACGATGCGCGGCGCTATTTCGGCTTCGCGGTCTCCCTCGAGCCGGCGGCGGAACTCCAGGAGGCGAGCGAGCGCAGCGGCTTTCTGCCGCCGCCGTTGGTCGACCAGGCCATGCAGAACGCCTTCGAGGCCCGCCTCGACTATCCCTTCCGCATCGACACCCGACCCGCCCAGGTCGACCGCGTCGCCGTCTACGTGCAGCTCGACGACGCCGTCCTGCGCGTGCTGCCGGACCGCAAGCGCGTCGACACCTCGACGACGGTGCTCCTCGTCGCCTGGATGATCGGCGCGTCGCTGCTGTTGATCGTCATCGCGATCTACTTTTTGAGCCGCCAGCTCCGCCCGATCGGGCGGCTCGCCCGCGCCGCCGACAGTTTCGGCAAGGGGCGCGATCCGGGCCACGTCAAGCTCGAAGGGGCGGTGGAAATCCGCAAGGCGAGCCTCGCCTACAACCGCATGCGCCAGCGCATCCTGCGGCATCTGAGCCAGCGCACGAACCTCTTGGCCGCGGTCAGCCACGATCTCTCCACCCCGCTCACGCGCATGAACCTCGAGCTCGAGATGATGCGCGGCGAGGTGGGCGACCCCGCCACGATCGACGCCCTGCACGAGGACGTCGCGGAGATGCGCCGGCTCGTCGACGCCTATCTGGACTTCGCCCGCGGCGAGGCCGCCGAGCCGATGCGCAGCGTGCCGGCGGCGAAGCTCGTCGCCCGCCTCGAGGCCCGCGCCGAGCGCAATCGGCAGCCGGTGACCTTCGACGTGCGCGCCGGCGCCAAAGGCGAGCGGCTGACGGTCCGCGCCATGGCGGTCGAGCGCATGCTCGCCAACCTCGTCGACAACGCCGTCAAACACGCCGCGCAGGTGCAGGTGAGCCTCGCCGTCGATCGCGACCACGCCGAGTTCCTCGTCGACGACGACGGCCCGGGCATCCCCGCGGCGGACCGCGAGCGGGTCTTCGCGCCCTTCTACCGCGGCGACGGCGCCCGGCGCGCCGCCGGCGGCGTCGGCATGGGCCTCACCATCGCCCGCGACGTCGCCCTCGCCCACGGCGGCGTCATCACGCTCGCCACCAGTCCGCTGGGGGGGCTGCGCTGTCGGGTCGTGCTGCCGCGCTGACGTCGCTCACCGCTTGAGGCCGAGGACGTCGGCCATGCCGTAGAGGCCGGGGGCGCGCCCCAGGGCCCAGCGCGCCGCCTGCACCGCGCCGCGGCCGTAGATCGCGCGATCGCCGGCGCGATGGGTGAGCTCGAGGCGCTCGCCCGGCCCGGCGAAATGGACGGTGTGATCGCCGACGACATCGCCGCCCCGAAGCGCCGCGAAGCCGATGCGGCCGCGCGCGCGTGCGGCGGTGACCCCGTCGCGGCCGCGCTCGGCGACGTCGTCGAGCGCCACGCCGCGGCCCCGCGCCGCCGCCCGGCCGAGTGCGAGCGCCGTGCCCGACGGCGCGTCCACCTTGCGGTTGTGGTGCATCTCGACGACCTCGATGTCGAACTCGTCGTCGAGCGCCCGCGCCACGGTCTCCACCAGCTCCATCAACAGCGTCACGCCGCGGCTCATATTGGGGGCGTAGACGATCGCGGTGCGCGCGGCGGCCGCTCTCAGCTTCGCCTCGTCGGCCGCGTCGAGCCCGGTGGTGCCGACGACGTGAGCGCAGCCCGCGGCCGCCGCGAGCTCGGCGTGCACCACCGTGGCGGCGGGGCTCGAGAACTCGATGGCGGCATCGGCCGCGCCGATCGCCGCCGCCGCGTCGGCGGTGACGGCGCGCCCGATCGGCGCGCCGCCGGCGAGCGTGCCGAGGTCCGTGCCCAAGGCGGCGTGGCCGGGCGCCTCGACGCCCGCGACGAGGTCGAGCCCGGCGTCGAGCACCGCGCGCAGGTTGGTCCGGCCCATCCGGCCGGCACAGCCGATGACGGCGATCTTCATCCTCGTTGCCTCCAAGGGTTCGACATCGCTCGCAAAGGGCTCTTGCCTCGCCCACGCAGGGCGTCACCCTAGAGCCGATGACGCGCGCGCACATCCTCGCCGTTCTTCGCCGGCTCGCCGGCAGCGCCGCCGGCCTGGCGGCGCTCGGCGTCAACCCCCATCTGGACCGGGTCCGGGCCCGCGTGCGCGCGCTCCACCGCGAGCCCGAAGGAGCGCCCGTCTGAACGCCACCACGGCTCCCACCGCGCCCGCCGCGACCGTCGAACGCGACGGCGCCGGCGCGCGTCTGGTCGCCAGCGGGGCGTGGACCGTGGCCAACGCCGGGACGCTCGATCGCAGCCTCGACGGCCTCGTCCGCCGCCTCGTGGCCGACGGCCGGGCGGTGGTGCTGGCGCTCGATCGGCTGACCGCGCTCGACATCGCCGGTGCTTGGCTGATCCACCGCACCCAGCGCCGGCTCGAGGACCACGGCCTCGAGTGCCGGCTGGAGGGGCTCACGCCGCCGCGGGCGCGGCTGATCGCCAAGATCGAGACCGCCTGCGATCGCGCCGCGCTGCCGCCGGCGCCGCGTACCAACTGGCTGACCGAGCAGCTCGCGGTCTGCGGCCGCGCCACGCTGGACGCGCTCGACGAGGTCGTGGCGCTGCTCGCCTTCTTCGGCGCGCTCGCGGCCAGGTTCGGCGCCACTCTGGCGCGCCCGTGGCGGCTGCGCGTCACCGCCTTCAGCGCCCACGTCGTGCAAACCGGGCTCGAGGCGCTGCCGATCGTCGGCTTGATGTCGTTTCTGATCGGCGTCGTCCTCGCCTTTCAGGGCGCCAGCCAGCTCAGGCAGTTCGGCGCCGAGATCTTCACAATCGACCTCTTGTCGCTCTCGATCCTGCGCGAGATCGGCGTGCTGATGACGGCGATCATCGTCGCCGGCCGGTCGGGGAGCGCCTTCACCGCGCAGATCGGCACGATGGTGGTCAACGAGGAGGTGGACGCGCTCCGTACCCTCGGGCTGGACCCGCTGGAAGTGCTGGTGGTGCCACGGGTGCTGGCGTTGATGGTGAGTCTGCCGCTGTTGACCGTCTTTGCCGATCTCATGGGCCTGTTGGGCGGCGGGCTGCTGACCCTTTTGGTCCTCGACATCCCGCTCGGGCAGTTCCTCGATCAGCTCCAGAACTCGGCCAACGCCACCCAGTTCTGGGCGGGGCTGGTGAAGGCGCCGGTCTTCGCCTTCGTCATCGCCATGGTCGGCTGCCGCAACGGCCTCAGGGTCGAGGGCGACGCCGCCAGCGTCGGCCGGCTGACGACGCAGGCGGTGGTGAGCGGCATCTTTTTGGTCATCCTCTTGGATGCCGCTTTCTCGATCGCGTTCAATGTCCTCGGAATCTGACCCCGCCATCGCGCTCGCCGGCGTCGTCAACGCCTTCGGCCGTCACGTCGTCCACGATCGGCTCGACCTCGCGGTGCGGCGCGGCGAGATCTTGGGGCTCGTCGGCGGTTCCGGCTCGGGCAAGTCGGTGCTGTTGCGTACGATCGTCGGCTTGCGGCCGCCTGAGGCGGGCCAGGTGCGCGTGCTCGGCACCGAGGTCTACGCGCACGGCGCGCGCACGCGCCGCGCGCTGCAGGCGCGCTGGGGGGTGCTGTTTCAGGACGGCGCGCTGTTCAGCTCGCTCACCGTACGCGAGAACGTCCAGGTGCCGATGCGCGAGCGCCTCAAGCTCTCCCAGAGGTTGATGGACCAGCTCGCGGCGGTCCGGCTCTCGCTCGTGGGCCTGCCCTTGGACGCCGCCGACAAGCTGCCCGCGGAGCTCTCCGGCGGCATGCGCAAGCGCGCCGGCCTCGCCCGCGCGCTCGCGCTCGATCCCGAGATCCTGCTCCTCGACGAACCGACCGCCGGCCTCGATCCGATCGGCGCCGCCGCCTTCGACGAGCTGATCTTGGCGCTGCACGACGCGCTCGGGCTCACCGTCGTCATGATCACCCACGACCTCGACAGCCTGGTCCGGATCAGCCATCGCATCGCGGTATTGTTGAACAAGCGCTGCCGCGTCGCCACGCTTTCGGATCTCAGGGCCTCGGACGACCCTTGGATACAGGATTATTTCAACGGCCCGCGCGGTCGCGCCGCGCTCGCGGGCCACGACGCCACGCCGGCGGGAGAGTGAGCGATGGAAACGCGCGCGAGCCACGTCCTCGTCGGGCTGTTCGTGGTCACCCTGGCGGTCGCCGCGGCGGGGTTCGCGCTGTGGCTCGCGAGCGCCCGGCTGGACCGGCAGGTGGACGTCTACGAGGTCGTCTTCCGCTCGGCGGTCTCGGGGCTGCAGAACGGCGCGCAGGTGACCTATCAGGGCATCCAGGTGGGCCGGGTCAGCGGCATCCGCTTCGATCCCGACAATGTCGAGCGCGTGCTCGTGCAGATCGAGGTCGAGCCGACGACCCCGATCACCGAGGACACCACCGCGCGGCTGCAACCGCAGGGCATCACCGGCATTTTCTACGTCGAACTCAAAGGCACCGCCAATGACGCCGAACGGCTCGAGACCCGCCCCGTCGAGCCGGCGCAGATCCCGGGCGAGCCGTCGACGATCGATCGGCTCACCACCGACGCGCCGGAGCTGGTGAACCGCAGCGTGCTGCTGTTGGATCGGGCGACCGCGCTGTTGTCCGACGACAACCTCGCGCGCATCGCCGACACCCTCGACGGCCTCGACCGGCTGACCACCGCCCTCGCCGACGAGGAGGATGGCGTGGCTCCGCTCTTGCGCGAGGCCGACACGCTCGTCGTCGACCTGCGCGAGGCGGTGGAGACGGTGCGCACGACCACCGCGCGGCTCGACGCGGTCGCGCGCACGGTGGAGGCCGACGCCGACGAGCTGATGGCGAACGCGACCGGCGGCTTCGCCCGCTTGAACGCGGCCACCGCCGAACTCGACCGCGCCGCGACCGAGATGACGGGGCTTCTGCGCGACGTGCGCGAGCCCATGCGTGACTTCTCGCAATCGGGGCTTTACGAGTTCAACGCCCTGATCGGTGAGACGCGCCAACTGGTCACCACGGCGACCCGGATCACCAAGGAGATCGAGCGGGATCCGGCCGGCTTCCTGCTCGGGGGCTCATTCAAAGGCTTCGAAGCCGATTGACCGGTGGATCGTCGACCATGCGCCCCGCCCTCGCGGCGATCGTCCTGCTCAGCGTCACACTCACCGGCTGCGCCGCGGTGAACTTGGCCACCCGTCAGCCGCCGGAGCTTTACGCGCTGACGCCGAAGACCACCTTCGACACCGATCTGCCCGATCTCGACCGTGCCGGGTTGCGGATCGAGACGCCGACCGCCGCCGGCGGCCTGAACACGACCCGCATCGCCCTCAAGCCGACACCCACAAGGCTGCAGTACTACGCCGGCGCGACCTGGATCGAGGTGCTGCCGCTGATGGTGGAAAACCTCCTGATCGAGAGCTTCGAGACCACCGGCAGCGTCGAGGCCTTGGGTCCTTCGGCCACCGGGGGCCAACCCGACTGGGCGCTTCGCATCTACATCCGCGAGTTCCAGGCCGAGTACGACGCCGACACCGACGACCCGCCGGTGGTGCGGGCGCGCCTGCAGGTGCGGCTGTTGCGCATGCCGCGTCGCGACGAGGTCGGCGTCGCCAACTTCGCCACCGAGGAACCGGCCGCGAGCACCCGCCTCGAAGACATCGTGCAGACCATGGATTCCGCGCTCGGCACGACGATGCGCGACCTGGTCGAGTGGACGTTGCGCCGCATCGCCGAGCTCGAGCGCCAAGCCTGAGCGGTTGTTCAATCGTCTCAGACGCTTCGAATCGCGGGTCGCCTTGGACAGACTTTTCCGCAACTTGAGGTCTCGGCGGAGAATAGGTCCAATGCCGTCGACGTGAAGTCGCCTTGACCGCCCGGCGGCGGCCTTGTAACCGCGGAGTAGAGTAGTCGCGAGGGGTTCGTCGATGATCGTCTGTGTCTGCAACGCGCTGGGCGAGCGGCAGTGCCGCGAAGTGGCCGCCCGGCCGGAAACCCGCGACGCCGGGTGCGTATACCGCCAGCTCGGCTGCCGCGTACGGTGTGGCGCCTGCATGGCGACGATGCGCGACATCGTGAACCATGTTCGGCGCGACCACGCCGCGCTCGAGCAAGCGCAACTCTCGCTGGCGGAGGACTGAGAAATGACCAAGCCCAAGGACGTCGTCGGCCATCCCGAGGTGCTGGCCGCCTTGAACGAGGCCCTCAAGGGTGAACTCACCGCGATCAACCAGTACTTCATGCACGCCCGCATGCTCGAGGACTGGGGCTTCATGAAGCGCGGCAAGGCGGAGTACGACGAGTCGATCGAGGAGATGCACCACGCCGACAAGATCATCCAGCGCATCCTGCTCCTCGGCGGCCTTCCCAACCTGCAGGAACTCGGCAAGCTCTACATCGGCCAGGACCTCAAAGAGGTCATCGAATGCGACCTGCGGCTCGAGCTCGAGGGCATCGAGCACTACCGTCGCGCCATCGGTCTCTGTGAGCAGCACGACGACTACGTCAGCCGCGACCTCTTGAAAGCCATGCTGGCCGAAGAGGAAGAGCACCAGGACCACAACAAGACCGAACTCGAACTCATCGAGCGTATCGGGCTCGAGAATTTCTGCCAGTCGCAGATTTGAGCGCCGCGCGCCCGGCTCAGGGCTCCACCGCCCGGTCCACGCCGACGACCCGAAACCGCCCCGCGACGAAATCCGGATCGCGCAGCCCCCGATGCCCGGTGGCGGCCAAGGTCGCGCCGGGCTCGTCGCCGCCGGTGACGTTGCAGCTCACCGGCACCCCGGCCTCGGCGAAGGCGTCCACCGCCGCCTCGAGGACGTGGTCGTTGCTGCTGTGGACCCGCGCGATGGCGGCACCGTGGCGCTGCACGCCGTGCACCGCCCGCTCGATGCTCTCGGCGCTGTCGTCGGTGGCGACCACGAAGACGACCGGCGCCACCCGCGGCTCGGCGTAGTCCTGCTCGCGGCCGGCGTCGGTGGTCAGGACGAGCGGGCTGAGCGTGCGCGCCCGAGGCCAACCCGGCGCCTCGACGCGCCGCGCCTCGCGCACGATGCGCCCGAGGGGCTGAGCGGCGCGCACCGCCCCCAGCGCCGGCTCGGAGCGCAGCGCGCCGAGCAGGTCCACCACCGCGCCGTCGTCGCCGATGACGTCGTCGATGGCGTGCGCGAGGCCGAGCGCGACCGCGTCGAACGCGTGCCGCACGCCGCCCGCCACGATGCCGTCCGCCGGCACGAAGATCACCCGCGGCGCGGTCACCGTCTGCCCGGCGTGGCGTGCCAGCGACAGCGCGAGATGGCGGTAGAGCGCTTCGGGGTCGTCGGTGCCGTCAATGACCACGGGGTTGAGCCCCGGCGTCTCCAGGTGCAGGCGCGCTTGATGGGCGTTGTGCTCGAGCCAATCGGCGAAGGTGCTGCCGCCGGCATAGTCGATGACGCGCACGGCCGGATCGCGTGCGAGCGCCTTCGTCACCGGGGCATCGGGACTGTCGACGCAGAGCTGGACGAGGTCCGCCGGCAGCCCCTGCTCCACCGCCACGCCGCGCAGCGTCGCCACCACCAGCGCCAAGGGGAGCACCGCCGAAGGGTTCGGCTTCACCAGCACCGGGTGGCCGGTGGCGAGGCTCGCGAAGAGCCCCGCCGCCGCCGCTTCGACCGGCGAGGTCGCGGTG
>JBKHCM010000059.1:0-18487 GCA_046541805.1 Alphaproteobacteria bacterium
GGCGTGGTCGGGCTCGAGCGCCAGCGCCTTGTGCACCGTCGCGTCCGCCGCGCGCAGATCGCCCTGGCGCAGCTCGAGCCGCGCCAGCGCCAAGAACACCCGCGCATCGCCGCCGTCGACCGCGCTCGCCCGCTCCAGGAGCGCGCGGGCGCGGGGATCGTCGCCGGTGTCGAGCGCGGTCGCGGCGCGGTCGAGCAGCCGCGCGAGCTCGCCGGCGCCGACCGGCGCCGCCGCGACGGGGAGGAGGATGAGGGCGATCACGAGCGCGCCATGGCGACGCGGCGGGACAAACATGCGGGAGGTCCTTCGGGCAGCGCTCCGCATGATCAAGGCGCGGGCGTTAACGCTCCGTCAACGCGCCCCCCGCAGCGGGGCTTGTGGCGCGCCGCGGTGCCGCGCACGATGGCGTCCATGGCCACCGCATCGCACCTTCGCCACGCCACGGCACCCACGCCCGACGATCTCGCCGCCATCGGCGCCGAGGTTCTGCGCGAGCTGCCGCAGCCCTTTCGCGACCTGGTGAGCGCGGTGCCCGTGCGCGTCCAGGATTTCCCCGACGAGGCCACCCTCGACGCCCTCGAGCTCGACGATCCCTTCGACCTCTTGGGTCTCTATCACGGCGTCCCCCTCGGCGAGCAGACGAGCCGCGAGGTCGTGCACGACGTCGACATGATCTTCCTCTACCGCCGCCCGCTCTTGGACTTCTGGTGCGCGGAGGGAGACCTTTCGCTCGAGCACGTCGTGCGGCACGTCCTGATCCACGAGATCGGCCACCATTTCGGACTCTCGGACGCGGACATGGAGCGGATCGAGGCCGAGGCCGATTGAACGCGACGGGGGCCAACGGACATGCCCGGCGCGCGGCCAAGCGGGGGCCACGGCCGCCCCTTCGCGCCATCGCCCGGGCGCGGGCGTCGCGGACCCAGCGGTCGCCGGCGCCGATGTTGTCGGTGCGGAGCACGGCCTTCGGACGTGGCTCGCCAACGCCCCGGGCCGCGGGGCTCGGCGCCGGGTGATCTCACGGCCGCCTTTCGAAAACCCGCCGGCAAGTCCTTGGCGTAGCTTCACTTTTCGGCGCTGTGGCTTCGTTTTCCAAGGGCCGGCACGCCCCCGGGCTCGGCCAGCGCGCCACGCGAGCGCACCCAATGCCGCATAGCGCCGATCGGCTTGGCCGACGCCGGGTGCGAGCGCCGGCCGCGCTCACGCCCGTGCCGTCTCGACGCGCGGCGTGCCCGTGGGCAGCGTCAACGCCGCGGCCCAGCTCGCCAAGAGGAAGGCGGTGGAGAGGCCGAGGCAGCCGGCCACGCCGAAGACTTGATAGCTCCAGCCCGAGAGCAGGCAACCCACCAAGCGGCCGGCGGCGTTCGCCATATAGTAGAAGCCGACGTCCATCGCCACGTCCTCGGCCTTCGAATAGGCGAGGATCAGGTAGGAATGCAGCGAGGAATTGACCGCGAAGACGGCGCCGAAGAGGCCGAGGCCGAGGACGATCACCGCCCCCGGCCCGATCACGCCCGGTTCGCTTGCGGCCTCGCCACCGTGGGTGATCAAGAGCTCGAGCGGCAGGATCGCGGTGAGGCCCAAGGCCACCAGCGCCGGCGTCGCGGCGAGGGCGAGCGCCCAGGCGCGGGCGGCCTTGACCTCCGCGGCCAGCCCGTCGGTGGAGCGCTCGATCAGCCGCGGCGCTGCCGCCTGCACGGCGCCATAGCCGATGACCCAAAGTGCCAGGAAGGTCGAGACCTCGAGGAAGGTCCACCCCGCCACCTCGTAGAGGAAGATCGGCACGCCGACGACGAACCAGATGTCCCGCGCGCCGAAGAGAAAGACCCGCGCCACCGACAGCCGGTTGATCGCCGGCGCCTTGGCGAGGAGGCGGGTGATGGGCGTCTTCGCCTTGGCCCGGCCCATGCCGCGCGGCAGCGTCAAGACGGTGAGGGCGAGGATCACCGCCAGGCCCGCGGCGAGGAGGAAGAGCCCGCCGACAAAGCCGAGCGTCGCCAAGAGCAGCCCGCCGACGAAGAAGCCGGCCCCCTTCATCGCGTTCTTCGAGCCGGTGAGGAGCGCCACCCATTTGAAGAGCCCGCCCTTTTCGCCCTCCGGCACGACCAGCTTGATCGCGCTCTTCGAGCTCATCTTGGTGAGGTCCTTGGCGACACCGGCGAGGCCCTGGATCAGGGTGGCGTAGGCGACGGACCAGACGAGCGGCCAGTCCGGATCGAGGGCGGCGAGGGCCAGAAGTGCGGCGATCTGGGTGACGAGGCCGGCGTAGAGCGTGGTGGTGAGCCCGAAGCGCGCGGCGATCCAGCCGCCCAACAGGTTGGTGATCACCCCCATCAGCTCGTAGAGCACGAACAGAAAGGCGATCTGGAAGGGCGTGAAGCCGAGGGTGTAGAAGTGCAGCAGCACCAGCATGTGCAGCGCACCGTCGGTGATCGTCTGGCCCCAATAGGCGCCGGTCACGATCCCGTAGGCGCGGACGTTCATCGGCGCTCCTCCACCGCCGCCGCCACCTTGGCGGCGAGCTCCACCAGCCGGCAGGCGTAGCCCATCTCGTTGTCGTACCACGCGAAGATCTTCACCGAGGTGCCGTCGACCACCATCGTGGACGGCGCGTCGACGATGGAGGAACGGGTGTCGCTCTTGAAGTCGACCGAGACCAGCGGCCGCCGCTCGACGCCGAGGATGCCGCGCAGCGCCGGCGTTGCCGCGGCGTCCTCCAACAGCGCGTTGACCTCCTCGGCGCTCGTCTGCCGCTCGACCTCGAAGACGCAGTCGGTGAGGCTGGCGTTGAGGAGCGGGACGCGCACCGCATGGCCGTTCAGCTTGCCCTGGAGTTCGGGGTAGATCAGGCCGATGGCGGTGGCCGAGCCCGTCGTCGTCGGCACCAGCGAGGCGAGCGCCGAGCGCGCCCGGCGCAGGTCGTTCTTGGGGGCGTCGACGAGGACCTGGGTGTTGGTGACGTCGTGCAGCGTCGTGATCAGCCCGTGGCGGATGCCGAGCGCCGCGTGGATCGGCTTCACCACCGGAGCGAGGCAGTTGGTCGTGCACGACGCCGCCGTCACGATCGGGTGCTCGGCCGCATCGTAGAGGTGGTCGTTGACGCCCATGACGACGTTGAGCGCGCCGTCCTTCACCGGCGCGGCGACGACGACGGCCTTCGCACCCGCCTCCAGATGCGCCGCCACCTGCGCGCGCTTGGTGAACTTGCCGGAGCTCTCGATGACGACGTCGACGCCGAGATCGCCCCAGGGGATCTCGGCGGGGCTCTTGTGTGCGCTGAAGCCGAGCCGCCGCTCGTTGATGCGCAAGCTCCCGTCCGCGTGGGCGATGTCGCCGTCCCAGCGGCCGTGGACGCTGTCGAACTCGAGCAGGTGCGCGGCGGTCTCCGGCCCGCCGGTGACCTCGTTGACGTGGACGAGATCCAGCCCCGTGCCCTCGCGCGCGCGGCCGGTGAGCGCCGCCCGACAGGCGAGCCGGCCGATGCGCCCGAAGCCGTTGATGGCGACGCGCCGGCTCATCGCGGCGGCTCTTCGGCCGCGAGGTCGGCGGCCGGGGTGTCGTCGCGGACGCGGCCGATCTCGTCGAGCCGCTTTTGCAACGAGAGCTTCGAGAGCGAGGCGAAGGGCAGCGCGCAGAAAATCTGGATGCGCTTGTCCAGATAGGTGTAGACGCGCAGGAAATAGTTGTAGGTGTGCTCGTCGTCGCCCTCGAATTCCACCGGGTCCTCGATGCCCCAATGCGCCGTCATCGGCTGGCCGGGCCAGACCGGGCAGGGCTCGCCTCGGGTCTGATCGCAGACGGTGAAGATAAAATCGAGCGGCGGCGCGTCCGCGCCGGCGAACTCCGACCAATCCTTGGAGCGGAACTGCGCGGGGTCGAACTTCAAGCGCGCCAAGAGCCGGCGGGTCATCGGGTGGAGCTCGCCGCGCGGCTGGCTGCCGGCGGAGTAGGCGTGGAACTTGCCCGCCCCCCAGCGGCCGAGCGACGCCTCGGCCATGATGCTGCGGGCCGAGTTGCCCCGGCACAGGAACAGGACGTTGAATGGTCGCTCAGCCATCGGTGCCTCCCTGACGGATGTCGGTCGCTGGCGCCGCGGCGTCACCGCAGCCGGCTTCCTCCGGCTCGTCCCAGCCGCAGAGCTCCGGCCGGCCACCACAACAATCTTGCGTGAGGAAGGTGACAAGATCGCGCGTGCCGGCGACGTCGACGGCGTAGAAGATCGAACGCTGCACCCGCCAGGATCGCAACAGCCCGGCGCGCTCCAGCGTGGCGAGGTGGCCCGAGAGGCTGGAGGCGGGGACCCCGAGAAGCTCGGCGATCTCACCGGCGCGCATCCCGGCCGGCCCCGCCTCCATCAGCATCCGAAAGACGGCGAGCCGGTGCTCCTGGCCCAAGGCGGCGAAGGCGGCGACGGCGCCCTTGGGCTGCATCAGCCGCGCTCCGTCTCGCCCGCGGAAGCGGGGACGGGAGCCGATGCGGGGCGCGCCGCCGCGGCACCGCGCTCGTACCAGCCCTTGGAGGCGTTCACGATCGCCACCAGCGACAGCATCACCGGCACCTCGACCAGCACGCCGACGACGGTGGCGAGCGCCGCGCCGCTCTCGAAGCCGAACAGCACGATGGCGGTGGCGACGGCGAGCTCGAAGAAGTTCGAAGCCCCGATCATCGTCGACGGGCCGGCGACCTCGTGGACCACACCGAGCCGGCGGTTCAAGAGATAGCCGATACCCGCGGTGATGTAGGCCTGAAAGAGGATCGGCACCGCCAACAGCGCGATGACGAAGGGCTGGGCCACGATCTGCCCGCCCTGAAAGGCGAAGAGCAGCACCAGCGTCGCCAAGAGCGCCGTGAGCGAGACCGGCTCGATGCGCGCGAGCAGCCGTGCGAGCGCCGCCTCGCCGCCGGTGGCGAGCGCCCGCCGGCGCCAGAGCTGGGCGACGGTGAGCGGGATCAGGATGTAGATCACCACCGACAGCGCCAGCGTCTGCCAGGGCACGGTGATGGCGGAGAGGCCCAAGAGCAGCGCCACGATGGGGGCGAAGGCGACGATCATCACGGCATCGTTGAGCGCGACCTGGCTCAAGGTGAAGTGCGGCTCGCCCTTGGTCAGGTGGCTCCAGACGAAGACCATCGCGGTGCAGGGCGCCGCGCCCAGGATGATCAGCCCGGCGATGTAGCTCTCGATCTGCGCCTCGGGCAGGAACGGGCGAAACAGCCAGCCGATGAAAAGCCAGCCCAACACGGCCATCAAGAACGGCTTGAAGGCCCAGTTGACGCCGAGCGTCACCGCGATGCCGCGCCAGTGCTTGCCGACCTCGCCCAAGGCGGCGAAGTCGACCTTCAACAGCATCGGCACGATCATCGCCCAGATCAGCACCGCCACCGGCAGGTTGACCTGCGCCACCTCGAGCGCGCCGAGCGCCTGGAAGGGGGCGGGGAACCAATGGCCGAGGGCGATGCCGGCGAGGATGCACAAGGCGACCCACACGCTCAGATAGCGTGCGAAGGGGCCGAGCGGGTCGGAACGGTCGGACAACGGCAATCTCCTTCGAACGCGGCGTTTGTATGATAATTCGACTTGGGGCGAAATACCAAAGTTTCAACTGGGATGCATCGCGAAGCCGCGCGTCCACCCGGCGCCCGCCCGTTTGAACCGTACCGGGTTTTCCGCAAAAGATGTGGTTCGGCTCCGACGCCACGAGGGCGGTGTCCTCGCGGTTGTCGTGAGCGGGTGTCGACCTCGGCCGGCGGGACGAGGCCGAGGGGCTCGAGCCGGCTCGAGGGTTGTCCCAGTCGCCCCATCGCGAGCGGCAGCGGCGCGATCCGCCAGCGAAGCTCCGGCCTTCAGGAGAAGGCCGCGGGCGAGGATGGCCCATTCGACCGCCTCGCGCGAACGCGAGGGCCCGAGAGGCGGATCACCCCGGTCTTGAACAGGCCGATCGTAAGCTCGGGTCACCCCCGCCGGACTGCGCCGCCACTCTCACGGTCGAAACGGTCGCCGACGCTGCCGACCACCGGCTCGCTGCCGGCGTCGGCTCGTCGCCCGAACCCGCCTGCTCGCTACCAGCCGATCGCATCGGGCAGCCAGGTGGCGAGCGGCGGATAGAAGAAGAGGATGGCGAGGCCGAGGATCTGCAGGGCGATGAAGGGCAACACGCCCTTGTAGATGGCGCCCGTCGTCACCTCCGGCGGCGCGGCCCCCTTCAGGAAGAAGAGGGCCCAGCCGAAGGGCGGGGTGAGGAACGAGGTCTGCAGGTTCATCGCCACCAGGATGGCGAGCCAGACCATGTCGATGCCGGCAGCTTGCAGCACCGGCAAGAACAACGGCAGCGCGATGTAGGAGATCTCGATCCATTCGAGGAAGAAGCCGAGGACGAAGAGAATCATGAGCATGAAGACGACGGCACCGTCCGCCCCGCCCGGCAGAAAGGCGAAGAGATCCGCGACGACCTGGTCGCCGCGCAGGCCGCGAAAGGCGAGCGAGAAGACCTGCGCGGCGATGAGGATGAAGAAGATCATGGCACTCACGCGCACGGTCTGATCGGCGACGTCGACGACGAGCCGGGCGGTGAGCCGACCGTAGAGAGCCGCGATGACGACGGCGAGCGCCGCACCGACCGCCGCCGCCTCGGTCGGTGCCGCGAGGCCGCCGATGATCGAGCCCAGTACGCCCAACACCAGCGCCAGCGGCGGGCCGAGTGCCCAGGCGACCTTCGCCGCGAGCCGGCCGCGCGAATACCGCTCGCGCTCGTCGCGCGGCAGCGCCGGCACGAGCTCGGGGCGAACCATGCCGACGGCGATGATGAAGACGACGTAGAGCCCGGCGAGGACGAGGCCCGGCAGCATGGCGGCCGCGAAGAGCGTGCCCACGGAGAGCCCGATGATGTCGGCCAAGAGGATCAGCACGAGGCTCGGCGGGATTATCTGGCCGAGCGTGCCCGAGGCGCAGATGGCCCCGGACGCGATCGACTTCGCATAGCCGCGGCGGATGAGGACCGGCAGGGTCAACAGCGTCATGGTGACCACCGTGGCGCCGACGATGCCGGTCGAGGCGCCGAGGAGCACGCCGACGACGATGATGGCGATGCCCATGCCGCCGCGGAGCGGGCCGGCGAGCAGGCCGGCGGCCTCGAGCATCTGCTCGGCGACCCGCGAACGCTCCAGCATCACGCCCATGAAGACGAAGAGCGGGATCGCCATGAATTCATACTTCGTGACGACGCCGTAGATGCGCGCCGGCAGCATGTTGAACAGGAGATCGCCGAAGCCGATATAGCCGAAGACGAAGCCGGACAGCGCGATGCCGACGGCGACCGGCACGCCGATGACCAAAAGACCGAAAAAGCTCGCGAGCATGGCGATGGCGAGCCACTCGTCGGGCGTCATCGGCTAGACTTCCTCAACGGCGAAGCTGCGCGGCGTGACGCAGAGCCAACGCCACGAACTGGACGAGCAACAGGACGAAGCCCAAGGGGATCAGGGCCTTGAGCGCGTAGCGAGCCTCGAGACCGCCGGGATCGGGCGAGCCCTCGAGCGTGCTCCAGGACTTGAGAACATAGGGGATGCTGAACTTGATCAGCAGCACGCAGACGCCGATGCCGACGAGGGCGGCGAAGAGGTCGACACCGTGCTGCAGCTTGGGCGGGAAGCGCTCGTAGAGCATGTCGACGCGGACGTGATCGCCGGTGGCGAGCGCATAGGCGACCCCGAACAGCGCGATCGGCGCCAGCAGGTGCCATTCGAGTTCCTGCAGCCACACCGTGCCGGCGGAAAAGGCGTAGCGGCCGACGACGTTGGCCGTGACGAGCACGACCAAGGCGAGGACGGCGAGGCTGGCGATGCGCCCGACGAGGCGCACCACCGCTTCCAGGCGCTCGCTCCAGGCGAGCATCAGGCGTCGCGCAGCTTGGCGTGCCAGACGGCCTCCGAGCGCGAGGCCCAGAAGTCGTGGGTGTCCTTGAAGGCGAAGTAGCTGTCCATGACCTTCTTGAAGAGCGGGTCGTCGGCCGAGAGCTCCTCGTAGACGGGGCCCATGGCCTCCCTCAGGCCGGCGATGACGTCGTCGGGGAGCACCCGGACCTGCGTCCCACCGTCGATGAAGCGCTGCAGCGCCTGGGCGTTGTTGGCCTCGGCCCAGCTGTGGGCGATGAGGTTGGTCGCGGCGCAGGCGTTCATCACGATCGCCTGCAGATCGGCCGGCAGGCTCTCCCACGCCTCCTTGTTGATGGCGAACTCGGTGACGGTGGAGGGCTCGTGCCAGCCGGTGGTGTAATAGTACTCGGCGGCGTTCTGCAGACCGAGGATCTCGTCCTGGGCCGGGCCGACCCACTCGGCCGCGTCGATCACCCCGCGCTCGAGGGCGGGGAAGATCTCACCGCCGGGCAACAGCCGCACGTCCACGCCCATCGCCGAATAGGCGCGGCCGGCGAGGCCGGGAATGCGCATGCGCAGGCCCTCGAGGTCGGCCAGCGAATTGATCTCCACGTTGAACCAGCCGGTCATCTGCACGCCGGTGTTGCCGCAGGGAAAGGCGACGAGGTTCTGGTCGGCGTAGACCTCGTGCCAGAGGTCGATGCCGCCGCCCTCGTAGAACCAGGCGTTGTGGCCCTGAAAGCTCATGCCGAAGGGCACGGCGCCGAAGAACTGGGCGGCCGGCACCTTGCCGGCACCGAAATAGGAGACCCAGCCGTTGCACTCGACAAGCCCCTGCGAGGCGGCATCGAAGCCCTCGAAGGCGGGGACGAGTTCGCCGGCGTGGAAGATCTGGATGTCGAGGCGGCCGTCCGACATGGCGCGGATGCGGTCGCAGAGATCGCCGAGCGAGCCGGGGCCGGTGGAGTAGAAGGGCTGGCCCGGGGGGAAGGCCGTGGTCAGCCGCCACTGGAAGCTCTCCTGGGCGCGGACGACGGCGGGCGCGGCGACGCTGAGCGCGGCCGCCCCGGCGGTGCCGACGGCGCCGCGGGTGACGAAACGTCGACGATCCATGGATCTCTCCCGAAGCGTGGCGGCCGCTCACGGCCGCGGATCGCGCCCCGCGTTGCAAGCGCCGGGCCAAGCCCGCCGCCGGTGGCAAACGCCCATGCAGTCCGCGGGACGGCTGCCCAGGCGGCGACCACTTGCACCAAGATCGATCAGCTGGTCGTGCGTCAGCGCGCCCTCGTCGATGCGTCCATCACCTGCTCGCGCGTGCCGAGGTCGACGTCCGGCGCCTTGGCGGCGTCGAGGATGACGGCCTGCTTGCGGGCGAGACGGTCGATCATCGCCAGCAGTTCGGCCCCGGCGCCGGCCGGGACGACGACGGCGCCGCCGCCGTCGGCGCGATGATGCTGACGGCCGCCTCGGCCGACGCCGCGTTCGTCGACGCGGTCACCGCCTCGGCCGATACGGGAAATGATTTCGGTCAGGGGCAGGGCGAGGATCAGTCGAACGTCCGTCCCTGCACGGAAAGCGACGACACCCTGCTCGCCTTCGCGCCCGTCGCCGACGCGGCGAGTGCGGTCGCTTTCGATAAGCACAAGGCACCGGCGAACGCCGATCCGCCAACGGTACGCGATGCCGTGAACGACGTCCTCGGCCTGAACGAGAAGCTCGTCTCGTTTTCGGATCGAGATGCGCCGGGCCGGCTCGACGTCCCTGATGCTCACGCCCACCTCGGGGATTTGGGTGGCTGCGCCGCTAACGCCGGGACTTTCTGTAAGTTTCGCATTGAAAAAGACTTTAGTTATGATGTTGCCAGATATGGCACGATATACTCGTTATTCGAGGATGGTGGCGACAATATCGCGCATTTCGATCTGGGGGACGGCAATTACGAAACGAGCAAGTTGACCTTCAACACTCCGCTGCCCGCGGCGGCGTGGATGATGCTCGGCGGTTTGGGGACGATCGGCGGCGCGGTTGCCCGCACCCGCCGCACGGCCCGCGCCGACGCCTGACCGTGTCCCGTGTCGAACCCGACCGGCGCCGCCGGTACCGCCGGCGGCGCCGGGTGTGTCGCGGCGTCGGGCCGCCGCATCGGCGACGCCCGTCTTACCCGTTGACAGCCCGGCGCGCGCGTTGTCGTGTCCTGCCTTTCCGGTTGTCCACGAGCGCGAGCTGGAGCCATGCGCAACGCGGCGATCCCGGCCGTCATGCCCAATTACAACCGCTTCGACGTCGCCTTCGAGCGCGGGCTGGGGTGCGAGCTGTGGGACGCGGCCGGGCGACGCTGGCTCGATTTCGCCGCCGGCATCGCGGTGGTGGGCCTCGGCCACGCCCACCCGCACGTGACCGCCGCGCTGACCGCCCAGGCGCAGAAGCTCTGGCACACCTCCAACCTCTACCGCATCGCCGAGCTGGAGCGGCTCTCCGACCGCCTCGTCGCCAACACCTTCGCCGAGACGGTGCTCTTGACCAACTCGGGGGCGGAAGCGGTCGAGGGCTGCATCAAGCTGGCGCGGCGCCATTTCTGGGTGAAGGGCGAGACCGAGCGCCACCGCATCGTCACCTTCGAGGGCGCCTTCCACGGCCGCACCATGGCGGCGATCTCCGCTGCCGGCGGCGCCAAGCTGGTCGACGGCTTCGCGCCCTTGCTCGAGGGCTTCGACCTCGTGCCCTGGGGCGATCACGCCGCCCTGCGCGCCGCCGTCACCGAGCGCACCGCCGCCATCCTGATCGAGCCGATCCAGGGCGAGGGCGGCATCCGCGAGGTCCCGGTCGAATGCCTGAAGGGCCTGCGCGCGCTCTGCGACGAGCGCGGCATCCTCTTGATGTTCGACGAAGTGCAGACCGGTGTGGGCCGCACCGGCACCCTCTTCGCCCACGAGCGGGCCGGCGTCGCGCCGGACGTCATGGCCGTGGCCAAGGGCATCGGCAACGGCTTTCCGGTGGGCGCCGTGCTCGCCACCGCGGACGCCGCCGCGGGCCTCACCGCCGGCACCCACGGCAGCACCTACGCCGGCAATCCGCTGGCCTCGGCGGTCTGCAACGCGGTGCTCGACGTGCTGCTGGCGCCGGGCTTTCTCGAGCGCGTGCGCGCTGCCGGCGAGCGGCTCTGGGCCGGGCTCGCGCACCTCCACCACCGCCGCCCCGACGTCGTCGCGGCGGTGCGCGGGCGCGGGCTGATGGTCGGGCTGAAGCTGCAGCACGAGCCCGCCGCCTTCGCGAAGGCCTGCCTCGCGCGCGGGCTGCTGGTCGTGCCCGCCGGCGACGGCGTCGTCCGGCTGTTGCCGCCGCTCGTCGTCTCGGACGCGGAGATCGACGAGGCCCTCACCCTCCTCGACCAGGCCGCCTCGGAGTTCGCCCGTGCCGCCTAAGCACTTCCTCGACCTCGACGCCCTCGACGCCGCGACCCTCGAGGAGATCGTCGCCCTCGCCCGCCAGCTCAAGCGCGAGCCGGAGCCGCGGCTCGCCGGCAGGACGCTGGCGATGATCTTCGAGAAGCCCTCGACCCGCACGCGCGTGTCCTTCGAGGTCGCGACCCGCCAGCTCGGCGGTCACGCGATCGTCCTCAACACCGGCGACATGCAGCTCGGACGCGGCGAGAGCTACGCCGACACCGCGCGCGTGCTCGCGCGCTACGTCGACGCGGTGATGATCCGCACCGACGCCCACGGCAAGCTGCTGGCGTTCGCCGAGCCGAGCGAGATCCCGGTCATCAACGGCCTCACCGACCGTTCGCATCCCTGCCAGATCATGGCCGACGTCATGACCTTCGAGGAGCACAAGGGGCCGATCCGGGGCGCCAAGGTCGCCTGGGTGGGCGACGCCAACAACGTCGCCGCGTCCTGGGTCCACGCCGCCGAGCGCTTCGGCTTCGACCTCCACCTCGCCTGCCCCAAGGACCTCATGCCCGATCCGACGCTGATCGAGTGGGCCGGGGCGCGCCTCACCCTGACGCGCGACCCGGTCGAGGCGGTCGCCGGTGCGGACTGCGTCGTCACCGACACCTGGGTGTCGATGGGTCAGGCCGACGCCGAGACGCGGATCGGCGCGCTCGCCGCCTACCAGGTCAACGAGGAGCTGTTCGCGCGCGCCGCGCCGGACGCCGTGTTCATGCACTGCCTGCCCGCCCATCGTGGCCAGGAGGTCACGAACGCGGTCATGGACGGGCCGCAGTCGGTGGTGTTCGATGAGGCGGAGAACCGGCTGCACGTGCAGAAGGGAATCCTCGCATGGTGTCTGAGCTGAGCGACCAGCTCCTGCCCTTCCAGCTCGAGCGCTCCGGCCTGCGCGGCCGGTTGGTCCGCCTCGGCCCCGTCGTCGACACGATCCTCTCGCGCCACGACTACCCCGATCAGGTCGCCCGCCTCGTCGGCGAGTTCGTCGTGCTCGGCGCCTCGCTCGCGGGCGGGCTCAAATTCGCCGGCAGCTTCTCGTTGCAGGCCAGGGGCGACGGGCCGGTCCCGCTGGTGCTCGCCGACGTCACCAACGACGGCGACATCCGCGCCTATGCCGAGGCCAAGGCGGGCGCCGAGGCCCGCGAGCCGCGGCTCGACGCGCTGATGGGCGCGGGCTATCTGGCGGTTACCGTCGATCAGTCCGCCGTCGGCGGGCAGACCTATCAGGGCATCGTCGAGCTCGAGGGCGAGAGCCTCGCCGACTGCATGCTGACCTATTTTCGCCGCTCCGAGCAGGTGCCCACCGGCATGCGGGTCGCCGTCACCCGCAGCGCGGAGGGCTGGCGTGGCGGCGCGCTGGTCATCCAGAAGCTGCCCGAGGCCAACCCCCACTCGCCCGCGGCCGAGGGCGCCCGCGAGGACTGGCACCGCACGATGCTGCTCCTGGCGACGCTCGGCGAGCAGGAGCTGGCCGATCCGCGCCTCAGCGAGGAGCAGCTCCTCGTCCGCCTCTTCCACGAGGAAGGCGTGCGCGTCTTTCCCCGCCAAGACCTCGCCGTCGGCTGCCGCTGCTCGCGCGCGCGCATCGACAAGATGCTCAAGAGCTTCTCCGCCGAGGATCTCGACGACATGGCGGACGAGGCGACGAACGAGATCGGCGTCACCTGCCACTGGTGCAACAAGACGTTCACCGTCGATCGCGAGGACGTCCGCGAGCCGTGATCGACACGCTCAAGCTCAGCCGCCGGCTGCACGAGGCCGGCATGACGCGGCAAGCGGCGGAAGCGCTCACCGAAGGTCTGGCCGACGCCTTCGAGGCGAGCGTGGCCTCGAAGACCGATCTGCGCGCGACGGAAGAGCGCCTCGCCACCCGCATCGACAACGTCGAGCAGCGCATGGACGAGCGCTTCGCCGGCGTGGACGAACGCTTCCGGACCTTCGGGCAATCCATGGACGAGCGCTTCGCCGGCGTGGAGCGGCACATGGACGAGCGCTTCGCCGGCGTGGACGAACGCTTCCGGACGTTCGGGCAATCCATGGACGAGCGCTTCGCCGCCGCCGAGCAGCGCATGGACGAGCGCTTCGCCGGCGTGGACGAACGCTTCCGGACCTTCGGGCAATCCATGGACGAGCGCTTCGCCGCCGCCGAGCGGCACATGGACGAGCGCTTCGCCGGCGTGGACGAACGCTTCCGGACCTTCGGGCAATCCATGGACGAGCGCTTCGCCGGCGTGGAGCGGCACATGGACGAGCGCTTCGCGGGCGTCGACCGGCGCTTCACCGTCGCCGAGCAGCGCGAGGACGAGAAGCTGGCCGGGCTGGAGCAGCGCCTCACCGCCCGTATGGAGGCGTTCCATTGGCGCACGCTCGCGGGCGTCGCGGCGATGTTCCTCGCCCACCTCGTCGTCGTCTGGCGCTTGCTGGCGACGTGACGCCACGACCGATGAGAGCGCCTTGAGCCACGTCTTCCACCGCCAGCTCGACGCCGACTACCCCACCGCGGTCGCGGGCGAGGGCGTCTACCTGATCGACGCGGACGGCAACCGCTGCCTCGACGCCGCGAGCGGTGCGGCGGTGTCGTGCCTCGGACACAGCCACCCCAAGGTGCGCGCGGCGATCAAGGCCCAGGTCGACCGGCTCGCCTTCGCCCACACCGGCTTTTTCACGACCGAGGTCGCGGAACGCCTCGCCGACCATCTGATCGCCCGCGCGCCCGCCGGCATGGACAAGGTCTACCTCGTCGCGGGCGGCTCGGAGGCGATGGAGGCGGCGCTCAAGCTGGCACGGCAGTACTTCGTCGAGCGCGGCGAGCCGGCGCGCGGCCGCTTCATCGCGCGCCGGCAGTCCTACCACGGCAACACCCTGGGCGCCCTCGCCGTCGGCGGCAACGCCTGGCGGCGGGCCCAGTTCGACCCGCTCTTGATCGACGTCGCCCACGTCACGCCCTGCTATCCCTATCGCGAGCGGCGCGACGACGAGAGCGACGGCGCCTTCGTGGCTCGCCTCGCGGCGGAGCTCGACGCCACCATCGAGCGGCTCGGGCCCGAAACCGTCATCGGCTTCGTCGCCGAGCCCGTGGTCGGCGCGACCCTGGGCGCGGTGCCGGCGGTGCCCGGCTATTTCCAGGCGATCAAGCGGGTGCTCGACCGCCATGGCTGTCTGTTGATCCTCGACGAGGTCATGTGCGGCATGGGCCGCACGGGCACGCTCTACGCCTGCGAGCAGGAGGGCGTGACGCCCGATCTCGTCACCATCGCCAAGGGGCTCGGCGCCGGCTACGCGCCGATCGGCGCCGTCCTCGCCCACAAGGAAGTCGTCGAGGCGATCCGCGCCGGCTCCGGCTTCTTCCAGCACGGCCACACCTATCTCGGCCACGCGCTGGCCTGCGCCGCCGCCCTCGCCGTGCAGGAGGTGATCGCCGAGGAGGACCTGCTCGCCCGCGTGCGCACCCTGGGCGCGCGGCTGGAGGCCCGGCTGGAGGCGCGCTTCGCCGACCACCCTCACGTCGGCGAGCGACGCGGGCGCGGCCTCTTTCGCGGCCTGGAGTTCGTCGCCGACCGCGCCACCAAGGCGCCCTTTGCCCCCGAGCACAGGCTCCACGCCCGGATCAAGGCCGAAGCCCTCGCCCGCGGGCTGATGGTCTACCCGATGGGCGGCACCATCGACGGCAGGCGCGGCGACCACGTGCTCCTTGCCCCGCCCTTCGTCACCAGCGACGCCGAGATCGACACCATCGTGGAGCGGCTGGGCGACGCGGTGGACGCGGCGATCGCGGCGCCGCGGTAGTGGCCGAGCCGCGCGAGCGGACGCGCTGTCGGCGTCCTTGCCAAGTGCCACCGCCGTGCCGATGTCACTCGGTATGGACGAGGCGACGCCGCCGCTGCATCCCGAGACCGTCCGCCGCCTCGAACGGCTGCGGGCGCTCGCCCGGCTCATGGACACGCGCTTTCGGCTGCCGTTGGTGCCGGTGCGGTTCGGGCTCGACAGCGTGATCGGGCTGGTGCCCGTGGTCGGCGACACGGTGAGCTGGGCCATCGCCGGCTGGATCGTGGCCGAGGCCAGGCGGCTCGGCGCGCCGCCCGAGCTCGTCGGCCGCATGCTCGCCAACAGCGCCGTCGACTGGGCGGTCGGACTGGTGCCCTTCGCCGGCGACCTTCTCGACGTGGCCGTCCGCGCCAACACCCGCAACGTCGCCCTGCTCGAGGAGGCGCTGGCGAACGGTACGGCGACGCCGCGCCGCGCCGGCGGTCCGACGACCGGGCGACGGTAGGACGACCGCTTCGAGGTGGTGATCAGCGCCCCGAGCGGGAACACCCCGGCCGACATCGCCGGGGCGGTCGTCGCCACGGGGCCGGCGATGCCGGCGATCGGGAGGCGATGGTCGCAAGCCTTCGCCCCTCTCCCACGCGGGCGATGATGCCGTGGCAACCCGCCGCTACCGGCGCGGTCCTCAGCCGTCGCGGGCTTCGGCCTCGGCGAGGCGGCGGATGCGCTCGAGATGGGGGTCGCGCACGCCCATCTCCGCCAGGTGGTCGAGGGTGCTGGCGACATAATCGTAGCAGCTCCCGAGCGCGCCGGCGGCGCGCGCGACGGCCGCGACCTTGGTCGCTTCGCTCAACCCGCCGGCGTAGCGGTGATGGTCGCGGTTCATGACGAAGGCGATGGCGCGCAGGCGAGCGTCGGCGGTGTGCAGCGTGACCCAGCGGGGGACGTAGGCGCCCGCCAGCATTTCGCGGCGCCAGACGAGGCGGAGCTCGCGGCGGGCGTGGTGGGGCTCGATGGCCATCGCCACGCCGTGACAGGAGCCGCCGGCCTCGAGCCCGAAGACCAGCCCCGGACAGTCGCGCGAGCCGCGGCCGAGCGGCGTCCACAGGCAGAGCTCGCGGTGATAGCCGTAGAGCCGCGCCTTGGCGCTGCGGGCGACGTGGATGCACGGGTTCCAGATCAGCGAGCCGTAGCCGAAGACCCAGACCGGCTCCTCGCCGTTCCACTGCGCGAGCATCGCCTCCATCGAGGCGTCGAGCACGTCGTCGGACAACAGTTCGAGCTCGGGGTCCTGGTGGCGGATCATCTCCCGCACCCAGTCGGCCTCGAGCTTTTCGCGGGTGAGTGTCATTGGGGTCCTCCGCCCGCCATGACGCCATGGACCAAAGTGGAAAACAAGGGGCGGCCTTGACAGCGCCGCCACCCTCCGGCCATGGCCGACGTGAAGGGAGAGTTGGCGATGACGCCCGCCTCGACGCAGATCCGCCTACGCGCCCGGCCCAGCGGCGCCCCGCGCCTCGACGACTTCGAGACGGCGCGCGTCGACGTCCCGGCCCCGGCGCCGGGCGAGGTCCTGGTCAGGACGCTGTGGCTGTCGCTCGATCCCTACATGCGCGGGCGCATGAACGACGGCCCGTCCTATGCCCGCCCCGTCGGGCTCGGCGAGGTCATGACCGGCGAGGTCGTCGGCCGCGTCGACGCCTCGCTGGCCGACGGGCTCGCGGTGGGCACGCTCGTGCGCGCGCCGAGCGGCTGGCAGACCCACGCCGTCCATCGCGCCGCGGCCGTAACACCTCTGCCCGAGCTCGGTGTGCCGCCCGCGACGCATCTGGGCGTGCTCGGCATGCCCGGGCTCACCGCCTATGCCGGCCTCACCGAGCTCGGCCGGCCGCGGGCGGGTGAGACGCTGGTGGTCGCCGCCGCCACCGGCCCGGTGGGCTCGCTCATCGGCCAGCTGGCCAAGCGACACGGCCTGCGCACCGTGGGCATCGCCGGCGGCGCCGAGAAGGCCGCGTGGCTCACCGAGGTCTTCGGCTTCGATGTGGGCCTCGACCACCGCGCCGCCGGCTTCGCCGCCGCCCTCGCCGCCGCCTGCCCCGACGGCGTCGACATCTATGCCGAGCTCGTCGGCGGCCACGTCCTGGCGGCGGTGCGGCCGCTGTTGAACACCCACGCCCGGATGCCGGTGATCGGCACCGTCGCCCACTACAACGCCCCGACGCCGCCGGCGGGCGCGGACGAGCTGCCGCTCTTCATGCGCGATGTCCTGGTCAAGCGGCTCGCCGTTCAGGGGCTGATCGTCTGGGACTACGCCCATCTGCGCGCGCGCTTTCTGGACGAGCTCGCCCCCCTCGTCCGCAGCGGCGAAATCCGTTATCTGGAAGATGTCGTCGACGGTCTCGACGCCGCGCCGGCCGCCTTCATCGGCATGCTCGAGGGGCGCAACCGCGGCAAGCTCTTGGTCCGGGTCGCCGACAGTTGAACCAGGCCTCGATGCGGAGCCGCCGCCCATGGGGACGCCCCTCAGCCTCGTTCGCGCGTTGGCGTTGGGCGCGCTCGTCGCGGCCTGCGCCGGACCGTCGGCGGAGGAGACCGCAAGCACGCCGGTTTTCGACGCCCTCGACGCCAACGGCGACGACGTCCTCGACCAGGAGGAGTTCGCCCGCGCCTTCGACCGCTTCGACCTCGACGGCGACGGCACCATCGACGCCACGGAGAGCGCCGCCATCGTCTACGAGGCCGACGAGGATCGCGACGGTGTGGTGACGCCCGAGGAGTTCCGTTCGATCGACCTCGCGCGACTGGCCGCCGACGCCAACCTGGACGGCCGCCTCAGCCGCCAGGAGCTCGAGCGCTACACCCGCGAGCGCCGCGAGCAGCTCGGCCCCGCTTCCGCCGAACGCGGGGTCCGCTCGGAACTGGGTCCGGCCAACCGCTGGTTGCAGTTCCGCTTTTGAGGGCTCGCGCCGGCTCGGTCGGGCGGCCAGCGGCCGAAGCCGGCGTCCCCGAAACGCTGCTCGCCGCTGGTGTCTGGGTCGCGCGCGAGATGGCCGGCGATCCCCCGCACCGGGCGAACGGCGCCCCAAAAGCTCGCGATGCGGCGGACCCTGCACGGATCGGCCGGCTTCAGGCAGGGCGAGGCGGTGGGGGAAGCGGGCGATCCGCCACGTCTCGACGACGGCCGTGGCGCCTTCGCCATGGCGTTCGTGGATGACGTCGCCAGGGGCGGCGGAGGCTTGGTTCGTCTTGCTCGTCGTGGCCGGTGACGCGCTTTTGACGCGTCGCCGCGCTCACCGCTCGCTTTGGTGGTGGTGGCCGGAGCGAACACTCAGCCCCGCGCCCGCTCCTGGCGCCAGACCCTCACCCGCCGTGGCGCCGTGCGGATCAGATGGTCGGGATAGGCG
>JBKHCM010000169.1:0-4602 GCA_046541805.1 Alphaproteobacteria bacterium
CCGCCACCAGGGCCGCGGCTCCGCCTCGAGCGCGAGGTCGACGCCGGCCTGGTCGAAAAAGCGCAGCCACGCGGCGACGGCGGCGCGGGCGTCCGCGCCGGCGGCCGCCGTCGGGCTCACCGCCGCCCGCCGCTCAGATGTCCGAGAAGGGAACCGGCTTGTCGCCGTCACCCATGATGAGCTTGCCGCCCTCGTCCTGGGCCGCCATGTACCGTCCGTGGCCCAGCGCGCTGCCGACGTAGAGCACGGGCTTGACCTTCTTGCCGTTGAAGGTCTTGTCTCGCTGCGCCGGACCGCGCGCGGTCGGGTCGTTCTTACTCGTCGACGTCTTCAGCATCGGGACTGTACTCCGTGGCCGACGGCTCTCGCGCGTCACCAGCCTCTGCGTTGATCGCGTTCTCTAAGGTGTGGCGCCTGCGGCCGTCAAGCAAGCGGCGCCTCGCGGGCCTCGCGCTCGTCCTCTTGGGCGGCGTCGCCGGGGCGAGTGGCGCGCCCCTGGCGGCGAGCGAGACCGGCTCGGCTGCCGGCAACTACCTCGCCGGCCGGTTCGCCCTCGAGCACGGCAACCTCGACGCCGCCGCCGCCGGGCTGGGGCGCGCACTGCAGCTCACCGCCGAGGACACCGCGCTACGACGGCAGGTGTTCCTCCTCGAGGTCGCGAGTGGCGACGTCGAGGGGGCGTTGCCGCACGCCCGCGCGCTGCTCGAGGACGGCGACGGCGACATCGCGGAGGCCGAGCTCACCCTCGCGGTGGACCGGCTCGCGCGCCGGGGCCCGGGGGTGGCGCGCGACGCCTTCGCCGACCTCCCGGACGGCACGCTGCCGGGGCTGTTGCGGCCGATCCTGGTCGCGTGGACGCTGGCGGACCCGGCGGCAGGCGCCGCCCACCTCGAGGACGCGCCGCGGCGGATCGAGGAGCTCGAGGTCTTCCACCGGGTGAGCCTGCTCGACGCCGCCGACCGGCCGGGTGACGCGCTGGCGGCGCTGACCGCGTTCGAGGAGGAACCCACGCAGCTGTCCGAGCGCCTCCTGGTCACCCAGGCGCGGCTGTTGGCGCGGATCGGGGAGGTCGACGCCGCGCGGGCAATGCTGCGCCTCGGCACCGACGGGCTCGAGTGGGCGGCCCTCGTCCGCCGCGCCGACGCCGCCCTGGCCGCGGGCGAGATCCCGCCGGCGCTGGTCGCCGACCCGGCCACCGGCGCCGCCGACGCGTTGTTGAACCTCGGCGAGGTCCTGCGCGGCCAAGGCCGCCCGTTGAACGCCATCTTCTACACCCGCCTCGGGTTGCACCTCGCCCCCGACTACGACGCCGGCTGGCTCGCGTTGGGCCGGCTCCTCTTGGCCGAGGAGGGGCCCGACGCCGCGGTCGCCGCCTTCGAGCGGGTCGAAGCCCGTTCGCCCTGGTACCGCACCGCCCGCATCGAGCTGGCCGAAGCCATGGGCGAGGGCGGCGACATCGACGCGGCGGCGGCGGTGCTGCGCGAGCTCGCCGAGGCCGAGCCCGACGACGCCCGGCCGCTGGTGGCGCTGGGCGACATGCTGCGGCGCGCCGAGCGCTGGGATGAGGCGGTGGAAGCCTACGACGCCGCCTTCGCGCGGATCGAGGACGGCGCCGACGAGCAGGGTCTGTGGCGGCTGCACTACGCCCACGGCATCGTGCTCGAGCGCAGCGACCGCTGGCCGCGCGCCGAACGCGCCCTGCAGCGGGCGCTGGAGCTGCAGCCGGACCAGCCCTTCGTCTTGAACTATCTGGGCTACAGCTGGGTGGATCAGGGCCTGAACCTCGACGACGCCAAGGCCATGCTGCGCAAGGCGGTCGAGCTCAGGCCCGACGACGGCTTCATCGTCGACTCGCTGGGCTGGGCCTATTACCGACTGGGCGAGTACGAGAAGGCGGTGACCTATCTCGAGCGAGCGGTGGCCCTCGAGCCCGGCGATCCGGTGATCAACGACCATCTGGGCGACGCCTATTGGCGGGTGGGGCGGACGCGCGAGGCGCGCTATCAGTGGGAGCGCGCACTCACCCTGGAGCCGGAGGCCGACGAGATCCCCGAGATCGAGGCCAAGCTGGACGCCGGCCTGCCCGAGCGCGACGCCGGCTGAGCGACGGTGGCCCACCTTCCCGTCACCGAGCCGGCGCCGGCGAAGCTGAACCTCGACCTCTACGTCGAGGGCCGCCGCGCCGACGGCTATCATCTCTTGGACAGCGTCGTCGCCTTCACCGCCTTCGGCGACGAGGTGACGCTCGCACCCGCCGAGACCTTCGCGCTCACCGTCGACGGGCCCTTCGCCGCCGCGCTCGAGCGCGCGGGCGAGAGCCTCGTCACCCGCGCGGTCCACGCCCTCGCAGACGCGTCGAACCGGCCGCCTGCCTTCGCCGTGCGACTGACCAAGCGCATCCCCCTCGCCGCCGGCCTCGGTGGCGGCTCCGCCGACGCCGCCGCCGCACTCCGGGCGCTCGCCCGGCTCTGGGGCGGCGAGACGCCGACCTCCACCCTGGTCGAGATCGCCCGCGCGCTCGGCGCCGACGTTCCCGCCTGCCTCGCCCGCCGGCCGGCGCGGCTCGCCGGCATCGGCGACGTGCTCGCCCCCGCCCCGACGGTCCCGCCCCTGGAGCTGGTGCTGGTCAACCCGAACCAGCCGGCGCCGACCGGTGCGGTCTACCGCGCGCTCGATCCCGCCGGCTTCGCCCCGGCACCGGCCCGCCAGGACGACGGCGCCGAGCTGCCCCGCTGGCTGCGCCAGGGCCGCAACGACCTCGAACCTGCCGCCCTCGAGGTGGCACCGGCGATCGGCGCGGTCCGCGCCCGGCTCGCGGCGAGCGGTGCGGACGTGGTGCGGCTCTCGGGCAGCGGGGCGACGGTGTTCGCTGTCTTCGCCCAACCGGAGGCGGCCGACGCGGCGGCCGTGGCGCTCCGCGGCGAACGCCCGGACTGGTGGGTCCAGCGGACGCGCACGCCGTGATCTTCGTCTTCACCGACTTCGGCCACCGCGCCTCGTATATGGGCCAGATGGCGGCGGTGATGCACCGAGCCGCGCCCGAGTTGCCCGTGGTCACGCTCACCGCCCATGCGCCCGCCTTCGATCCCTACCGCAGCGCCTACCTCCTCGCCGCCGAGAGCGCCATCGCGCGGCCGGGCGACGTCGTGCTGGCGGTGGTGGACCCGGGGGTCGGCACGGATCGCGCGCCGCTGGCGGTCCGGGCGGACGGGGTCTGGTACGTCGCCCCGGACAACGGGCTCACCAGCCGCGTCGCGCGCCGCGCCCGCGCGGTCGAGACCTTCGCCATCACCTGGCGGCCGCAGCGGCTGAGCGCCAGCTTCCACGGCCGCGACCTGTTCGCGCCGACCGCCGCTGCCCTCGCCCGCGGCGTCACCGCTGGCCTCGAACCGGTGGCGGCGAGCGCCGCCGGCGCCGACTGGCCCGACGAGCTCGACCAGATCGTCTTCATCGACGACTACGGCAACGCCATGACCGGTCGCCGCGCCGCCACCCTCGCCGGCGACGGCGGGCTCGCGGTGCCGGGCCTGGACGCGCCGCTTCGCCGCCTGCGCACGTTCGCCGACGACGCCGCCGCGCTCGGCTTCTGGTACGAGAATGCGATGGGGCTGGTGGAGATCGCCGCGCGCGAAAGCTCCGCCGCCGCCCGCTTCGACCTCACCATCGGCACCGCCGTCACGCCCGTCCCCTTGCCCGGCGCGTGAGCCGATCCTACGATCCGACCCGCATTGGGGCGTAGCCAAGCGGTAAGGCAGTGGGTTTTGGTCCCACGATCGCAGGTTCGAATCCTGCCGCCCCAGCCATATTCCTAAGATTCGCCGCGAAACGCCGCGGATATCCCGCAAGCTCGGCCCCAGGGGCACGGCCCGGCGCACAGCCGCGACGCGATTGTGCGCAGGCTCGTGCGCAGCGCTGGGCGCAGCCGGGTCGGGCGCCGGGCCGGGCGTCCGCACCCGCCGCACGCGGGAGTTGCGAAAATGTCGGCACGGACCAACCTCTACCGGCGCGGTACCATGTGGTGGTGGCGGCGCCGTTTGCCGCCGGATCTGCGCGCCCGCGGGGCGAAGAGCGAGATCCGGCTCTCCACGCGAGCCCACATCGGGGGCGACGCCCGGACCGCGGCGGCGCGGCTCTGGCTCGCCGTCGATCGGGCGATCGCTCGGGCACGCGAGGAGGAGAGCGGGATGCCGCTCACCGGCCGGGACATCGACCAGCTCGTCCGCACCATGGCGCAGGCGGCGCTCGCCGCCGGCGAACGCGAGCGTGCGCTCGCCCCGCCCAGGAGCGACGCCGAGATCGACGAAGCGGTCGCCGCCCACCACGAACGCGCCGAGGCTTGGCGCACCGCGCTGGCGCGACGCGACGTCGACGCCGTCCGCCCGCAGGTCGACGCCGCGCTCGCCGGTGCCGGGATCGCCCTCGCCGACGACGACCCGGATCGCCGGATCCTGATGCGCGAAGCCGCCAAGGCGCAGGTCGACCTCGCCCGCATCGAGGCGGCGCGCGAGCGCGGCCATTACGACGTCGCCGCGGGCTGCGGCGACCCGGCGTGGTCGTGGCGGGCGGTGGGCCGGGTGGCATCTGTGCCGCGGTGGCCGCCGC
>JBKHCM010000006.1:0-53380 GCA_046541805.1 Alphaproteobacteria bacterium
GCCCTCGTCGGCGAGCCACGCCCCGACCGCGCCGACGAGCCCGCCCCCGTCGACCGCGCGGGCGGCCCCGGCGGCGGTGAGCGCGGCGGCGGCGTCGGCGAAGTTCGTCATGTGCGGACCGAAGAGGACGGGGCGGGCGAGCCGGGCGGGCTCGAGCGGGTTCTGGCCGCCGTGCGGGATCAAGGAGCCGCCGACGAACGCCACCTCGGCGAGCCGGTAGAAGAGGCCGAGCACGCCGAAGCGGTCGACCACCAGCATCCCGGTCTCCGCACCGGGTGGGCCGGCGTCGCCGAGCCGGCGCAGATCGGGCCGCGCGAGGGCGGCCGCGATCGCCTGGGCGCGGTCGGGATGGCGCGGGACGATCAGGGTGAGAAGGTCCGCAAAGCTCCCGCGCAAGGCGGCGTCCGCACGGGCGACGGCCTCCTCCTCGCCCGGATGGGTGCTCGCCGCGATCCAAACCCGCCGCCCGGCGAGCGCGTCGCGCCAGCGCGCGAGCTCCGCCTTGTCCACCGGCAGGGGCGGGGCGGCGTCCTTGAGGTTGCCCGGCATCTCGACGCACCGCGCCCCGAGGCGCCGCAGCCGCGCCGCGTCGCCCTCGCTCTGGGCGAGGACGCGCTCGAAGCGCCGCAACAACGCCCGCGCCAACGGCGCGGCGCGCGCCCACCGCCGCGCGCTGCGCTCGGAGAGCCGAGCGTTCACAAGGAGGCGTGGGCCCGGGCTTTGCGCCAGCAACATCGGCCACAGCTCTTGTTCCACCAGCACCGTGGCGTCCGGGCGCCAATGCGCGAGGAAACGGCGAAGCGCCGGTGCGGTGTCCAGGGGCGCGTAGGCGTGCCGCGCGCCGGTTGGCAGGCGTTCGGCCATCAACGCGGCGCTGCTGCGCGTGCCGGTGGTAAGGAGGACCGCGAGCGGCGGTGCTGCCGTGACCAGACGGTCGATCACCGGCAGCACCGAGAGGCTCTCACCCAGGCTCGCGGCGTGGATCCAGACCAGCGGGCCGGGCGGACGCGGCCGGTCGTCGACGCCGAAGCGCTCGCCCAGCCGCGCGGCGTCCTCCTTGCCGGCGCGGGCGCGGCGGCGCAGATGCGCGGCGAGGAGGGGCGTCACGACGCGCCCGAGCGCACCGTAAAGGGCGAGCGCGGTCACCGCTTGCCGAGATCCCCGAGCGCGCGGATGGCCACGGCGATCATCGACAGATCGACCACCGGGGCGCTCTCGATGTCCGCGAACAGCCGCTCGAGGCGCGGCAGTACCCGGCGGTTGGCGTCGACCCAGCGCTGGACGCGCTCGGCGGGCGCCGCCTCGCCCTCTTGGGCAAGCACGATCAGCGAGAGCCGGCGTAGCTCGCGGTAAAGGTCATCGGCGAGGCCCGCAGCGGCCAGGCGGTCCCAGCGGTTGCGAATGACCACCGTCTCCAGCCAGCGGCGGATCCGGCCGAGCGAGAGCGCCGCGTCGAGGGCGAAGTAGGTGGCCGCCGCGCCGCGGATCGACTCCTCGGCTTCGCCCGCGACCTCGACGATGTCGCAGGCGGCCATGAAGTAGGGCAGTGCCGCCAGCCGATGCGCGTTCTCGGCGTCGAGGCCGGCGCGGGCGAAGCCGTCGAGCTCGCGCTCGACGTGTTCGGCGCCCTCGCCGGTGAGGGTTTCCGGCAGGACCGCGACGACCTCGTCGATGCCGGCGCGAAACCGACCGACCGCCTCGGCCATCGCGGTGCGGGCGGGCAGATGCGCGAGGAACCAGGCGGTGCCGTCGAGCGTCACCCGCCGCGTCCGCTTCAAGAAGTCGATTTGCCGGGCCGCCTCACCGCTCTCGAGCTCCTCGAGCGCCCGCCATAGCGGCACCAGGGCGAACGCGTCGCGGGTGATGACGTAGGCGCGGGCGATGTCGGCGACGTCGCGGCCGGTGCTCTCCATCAGCTGGTTGACGAAGACGTCGAGCCCGCGGTTGATCATCGAGTTGGTGAGCCAGGTGGCGACGATCTCGCGGCGCAGGCCGTGGCCGCGGATGCCGTCGGCGAAGCGCCGGCGCAACGGCCGCGGGAAGTACTTCTGCAGGTCGGCCTCGAGATAGCCCTCGTCGACGACGTCGCTCGCCAGTAGCTGCGCGTAGACGCGGTTCTTGGTGAGCGCCAACAGCACCGACATCTCGGGCCGGGTGAGACCGCGGCCGGCTTGGCGGCGCTCGGTGAGCTCGTCCTCGCCCGGCAGGAGCTGGAGCGGTCGATCGAGCGCGCCATCGGCCTCGAGCCGGTGCATCAGCGAGGCCTGGGCATCGAGGTAGTCGGGTGGCATCGCCTGGGCGATCGACAGCGCGAAGTTTTGCAGGACGTTGTCTCGAAGACACAGCTCGGCCACCTCGTCGGTCATCTCCGCCAACAGCGCGTCGCGGTGCTTCAACGTGAGATCGCCCTCGCGCACCGCCCGGCCCAGCAGGATCTTGATGTTGACCTCGTGGTCGGAGCAGTCGACGCCCGCGGAATTGTCGATGGAATCGGTGTTGATCCGACCTCCGTTCATCGCGAACTCGATGCGGGCGCGTTGGGTGAGACCGAGATTGCCCCCCTCGCCGACGATCTTGCACCCGAGATCGGCGGCGTCGACCCGCACCGCGTCGTTGGCCCGATCCTCGGCCTCGGCGTGACGCTCGCTCGACGCCTTGACGTAGGTGCCGATGCCGCCGTTCCAGAGCAGGTCCACCGGCGCCTTGAGGATCGCCTTGATGACCTCGCTCGGCGCCAGCGTGGTCTCGTGGACGCCGAGGGCCCGCTTGGCGTCGGCGGAGAGTTGGATGGTCTTGGCCGAACGCGGCCACACGCCGCCGCCGCGGCTGATCCTGGCCCGGTCGTAGTCGTCCCAGCTCGAGCGCTCGAGCGCGAACAGGCGCTCGCGCTCGGCGTAGCTGCTCGCCGCGTCGGGATTGGGGTCGATGAAGATGTGGCGGTGGTCGAAGGCGGCGACCAGCCGTGTCTGCCGCGACAGCAGCATGCCGTTGCCGAAGACGTCACCGGACATGTCGCCGATGCCGACGCAGGTGAAGGGCTGGCGTTGGCAGTCGCGGCCGAGCTCGCGGAAATGGCGCTTGACCGACTCCCACGCTCCCTTGGCGGTGATGCCCATCTTCTTGTGGTCGTAGCCGGCGGAGCCGCCGGAGGCGAAGGCGTCGTCGAGCCAGAAGTCGTAACTCCGGGCGACGGCGTTGGCGATGTCCGAGAAGGTCGCGGTCCCCTTGTCGGCGGCCACGACCAGATAAGGGTCGTCGTCGTCCCAGCGCACCACCGCCGGCGGCGGCTCGATGGCGTCGCGCTTGCGATTGTCGGTGAGGTCCAGCAGCCCCGATAAAAAGAGCTTGTAGCAATCGATGCCTTCGCGCTGCAGCGCCTCGCGGCCGCCGCTTGTCGGCGCGCGCTTCAAGACGAAGCCGCCCTTGGCGCCGACCGGCACGATGATGCTGTTCTTCACCTGCTGCGCCTTCATCAGGCCGAGGATCTCGGTGCGGAAGTCCTCGCGGCGATCGGACCAGCGAATGCCGCCGCGGGCGACCTTGCCGCCGCGCAGGTGCACGCCCTCGAAGCGCACCGAATGGACGAAGATCTCGAAGGCGGGGCGCGGCTCCGGCATCAAGCGGATGCGCGCCGGATCGACCTTGATGGCGAGATAGGGCTTCGCCCGGCCGGCGTCGTCCGGCTGATAGGCGTTGGTCCTAAGACTCGCCGCCATGACCTCGCGGTAGGCGCGGATGATGATGTCCTCGTCGCGGACGGCAACGCTCTCGAGCAGGGCGTTGATCCGCGCCGTGGCGGCGTCGACGGCGCTCGTACGCTCGTCCGGGAAGTCGGGGTCGAAGCGGGCTTCGAAGTAGTCGGCGAGCGCGCGGGCGATCGCGGGATGATGCGCGAGGGTGTCCTCGATATAGGCTTGGCTGAACGGGATTTTGATCTGCCGCATGTAACGGCAATAGGCGCGCAGGATCTGCACTTGGCGCGCGCCCAGCCCGGCGAGCAGCACCAGCCGATTGAAGCCGTCGTCCTCGACCTCGCCCGCCCAGATCCGCGCGAAGGCGTCGTGGAAACGCTCGCGGGTCTGCTCGACGTCGACGTCGGCGCCGCTCGTGACGGCCATGCCGAAGTCGTGCAGCCAGAAGTCGCGGCCGTGGACGTCGCGGATACGGTAGGGCTGCTCGTCGAGGACGGTGAGGCCCATGTTGGCGAGGATCGGCAGCGCCCGGGCGAGCGGGATTTTCCGGTCGGCGCAGACGAGCTTGAAACGCAACAGGTCCGAGCCCGGCGCGATCGGGCGGTAGAGGCTCAAGCGCAGGGGGCCTTCGCCCCGGGCGAGGCGGGCGACGTGGTCGAGATCGGGCACGGCGAGGCGCGGCGGCGTGCTCTCCTGGTAGCCCGCGGGAATGCCACCGCCATAGAGCTGAAAGCGGCGATGGCCCTCGGCCTCACCTTCGGCCTCGACGAGCGCGCTCAACAGCCGGTCGGTCCACGACCGCGACAGCTCGCGTAGTTCGGCCTCGAGCGCGTCAACGTCGACCTCGGGCGTGCCGCGCTCGGGTGGAACCCGGATGGTGAAGAGGATGCGGGCGAGGACGTCCTCGCCGAGGCGGGTCTCGAACTGCACGTCGGTGCCGCCGAGCGCCGCCTTCAAGGTGGCCTCGAAGCGGCGGCGGATCTCGGTCGTGTAGCGCTCACGCGGGACGAAGACGAGGCAGGCGGCGAAGCGGCCGAAGGGGTCGTGGCGGATGAAGAGGCGCAGCCGCTGGCGGTCGCGCAGGTGCAGGATGTCGAGGGCGAAGCGGGCGAGGGTGTCCTCGTCGGCCTGGAAGAGCTCGTCGCGCGGGTAGGTCTCGAGGACGTTCAACAGCGCCTTGCCGTCGTGCGAGCCGGGCCGTACCCCCGAGCGCTCGATCAGCCGGCGCACCTTGCGCCTGAGCAACGGGATGTCGCGGGGCGTGCGGTTGTAGGCGCCGGCGGTGAACAGGCCCAAGAACCGGTGCTCGCCGACGACGCTGCCGTCCGCGGCGTAGCGTTTGACCCCGACGTAATCGAGATACGCGTTGCGGTGGACCGTCGAGCGGGTGTTGGCCTTGGTGAGGATCAACGGCTCGCGCGGATCGGCGGCGCGCTCGCGGATCACCGCCGGCAGCTTGGAGAAGGTCTGCGAGGGCGTCTGCTGGAGGTGCTTGAGGATGCCCTTGCTGTGCTCGGCCTCGCGCTCGAGGTGGAGGCCGTCGGCGCGGCGCACCAGCGCGTAGCGGCCGTAGCCGAGAAAGGTGAAGTGGTCCGCGGCGAGCCACTCCAAAAAGGCCACGATCTCCTCGGCCACCTCGGCGTCCACCCGCGGGCGCGCCGGGTCGAGGTCGGCACGCGCCTGCTCGACCGCCTTGAGCATCGCGTGCCAGTCCTCCACCGCGGCGCGCACGTCGGCGAGGACGTCGTCGAGCTCGTCGGCGAAGTCGCGCAGCTGAGCGTCGTCGCCGAGCTGGTCGACCTCGAAGCGCATGAAGCTTTCCTGCGCGCCGTCGCCGGCGCCCTCGACCTCGAGGAGGCGACCGGTCTCGTCCCTGTGGACGAGCAGGATGGGGTGGACCAGCAGATGGATGGCGAGCCCACGCCGGGCGAACGCCGCCGTCATGCTGTCGACGAGAAACGGCATGTCGTCGGTGACGACGGTGACGACGGTGTGGGTCGAATGCCAACCGTCGCGCTCCAGCTCGGGGTTGTAGACCCGCAGGCGATGGCGACCGGGGGCGCGATCGCGGGCGAGGCGGTAGTGATCGAGCGCGGAGGCGTAGAGGGTGAGCGGATCGCGCGCCAAGAGATCGGCGCTCGCGGCGCCGGCATAGTAAAGGCGCACGAAGCGCTCGGCCTTCAGCGCGTCGTGGCCGCTGAGCCGCTCCTGCAATTGCTCGCCTAGGGCCTCGAACAGCTCCTCGCGCCGTTGGTCGAGATCCTCGTCCATCGTAGCCGCGCCTCCCCGCGACGGCCCGGCTTCTTCCGGGCTTTCGCCGCGGACTGTTAGCCCCTTTGCGGACGCGCAGCTACCCGTCCGCGGCCATGGCGAGGGCGCCGGTGTGATCGCGGCCCTCGCTCTCGCGCATCGGCCGCTCCTCGTGGTTCACCGCTCGCGCCGCTGCGACACCTGACCTCTGCCGCGCTCGATCCGGCGCTCGCCCTCGGCGATGCGGCGTTCGCCCCGGGTTGTGCGCAGGCTGATTGGTTTGCGTCCTCCGCGGCCATCGTCCGGCTCGCCGGGGCCTCGTAGAAGGCGGCTTGGGCCTCGGCCGGCGGGCGTGCAGGGCCTGCTCGAGGGTGTCGAGCACGACGCCGGCCGTGGCCGTCCGGGACACCCGCCGGCCGACGATGCGGCGGGCGACGGCATCGATCACGAAGGCCACGTGGACGAAGCCCGTCCAGCTGGCGACGTAGCTGAAGTCGGCGACCCGAAGGACGTCGGGGCGCGGTGCTTTGAAATCCCGGTTCACGCGGTCCAGCGGGCACGGTGCCGCCTTGTCGCTCACCGTCGCGCGGATCGTCTTGTCACGAACGGTACCGCGAAGGCCCATCGCCCGCATCGGACGAGCCACGGTGCAGCGGGCGACCTCGATCCCTGCGCGCCGCAGCAGCCGCCGGACTTTCCGCACACCGTAGACCCGGAAATTCTCGGTCCCAGACCCGGTGGATGTGGCGCTGCAGCTCGGCGTCGCGCAACCAAAGACGCAGCGTCTCGGCGTGGCAACCGACCTTCGCCGCCACCGAGCGGAGCGCCGCCGCCCAGATCGCGTGCTCGGCTTCCTGCTCGCGCACCAGCCGCACCGCGCGCTCACCCAGCTCCGCCAACCAACGCCTTCGATCTCTTCGTCTTGCTCCGCATGGACCCCATCCTTCCAAAAGTGGGGGCCTTCCAAGAACCCGGTACGGTTCAAAAGCCGCCCGGCGCGGGCGTCCCGGAGATCGGGTCAGCGGGCGGCGTCGCCGGCGATCTCGGCCGAGTGTGCCGCCGCCGCGGCGGCGGCGCCGGCGCGCGCCCGGGCGAGTTCGGGCGTGTCGCTTTCGACGATCACCCGCCTGGGCGCGAACTCGATGCCGTTCTCGGCGAAGGCCTTCTGGATGCGGGCGTAGGCCTCGCGCCGGATGACGAACTGCTCGCCGGGCTTGCAGATGAACTTGACGCCGATGATCATCGCCGAGTCGTCGACCTCGAGCACGCCCTGCGATTTCACCGGTTGAATGAGGTGCGGGGCGATCTCCGGCTGGTTCTGCATCTCGACACCGACCTTCTTGATCAGCCGGCGGACCTTCTCGAGGTCGGTGTTGAACGGCACCCGCAGCAACAGCTTGATCTTGACCCAGTCGCGGCTGTGGTTCTGCACCGTGCCCATGGAGCCGAAGGGGATGGTGTAGACGGGGCCGCGGTGGTGGCGCAGGCGGACCGAGCGCAGCGAGATCTTCTCCACGACGCCCTTGCCCTCGGCGGTGACGAGGTACTCACCGACGCGGAAGGCGTCCTCGATCAGGTAGAAGATACCGGTGATGACGTCCTTCACCAGCGTCTGCGCGCCGAAGCCGACGGCGAGGCCGATGACGCCGGCGCCCGCCAACAGCGCGGTGATGTTGACGCCCAGCGCGCCGAGGGCGGTCAGGATCGCGATCGTCGCGATCACCACCAGCGCGGTGCTGCGCAACAGTGGCACCAGGGTGTCGAGCCGGGAGCCCGCCTTGCCGAAGCCTTCGCTCTCGAGGTCGGCCTGCGCGCCCTCGGGAGCGTAGCGATCCAAGACGATCCGGACGGCGCGCCAGATCGCCCAACCCACGACCAGGGCCAGCCCCGCCTCCAACAACGCGGCGCTCACCCGGTCTTCGATGCCGCCCGTGGCGGCCGCGAAGGGGTCGATCCCCCAGGCGCGCAGCGCGAACACCAGCCCGGCGAACGCGACGGTCCCCTGGGCCAGCGCCTTGGCGCCGCCGGCGACGCCCGCGCCTTCACCGGCGGCGCCGCGGTCGTCGAACCAGGCGCCGATGCCGCCGAGGGCGAAGGGCAGCAGCAACAAGGCCGTGAACGCGTAGTCCACGGCGTCGCCGATGTCCGCGCCCTCGAGGCGACCCAGCACCACGGCCGCCAATCGAAGCAACGCCAAGGCGACGTAGACGCGGTGCCAATGCTGCGCGAACCAGCCGATCATCGGCGGCTGCGGCGCCCCGCGGCCGTTGCCGAAGCTGTGCTCGATCAGACCGCGGATCGGGGCGCGCAGCGACCAGAACAGCCAGATCCGCGCCGCCGTGACGATCGCCTCGAGAGCGATGATCGCGAGCGTCGCCTCCCACTCGGCCGCGGCGAGGTTGACCACCAACGCGCGAAAACAGGCGAGCGGCGCCAGGATGACGATGACGGCCAAGACGACGCGCCAGACGCGGCGCGCCTCGTCGTCGGCGAGCGGGGCCAAGCGCGCGGCGCGATCGACGGGGTTGGCGATCAGCCGTGCCAGCGCGATCACGAGGAGGGCGACGAAGATGTGGTTGGCGAACCCGGAGAGGGTGAGCCAGGGCGCCGGCGATTCGTCGGGCAGCAGGGCCAGGCCGAGCGCGAAGCTGACGACGAGGAAGGCCGCGATCGCCACCGCGTCGCGCAGGAACGCCCACGAGGCGTGAGCGAGCCGGCGGCGAAAGCGCGGCAGCGCCGCGTCGCCGCGTCGGGTGCATGCGCCCAGCGCGCGCTCGACGAGCGCGGCGGCGGCGAGACCGGCGAGCAAGCAGAGAACGATCAGCGCGAAGCCGCTCGCGCCGCCGGCGCGTTGCCACCAGGAGGCGAGCCGACCGCCCATCGCGAGCGCGCCGTCCACGGCGGTGTCCACCTCGTCGGCGTAGCGCTGCTGCCAGTCCTCCTGCGCCGCTGGCGCGGGTTCGACCGCCTCGGCGCCCGCGTCGCCGAGGGCGCGGAGGACCTCCGCACGGACCGCCGGGTCGAGATCGGCCGGCAGGGTGACGGTGATCCGCTCACGCGCCGGCTCTTGCGCGTAGGTCGGCGGCGTGGCGAGCGCGGCGACGACGAGGACCAGGAGCAGCAGGACGCGACGCACGAGCCACCTTAGACGCAGATGAACGCCCCGAGGTCGGGCCCATCCGCCCCCCCCCCCCCGGCGCGACGCGGTCGTCAGCGCGAACCGGCAGCGGCGTGGTGCGCCCGGCAGGATTCGAACCTGCGACCTTTGGTTCCGGAGACCAACGCTCTATCCCCTGAGCTACGGGCGCAACGGCCCGGAGCTATAGCGCACCGGCCGGTCGCCGCCAAAGGCTTTTCGCCGGGGCCGCTCAGGCGGCGGTTCCGGTGAGCTGCACGAAGACCTCCTCGAGATCGGCCTCGGTGGTCTGCAGATCGACGATCTCCAGGCCCTCGCCGCGGATCGCTTCGAGCACGGCGTCGATGCGCGCCCGGCTGGGCTTGTAGCGCACCACCAGCCGGCCGGCATCGTCGAGACCGACGCCGTGCCGCGCCAGCGCCGGGGGCAGGCGGTCGAGGGGGTGGCTCAGCGTCACCGTCAGCGTCTTGTCGTCGAGCCGATGGATCAGCGCGTCCTTGGCGTCGTCGGCCACCACCTCGCCGTGGTTGATGATCGCGATCCGATCGCACAGCGCCTCGGCCTCCTCGAGATAGTGCGTCGTGAGCACGATGGTCACGCCCTGCGCGTTGAGCTCGCGGACATAGGCCCAGAGCTGGCGGCGCAGCTCGACGTCGACCCCGGCGGTCGGCTCGTCCAGGATCACGACCTCGGGGCTGTGCACGAGCGCCTTGGCGACGAGCATGCGCCGCCGCATGCCGCCGGAGAGCGAGCGGGCGTAGGCGTCGGCCTTGTCGGCGAGGCCGACCTTGGCGAGGATCTCGTCGGTGCGCCGTTGCGCCTTCGGCACGCCGTAGAGCCCGGCCTGGAACTCGAGCGCTTCGCGCGGCGTGAAGAACGCGTCGAGGTTGAGTTCCTGCGGCACGACGCCGATGGCGCGCCGCGCCCGCCGCGGGTTGCGGTCGGGGTCGACGCCGCCGATGCGGAGCGCACCGGCGCTCTTGGTCACCAGTCCGGCGAGGATGTTGATCAGCGTCGACTTGCCGGCCCCGTTCGGCCCCAACAGGCCGAAGATGCCGCCGCGCGGGACGGTGAGGTCGACGCCTTTGAGGGCATGCTTGGCCGGCTGGCCGCGGCTGGCGGCGTAGGTCTTCTGGAGGCCCCGGATCTCGATCGCGTTGGGGGCGTCGGTGACGGACATCACTTTCCCATGACGGCAGAGGACGGAGTCTCGACGCCCCGCTTGTGGGCGGCGCGGCGTCGGATAGAGTTGGCACGCCGAACGAGGAGACGATACCCATGGCCGAAGGTGAGGCCTTCTACCTGGTGGACGACCGCGAGGTCGTCATCACGCCCCATCACCACGTCGCCTGCGACGGCGGCGGCGGCGCGCTCGGGCACCCGATGGAATATATGACGCTGGGGGAGAAGGGCGAGGTCGTTTGCAAATACTGCGGGCGGCGCTATCTCGCCAAGGACCACCCCGAAGCGGCCACCGTCGAGCGCGAGGGCGTGCCCTACGGCCCGTCGGCGGCTGCCTGAGCGCGGCGCCGCCGCCCGCCGATGCAACCAACGCTCTTTCGTTTCGTCCGCGCCCACAGCTGGCCGCAGCAATTCGCCATCCTGGCGCTGACGCTGACCTCGCTGCCGTTCTTCTACCTCTGGGTGGAGCTGCCCAAGCGCATCGTCGACGACGCGCTCGGCGGGCCGCCGGGCCCGCGCACGCTGTTCGGGCTCGAGCTCGCCCGGTTCGACTACCTCTTGGCGCTGTGCTTGATCTTTCTGGCGCTGGTGATCGTCAACGGCGCCTTCAAATACGTCATCAACGTGTACAAGGGCATCGTCGGCGAGCGGATGCTGCGGCGCCTGCGCTACGACCTCTATGACCGCATCCTGCGCTTTCCGCCGTCGCATTTCCGGGTGGTCAGTCAGGGCCAGCTGGTCCAGATGGTCAACGCCGAGGTCGAGCCACTGGGCGGCTTCATCGGCGACGCCTACGCCGTGCCCGCCTACCAGGGCGGCATGTTGTTGACGATCCTCGCCTTCATGTTCGTGCAGAACCCGTTCATGGGCTTGGCGGCGATCGTTCTCTACCCGGTCCAAATCCTGATCATCCCGCCGCTCCAACGGCAGGTGAACGAGCTCGGCAAGCGCCGGGTGCGCCAGGTCCGGGTTCTCGCCGAGCGCATCGGTGAAAGCACCGCCGGTGTCGACGACATCCGCGCCAACGACGCCAGCGCCTACGAGCGCGCCCGTTTCTCCGACGAGCTCGGCCGCGTCTTCTTTATCCGATTCGACATCTATCGCAAGAAGTTCTTCATCAAATTTCTCAACAACTTTCTGGCGCAGCTGGCACCGTTTCTCTTCTACTCGATCGGGGGGTATCTGGTCCTACAGGGGCAGCTCACGATCGGCGCCATCCTCGCCATCGTCGCGGCGCACGAGAAGCTGGCGAACCCGTGGAAGGAGCTGCTGACCTACTACCAGATGATGTGGGATAGCCAGATCAAGTACGAGCAGGTGGTCGAGCAGTTCGATCCGCCGGCGCTCAGGCCGGGCGAAACGCACGAGGCGCCGCCGCCGGCGGATTTGGCGCTCACCGGCCGGCTGGTGGCGAGTGGCCTCCACGTCGGCGACGACGACAGCGACGGCGGGCTCAAGGGGGCGAGCTTCGCGCTCGACCTGCCGACGCACGTGGCGCTGTTGGGCAGCGCCGGCGATGGGCAGAGCCAGCTTCTGCGCGCGATGGTGGGCCTGGCGCCGGTCCGCTCCGGCGGCCTCACGATCAACGACCGCGACCTCACCAAGCTGCCGCAAAGCGTCACCGGCCGGCGCTTCGCCTATGTCGGCAATCCGGCGCACGTCTTCGCCGGCAGCTTCCGCGACAACCTCGTCTACGGCCTCAAGCACGCGCCCCGCCCGGCCGAGAAGGACGGCCGCGGCCCGCGCGAGCGGATGGAGGCCAAGGCCAGCGCCAACTCGCCTCATGACAGCGCGGGTGACTGGGTCGATTACGCCATGGTGGGGGTCGATCACGCCGAGGCGCTGAACGATCGGCTGCTCGAGGTGCTGGAGACGGTGCGGCTGTCGCGTGACGTCTACCTTTTGGGGCTGCGCGGGCGGGTTCACCCCGAGCGGGTGCCGGCGGTCGCCGAGCGGATCCTCGCCGCGCGCCGGCGGCTGGCCGAGCGTCTCGCCATCGATCCGCGCCTGGCGCGGCTGGTGGAGCCGTTCGACCCCGCACGCTACAACCAAAACGCTACGCTCGCCGAGAACCTCTTGTTCGGCACGCCGTTGGACCGGGCCTGGTCGATGGACCGGCTCGCCGCCAATCCGCTCGTTCGCAAGGTGCTCGCCGAGCTCGGCCTCGACGCGCAGCTGCGCCGCACCGGCTGGCAGCTGGCCTCTACCATGGTCGAGCTGTTTGCGGATCTGCCGCCGGACCACGAATATTATCGTCGCTTCAGCTTCATCGGTGCCGACGACCTGCCGCGGTACCGCGAGCTCATCGGCCGCATCGACGCCGACGAGGCCGCCGGCCTCGCCGAGGGGCCCGACGCCGAACGGTTGTTGGCGCTGACCATGCCGCTGATCCCGGCGCGGCACCGCCTGGGCCTGGTCGACGAGGGCCTGCAGACGCAGCTCGTCCAGGCTCGTCACCGCCTGCGCGAGCGGATGCGCGAGGCCGACCGCGACCAGATCGCCTTCTTCGAGCCGGAGCGCTTCAACCGCGGCGCACCCCTGCAGGACAACATCCTGTTCGGCCGGATCGCGTTGGACCAGGCCAATGCCGAAAGCACGGTGCTCGCGGAGGTGGCCGACGTCATCGACGAGCTCGGCCTCCGGCGGCTGGTGGTGCAGCTGGGGCTCGACAGCGAGGTCGGTGTCGGTGGCATCCGGCTCAGCCTGCCCCAACGCCAGAAGCTGGCGCTCGGCCGCGCGCTGGTGCGCCGGCCGGACTGGCTGCTCTTGGACGACTCGCTGGCGGTGTTCGACCGCACCGAGCAGGAGCGGCTACGCGAGCGGTTGCTCGAGGCGTCGCGAGGCCGCACGGTGCTGTGGGCGCACACCCGCCCGGAATGGGCCGACGCCTTCGACCGGGTCTTGGTGTTCGAGGACGGCCGGGTCACCGCCGTCGGCACGCCCGGCGAGGAGAGCCCGCGCAAGGGCGATCTGGCCGCGGTCGCCGCCGGCGCGTGACGGGGAGGGGGAGACGGCCATGAGCCTCAACGACGACGCCCGGGCGCTGAAGAGCATCCCCCTGTTCAGCAAGGTCGAAGCGACCAAGCTCAAGCTTTTGGCGTTCACCAGCGAGCGGCTGACCTTCATGGCCGGGGATGCGCTGTTCCGCGAGGGCGACATCGCCGATGCCGCCTTCATCATCCTCGCCGGCGAGGCCGTGGTCGAGGTGGCGAGCGACGGCGGCGTGGTCGAGGTGGCGCGCGTCGGCCGCCACGACATCGTCGGCGAGATCGCCATCCTTTGCGACATTCCCCGCACCGCGACGGTGCGCGCGGTCAGCGATCTGGTGACCCTCAAGGTGTCCAAGGACAGCTTCTTCCACCTGGTCACGCAGTTCCCGCAGGTCGGTGTCGAGATCATGGCCGAGCTCGCCTCGCGCCTCCACCACACCACGCAGGCGCTGACCGCAGCGCGTGCCCAGCTCGACGCGGGTGCGAAGGTGTGAGCCCGACCGCCGCCGCCACGGCCGCCCGCGCCTGGCTTTTGGGTGAGGGCGGCCAAGTCCGTTTCCTCGAGGACGTCTTCGCCGGGGTTTGCCGCATCCTGCGCGAGCACGGCCTGCCGCTGGAGCGCGCGACGCTGCACACGCGCGCGCTGCATCCGCAGTTCCGCGCGGTCCGCTTTCTGTGGGAGCCGGGCTACGAGCGCGCCGAGCTCGCCCGCGTCGGCGCCCAGGTGCTCGCGGCGCAGGCCTATCTGCAGAGCCCGGTGCGCGCGCTCTACGAGGGCGCCGAGGGGCTGCGGCAGCGCCTCGACATTGCCACCGACGAGCCGGACGCGTTCGCGATCTACGGCGAGCTGCGCGCCGAGGGGTACACCGACTACGCGGCGCTGCCGCTGGTCTTCTCGAACGGCCAGCGGATCGCCTCGAGCTGGAGCACGCGGCGGCCGGGCGGCTGGACCACCGAGGAGCTCGTGGCCATCGACGCGGTGCGCCCCCTCTTGGCGTTGGCCACCGAGATCCGGATCCTGCGCCGCACCGGGCGCAACATCGCCGAGACCTATCTCGGCCGGCGGGCCGGCGGGCGGGTTCTCGAGGGCAACATCCACCGCGGTGACATCGAGCGCATCGACGCCGTCGTCGGTTATCTCGACATGCGCGACTTCACCGGCTTCGTCGAGGCGCACCCCCAAGATGCCTTGATCACCCGGCTGAACCGGTTCTTCGACGTCTTCGGCGAGCCGGTCGAGGCGCTCGACGGCGAGATCTTGAAGTTCATGGGCGACGCCATGCTCACCGTCTTTCCGGTCGACGGCGATCTCGCCGACGCCGCGGCGCGCGCGGTCGACGCCGCGGCGGCCGGCTTTCGCGGCCTCGCCGAGATCAACGCGGAGCTCGCCCGTGCCGGCGAGCCCCCGATCGCCTGCAGTCTCGGCCTCCATCACGGCGAGGTCAGCTACGGCAATATCGGCACGGCGACACGCCTCGACTTCACGGTCATCGGCGCCGCCGTCAACGTCGCCGCGCGTCTGCAACAGCTCAGCCGCGATCTCGGCGAGCCCTTCGTGATGTCGGCCGGCGTCGCCCGCGCCTGCGGCCACCCCGTGCGCTCGGTCGGCCGTCGCGAGCTACGCGGCGTGGCCGCGACGCGCGAGGTGTTCGCGCCGGTCGACCTCGTCCTCGCCTGAGAGGCGCCCGTGAGCGAGAAGCCCAAGGATCTCGATCGCCAGCTCGTGCTCGCGCTCGAAGGCGCCGGCGTCCACCGCGTGCTCGACGTCGGCGCCAATGTCGGTCAATACGCGCGCCGCCTGCGCGCCGCCGGCTGGACCGGCGCCATCCTCTCCTTCGAGCCGCTGCCCGCGGCCCACGCCGCGCTCGAAGCGGCCGCCGCCGGCGATCCGGGGTGGGAGGCCGCACCGGCGGTGGCGGTGGGTGCGGCGGCCGGCACCGGCGCGCTCGAACGCTCGCAGGAAAGCGACATGAGCTCGCTGCGCCCGCAGACGGCGCGGCTGCGCGAGCTGTCGCCGAGCTCGACAATCGCCGAGACCTTGCCGGTGGGCGTCCAGCCCCTCGGGGCGCTGGTCACGCCCAGGTCCGCCGACGAGCGGCTCTTTTTGAAGATCGACGTGCAGGGCGGCGAGGACGCCGTCCTGGACGGGGTCGGGCCGCTCTGGGCGCGGCTCGTCGGCATCCAGCTCGAGCTCGCGCTCACCCGGCTCTATGTCGGCGAGCGCGGCTATCTCGAGACCTGCGCGCGGCTGGAGAGCCTCGGCTTTCACCTGGCCTTGGTGCTGCCCGGATACTTCGACGGCAAGGCTCGGCGCCAGCTGCAGTTCGACGGCGTCTTTCTGCGCGCCGAGGCGTGAGGGGTGTTGGACGCCTGGATGCGCCGGCGCATCGACCCGCCGCTCGCGCGCGCGGCCTTGGTGCTGTCCGGCTGGGGTCTCGGCGCGGATGCGCTCAGCTGGGCCGGCTTCGCCGCCGGGGCCGCCGCCGCCGGCGCCGTCGCCCTCGGCGGGTTCGGCTGGGGGTTCGCGCTCTTCGCGGTCAACCGGCTGCTCGACGGGCTCGACGGCGCGGTGGCACGGGTCCGCGGGCCGACCGATCGCGGCGGCTTTCTCGACATCACCCTCGATTTCCTGATCTACGCCGCGCTGCCCCTCGGCTTCGCCGTGGCCGACCCCGCCGCCAACGCGCTCGCCGCCGCGGTGCTGCTCTTCACCTTCGTCGGCACCGCCAGCACGTTTCTCGCCTACGCCGTCTTCGCCGCCAAGCGCGGCGTGTCGACCGAGCGGCGCGGCCGCAAGTCGCTATACTACTTGGGCGGCCTCACCGAGGGCACCGAGACGGCGGTCGTCCTGCTCGCGATGTGCGCCTTTCCGGGCGCCTTCGTCCCGCTCGCTTTTGGCTTCGCCGCGCTCTCGGCCGTCACCACCGTGGTCCGCCTGCACGCCGGCCTGGTCACGTTCCGCGCGCCGGCCGACTGAGCGCGAGGGCGGCAGCCAGCGCCAGCGCCAGCACGACGAGGGCGTGCCAGGCCGCCATCGACAGCCCGAACACGCTCGGCCCCGGCTGATCGCAGCTCGGCTGCGTCTGTGCCAGCAGCGCGGAGCGCCGCTCGTCGAGGCCGGCCCCGCCCGGCTCGGCGACGCAGCCGCCCGGCAGCGGCAGCCAGCCGGCCTCGACGCCCACATGGGTGAGCGAGATCGTGATCGCCGCGAACAGCGCCGCCAACGCCAGGGTGAGGCCCGCCCGCGGGCGATCGAACCACAGCGCCAGGGCGCCGGCCGCGATCACCACGTAGTGCGGCAGACGGGCGCGCAGGCACAGGCTGCAGGGCGGATAGCCGAGCCCGTGCTGAACCCAGAAGGCGAGCGCCAGGGCCGCCGCCGAGGTCGTCACCAGCGCGGCGAGAACGAGGCGGGCAAAGCTCATCTCAAGGATACCGGAGCACGAGGAAACCCCCGAACAGCAGCACGAAGAAGAGCACGGTGAGCCACCCGAGATTGCGCTCGATGAAGCCGCGGATCGGCGGCCCGAACTGCCACAGCAGGCCGGCGACGAGGAAGAAGCGTCCGCCGCGGGCGAACGCCGAGGCGATCATGAAGGTGACGAGGTCGAGGCCGGCGACGCCGGAGGCGATGGTGATGACCTTGTAGGGAAACGGCGTGAAGCCCGCGAGGAACACGATCCAAAGGCCCCACTGTTGATAAATGCGCTCGAAGTCGTCGAACTCCTCGACGTAGTCGTAGAAGGCGAGGATCGGCTGGCCCACCAGCTCGAACAGGTAGGCGCCGATCAGATAGCCGGCGAGGCCGCCGAGGACGGAGGCGACGGTGCACAACGTGGCGTAGTACCAGGCGCGGGCGCGCGCCCCGAGCACCATCGGGATCAACAGCACGTCGGGGGGGATCGGGAAGACGGAGCTTTCGAGGAACGAGATGAAAGCGAGAAACCGGCTGGCGTAGGGCCGCTCGGCCTGCGCCATCGTCCAATCGTAGAGCGGGCGGATCACGACGAACTCCTCGCACGGGCGGGCGTTCCGCGAACCGGCGGGCACCCCCGCGGCGCTCTTCGCACCCCTGCCGCGGCGGTGCAACCTGGTGGCGCCCGTCGGCGCCTACACCCGCCCAATCCGCCGTGGACAGCACCACGGCCGCGTGGTTAAGACGCGAACGGTGAGGAACGGGGTCCGCACGTCGCACCGTCCGAGGCCGGCGTTCGGTCGTCCACTTCGAAAACAACGTCAAGGCTGGGGTCAGGCGATGATCGGTGTCGAGTGGGGCTTGTTCGTTCTCGCCGTGCTCTGCGGCGCGGCCGGCCTCGTCTACGGGGTCCGCACGCGCGCCGCGGTCCTGGCCCTGCCCGCCGGCTCGGCGCGCATGGAAGAGATCGCCGGCGCCATTCAGGAGGGGGCGCGCGCCTATCTCAATCGGCAGTACATGACCATCGCCGGCGTCGGCGCGGTCATCTTCGTGCTGCTCGCGGTGCTCTTGAGCGTGCCGGTGGGCATCGGCTACCTCATCGGGGCGGTGCTCTCCGGCGTCGCCGGCTATATCGGCATGCTGGTCTCGGTTCAGGCCAACGTCCGCACCGCTGAAGCCGCCCGCAACGGCCTCGCCGCCGGCCTCGACGTCTCCTTCAAGGCGGGCGCCATCACCGGCATGCTGGTCGTCGGCCTCGGCCTGTTGGGCGTCGCCGGCTACTACGGCGTCCTGCTCGTTGCCGGGCTCGAGGTGCGCGCCATCGTCGAGGCGCTGGTCGGGCTCTCCTTCGGCGCCTCGCTGATCTCGATCTTCGCGCGGCTCGGCGGCGGCATCTTCACCAAGGGCGCCGATGTGGGCGCCGACCTCGTCGGCAAGATCGAGGCCGGCATCCCCGAGGACGACCCGCGCAATCCCGCCGTGATCGCCGACAACGTGGGCGACAACGTCGGCGACTGCGCCGGAATGGCGGCGGATTTGTTCGAGACCTACGCCGTCACCGTCGTCGCGACCATGCTTTTGGGCGCGATCTTCTTTCAGGGCGTGGCGCAGGCAACCTTGATGCTCTTTCCGCTGATCGTCGGCGCCGTCTGTCTCATCGCCTCGATCATCGGCACGTTTTTGGTCAAACTCGGCCCCAACAACGACATCATGGGCGCTCTCTACAAGGGCTTTTGGGGTACGGCCGTGATCTCGGCGGTGGCGCTGATCCCGCTCACCTGGATCACGCTCGGCTTCACCACGACCTACACGCCTTCCTCGGGCGCGTCCTTTACCGGGGTCGGGGTGTATCTGTGCACGCTCGTCGGCCTCGCGGTGACGGCGTTGTTGATGTTCATCACCGACTACTACACCTCGACCGCCTATCGGCCGGTCCGCAAGATCGCCCAGGCCTCGACGACCGGGCACGGCACCAACATCATCGCCGGCCTCGCCATTTCGCTCGAGGCCACCGCGCTGCCGGTGATCGTCATCGCCGCCGGCATCCTGTCGGCCTATCTCGCCGCCGGGCTCTACGGCATCGCGGTGGCGGCGACGACGATGCTCGCGCTGACCGGCATGGTGGTGAGCCTCGACGCCTACGGCCCGGTGACCGACAACGCCGGCGGCATCGCCGAGATGGCGGATCTGCCGGCCGAAGTGCGCAGCACCACCGACGCCCTCGACGCCGTCGGCAACACCACCAAGGCGGTCACGAAGGGCTACGCCATCGGTTCGGCCGGGCTCGCCGCCATCGTCCTGTTCGCGGCGTACACCGAGGACCTCAGGCACTATTTCCCCGACATCGACATCGCCTTCAGCCTGAGCGATCCGTTCGTGGTCGTCGGCCTCTTCGTCGGCGGGCTGTTGCCGTACCTCTTCGGTGCCTTGAGCATGCAGGCCGTCGGGCGTGCGGCGGGAGCGATCGTCGAGGAGGTGCGCCGCCAGTTCCAGGCCGATGCCGGCATCATGGCGGGGACGTCGCGGCCGGACTACTCGAAGGCGGTCGACCTGCTCACCAAGGCGGCGATCCGCGAGATGATCGTGCCGTCGCTGCTGCCCGTGCTCGCGCCGATCGTGCTCTACGCCGCGATCGCCGCGATCGCCGGCCAGGTCGCCGGCTTTACCGCCCTCGGCGCGATGCTCCTGGGCACGATCGTGACCGGCATCTTCGTCGCGATCTCCATGACCTCGGGCGGCGGCGCCTGGGACAACGCCAAAAAGCACATCGAGGACGGCCATTTCGGCGGCAAGGGCTCGGAGGCCCACAAGGCCGCGGTGACCGGCGATACGGTCGGTGATCCGTACAAGGACACCGCCGGGCCGGCGGTGAACCCGATGATCAAGATCATCAACATCGTCGCGCTGTTGCTGCTGGCCGCGCTGGCGGCTTGAGCTCAGGCCAGGGCGCGCTTGGCGCGCTTGAAGTTCGTGCAGTTGCGACCGCTGTTCTTGGCGGCGTAGAGCGCGGCGTCGGCGCGCTCGAGCACGCGCGCGAGCGGCTCGGCGGGCTCGTACTCGCTGATCCCGACGGAGAGGGTGATCCGCCGCAAGGGCGCGTTGTCGCTCTTGCGCGCGATCCGCAGGCCGCTGACCGCCTTGCGGACGTTCTCGCCGAGCTCGATGGCGTCACCCAAGGTTGTGTTCGCGGCCAGGAGCACGAATTCCTCGCCGCCGTAGCGAAAAACCTCGTGGTCGAGCGCGGTGGTCTCGACGATGCGTTTGGTCACCAGCGTCAGGACCCGATCGCCCAGCTGATGACCATAGGTATCGTTGAAGTCCTTGAAATGGTCGATGTCCAAGAGGATCACCGACAGCGGCGCGCCGGTCTCGCAGGCGAGGGTGGCCAGCTCGCGCAAGCGCCGATCGAAGCGCTTGCGGTTGCCGACCTTGGTGAGGGCGTCGGTCTCGGCCTCGTGGCGAACAGCGTCGAGTTCCTGCTTGAGCTTGGAGACCTCGTCGGCTTGAGCCGTCGCCGTCCGTTGCCAATGATCGGTGCGGTGCAGGATCGTGTGGGTGTCCGCGCGCAGGGTGGCGAGGGCCTCATGCAGCTCCTCGAAGCTGTCGCACGCGTCGAGACAGGTCACCAACCCGTCGAGGCTGTCGCCATAGTCCTTGGTCCCCGACGCGATCTGGGCCAACAGGGCACCGATCTCGGCCAGGTGCTCCTGTATGCGGTCACCGAGGTGGCGATATCGCGAGCGGTCACGCTCGTGACCGAAAAAGCGTTCGTAGAGTTCCCAGTTGCGCGCGTCGTCGTAAGGCACCGCCTGGGTGTCGAGAACGCCGATGAGGCGGGTGAGGGCGGGAAGGCTGTCGGCGGCGACGTGGTACCAGACCAGGTAGTTCTCGGGGGTAGGGGGGATCTGACGCCGCTGCATGGCCAACAGCGCCTCGCGCGCCCATGCGTTGGTGGAAAGGCGTCCGTTCGGAAATCCCATGCGCCCGCCCCGCAGCCATCGCCTTAGACCGTCAATTCGGATGTTGACGGCGGCTGACCATAACCGGGAGAGTTTGCGGTTCGTTTAACGCCAAGCGCCTTGACCCTACCGCGAAACTGTCACATCAACCCGCTATGTCACCATCCACATGGAACGCGTGATGCAACGGGAGCGACCGCGCGGCGCGGTCCGCTCGACACGGAGGCTCCGCCGGTGACGTCGGGGCCGGCCCAGCGTCTCCCCCACCTCGACGGGTGTCCCGCCCTCGTCCTGAACGCGGACTACCAGCCGCTCAGCTATTTCCCGTTGTCGCTGTGGAGCTGGCAGGAAACGGTCAAGGCGATCTTTTTGGACCGCGTCGCCGTCGTGTCGCACTACGAGCGCGAGATCCGCTCGCCGAACGCCCGCTTCCGCCTGCCCAGCGTCGTGGCGCTGAAGCAGTACGTGCCGCAGAGCCGCTACCCGCCCTTCACCCGCTTCAACGTGTTTTTGCGCGACCGCTTCACCTGCCAGTATTGCGGCGGCAAGCATCGCGCCGAGGATCTGACCTTCGATCACGTCGTGCCGCGCTCGCGCGGCGGGGTGACCAGCTGGTCCAATATCCTCACCGCCTGCACCCGCTGCAATCTCGCCAAGGGCAACAAGCTGCCGAAGGAGTGCGGGCTCAGCCCCTTGTCGCCGCCGGGCAAGCCGACGACCTTCGATCTCCAAAAGGCGGGGCGCGCCTTTCCGCCGAACTATCTCCATGAGAGCTGGCGCGATTTCCTCTATTGGGACAGCGAGCTCGAGCCCTGAGCCCAGCGTCCGCGAGTTCGCTGCCCGCGAAGGTGTTCGGCGGCGTCGAGCGTCTCCAGCGTTGCCGCGCGCTCGCACCATCGCCGGCATGTGCGTCGCGCCGGTCACCGTTGCGTCGACCCTGGCTTGACCGCGTGGTGTGAAGCGGGCGCCATGGCGCGCACGGAACGACCTTGGCCGGCGCCCCGCCTCACCACCTTCGCCTCGTCGTGGCTCGCGACGCGTGTCGCGCTGCCGCTCGTGGCGACGACGCCGTTTCCCGACGTCGCGCGTGGCTGAGACCGCGGAACGAAGCGCTGCCCGCGACGGGGGAGGAGCGCGCTGCGCGCGGAGCTCGAGCGATGGGGACGGACGGCGGCCGGGCTCGCCCTGGGCGCCGCGGGTGGGGCGCTCTTCGTGGCGCTCGGACTGCCCTTGCCGTGGCTTCTGGGCGCGATGCTCACGGTGACGGCGGCGACGCTCGCGGGCCTGCGGGTCGAGATCAGGCCGCCGCTCCGGCTCGCCATGCTCGTGGTCATCGGCGTGCTCATCGGCAGCGCCTTCGACCGCGGCATGCTCGCCGAGCTCGACCGGTGGATCTGGAGCCTGGCGGCGCTGCCGCTCTACGTCGTCGGCATCGGCGGCGCCATGATGGTCTATCTGCAGCGTTTCGCCGGCTTCGACCGGGCGACCGCCTATTTCGCGGCCGCCCCCGGCGGACTTTCGGAGATGATCCTCTTGAGCGACCGGTTCGGCGCGGACGTGCGGCGCGTCAGCTTGGTCCACGCCCTGCGGGTGCTGCTCTTGGTGACGGCGATCCCCGTCGTCGTCGACCAGCTCGGGCTGCTCGCGCCGGCGCCGCCGCGCCAAGCGCCTTCCTCCCTCGCCGACGGCTTGATCCTGTTGGCGGCCGGCGTCGCGGGCGTCGTCGCAGCCCGCCTGGTCCGGCTGCCCAATGCCGTCCTGCTGGGCCCGATGCTCGCGAGCGCGGTCGTCCACGTCGTCGGCTGGACCGACAGCCACCCGCCGGGCGCGGTCGTCGCCTGCGCGCAGGTCGTCGTCGGCGCCGCGGTCGGCACCCGCTTCACCGGGCTCGGCTTCGGCGAGGTCGTCCGCACCCTCGGCCACGGCGCCGTGATGACGGCGATGATGGTGGCGCTCGGCGCCGGCTTCGCGCTGGTGATCCATCCCCTCGCCGGCCTCGCCCTCCTGCCGCTGCTGATCGCTTACGTCCCGGGCGGCGTCGCGGAGATGGCGCTGGTGGCCCTGGCGCTGGGCATCGACCCCGCCTTCGTCACCACCCACCACGCCGTGCGGATCGCGCTCGTGGTCGGTCTTGCGAGCGTGCTGTTCGCGCGGGTGGTGCCGGCAGCGGCGCGGCGGTGAGCGGTCCTGGTGCGCCCGGCAGGATTCGAACCTGCGACCTACGGCTTAGGAGGCCGTCGCTCTATCCGACTGAGCTACGGGCGCGCCGATGGTCTCGGTTTGACCGTCGCTCGCTCCGCGGTCAAGTGCGGAGGGGAGATCACGAGGGAGCCGGCATGCGGTGGATACAGCGCTGGCGGCGGCAATGCGGCGCTGCGGCGGCGCTCTCGCTCGTGTTGCTGGCGGCCGAGACCGCGGCGCAGCCGCGGGCGACCGGGCCGCTCACGCTGGTGACGGAGCAGGCGGGCGCGGTGCGCCTCGACGGGCTGGCGCCGGACCTGGCGGCGCGTGACCTAAAGGCCGCCGTCACCGGGCTGGAGCGGCTGGTGGTGCGCGGACCATCGCGGCGCGACCGCACCGGCCATCGTCGCGCCGAGGTCTTCACGCCGGATGGGCGCAGCCTGCAGGCCCGCTTCGTCGCGGCGGGTCGGGCGCGTGTCCGTCCCGCGCTCGAGCCCGAACTCACCCGCCGGCTGCTCGTGCTCGAGGCCGAGGCGCGGGCTGCCGGGCGCGGCGGGTGGGGCGACGGTCGCTTTCGTCTCCACCCGGCGGTGCCGCCACCGGCCGTCGAGGGCTTCGCGATCGTGCGCGGCACGGTCGTCGGCACGGCCGAGACCCGCTGGTTTCACTACCTCAACTTTGGCGAGGACTACTGGACGGACTTCTCGGTGCGTCTGCGGCCGCGCGACGTCCGCGACGAAGCGTGGGCGCCGGACCCCGCCGACCTCGTCGGCCGGCGGGTCGAGGTGCGCGGCTTCGTCTTCGAGAGCGGCGGACCGATGATCGAGATCGACGGCCCGCTGCAGCTGCGGGTCCTCGAGTGAGGCCCAGCCGAGGCTCAGACGACGAGCCGGGCGTCGAACCCATCCTCGTCGAAGGCGAGGCGGGTCGGCTTGCCGTTGACCTGCGTCTCCAACAGCACGCGCCGACCCCAAAGCGTGTAGAGGTGCTGCAGGGTCCGCTCGGCATAGCCCAGATGCAGATCCCGGCCGTCGTGGTCGTGGACCAGGTAGAGCTCGCGCCGCCGGTTGAAGTCGGCGTCGGTGATCCGGATCGACGGATTGTTGCCGCTGCCGACCTGGGCGATCAGCTTACGCTTGACGTCTTCCCAATGCGCGTCGTCGGCGACCGAATCGACCACCAGCTTGTCGCCCTTGGGCTCGTAGCTGAAGAGGTCGAGCTCGCGCATGGTCTCGGCGTCGAGAAAGCGCCTGAGGAAGGCGGCGTCCCGGTCGCTCTCGCGCACCGCCCAGATGGCCTCCTCGCCGTGGCGCTCGGCGATCTTGTGCCAGAGCACGAAGCCGAGGTGGTAGGGATTGATCGAGCCCGGATGCGGGCAGACCACTTGGTTGTGGCGGACCAGGAACTCGATGCGGACATCCTGTGGCAGCTCGAGACTGTGGAGGATCTTGTGGTGCCAGTAGCTGGCCCAGCCCTCGTTCATGATCTTGGTCTCGATCTGCGGCAGGAAATACCGCGTCTCGGCGTCGACGATGTCGAGAACGTCGCGTTCCCACTCGGCCAGGGCGGTGTGGTGATCACGCATGAAGGCGAGGATGTCGCTCACCGGCTCCGGCGGGAAGCGGTCATTGGCGACCTTCGGCGCCTCGGGCCGCTTGTGCAGGACGGCGAACGGGTCGTGCCCGGTCTCACCAGGCCGCGCGCGCTCACGCTGCTCGTCGACGGTCAGCCGGCGCACCGCGGCGTTCGGGCTCATGCAGAAGGCGAGGGCGTGCGCGGCGTCGAGCACGCGCTCGACGCGTTCGTCGCCGATGGACGGGTCCTCGATGTAGCTGCGCACCCGATCCGCCCGCGCCTTGAAGGACCCGATGGTCTCCTTGGCGTCCGTCGCGCTCGTGAACGTAAAGTTGTTCTTGAAGAAGTCGTTATGACCGTAGACGTGCGCGATTGTCAGAATCTGCAGCGTCAACGAGTTGTCGGTCATCAGGTAGGCCAGGCACGGATCGGAGTTGATCACGAGCTCGTAGGGTAAGCCACTGACGCCGTAGTCATAGAGGGTCTTCGTCTTCTCGAACGACTTGCCGTAGGACCAGTGTGGGTAGTGCGCCGGCATGCCGTGATACGCCATGTAGCCGAGCATGGCGTGGTGGTCGCAGACTTCAAACTCCTGACGATAGCAGTCCAGTCCGAATTCCTCGACCTTCTCGCGGATTTTCTCGTCCCAGTGCTGCAGGTCCTCGACGGTCCAGCTGGTCATCACACGCTCTCCGCCTTTTCGCGCGACAGAAAGGCGCGGAAGCTGGGCCAGATATCCGCCTTGCTCTCGATCAGCACCGATTGGTAGTTCGGTTTGTCGAGTTTGCCGAACAGTTCGAGCATCGAACTCTCGTAGAAGTGCGACCCCATCGGCTTGATCTCGCCGTAACCGAAGAGGTTGCTGACGTCGCACAGCTCTTCCGCCGCCTTCAACGTCGCTTGGTTATCGCTCTCGAAGTTATCACCGTCGGAACAGTGGAACGCGTAGATGTTCCAGTGCTGCGGATGATAGCGATCGCGAATGATCTCGAGAGCTTTGTTGTAGCCGGAGGAGATCATCGTGCCGCCGCTCTCCCCTTTGTGAAAGAATTCCTCCTCGGTAACCTCCCTGGCGCGGCTGTGATGCGCCACGAAGACCAGCTCCACCCGCTCGTACTTGGTGCGAACGAACTGATAGAGCAGAAAGAAGAAGCTGCGGGCCAAGTACTTCTTCATCGAGTCCATCGAGCCCGAAGTGTCCATGATGCAGATGACCACGGCGTTGCTCTCGGGCTTGGTGTCCTCGATGAGTTTCTTGTAGGTGAGGTCGTCGTCGATGAAGGGGAAACGCTTCTCGCCGTGCTCGGGATGGATCGGCAGGCCGCGCGCCTCGCGCGGGTCCGCGGGCTCCGCCGGCGGCTCGACGCCGCGCGCCTTCATGCGCCGGACGCGGGCGCGGGCGGTGCGCCGACGGTCGAGGTGCACGCGCACCCCCGATTTACGGTAGCCGCGCCGCTTGACGGTCCGCTCGGCGACGACGTCCTTCAGGATCCGCCGTTCCAGATCCGGCAGCTCCAAATCCTCGAACATGATGTCGACGAGCTCGTCGAGCGTGACGTCCGTCTCGTAGTAGTCGACGCCCGGCTGGTCCCCCGCCTTGCCGGGCTCGCCCTGGCCGTCCTTGCGGTCGCCGACGACCTGGCCGGGCTGCGTGTCGCCCTGGCCGCTGCCGACGCCGCCCTGGTTGTCGCCGTAGACGAAGCGGTACTCCTTGACCCCGCGGATCGGGATCTTGATCACCTTGTCGCGATCGCGGCCGATGATGCTCTCATCGGCGATCACGTCCGCGATGTTCTCGCGGATCGCCTCCTTGAGCTTGTGGCGGTGACGCTGGCGGTCCCGGGCGGTGCGATCGCTTCGGAGCGCATCGCCCGAGGCAAAAGGCCGGAAGATGGAATCGACCACGGTCGTGACGTTTGCCCCCTCAGTCCTTCCAAAGGTGATTGGCGGCGTATTTGAGGATCGTGTCGATGGTCTCCTCAGGATACCCGTTGTCGATCAAGGTCTGCACCATCCGATCGTAGCGCTCGACCTGCTCCTCGTCGCGGGTCCGCGCCTTGGTGATGATGCGGCTGATGTCGCGCACCGAACTCATCAGCTTCTTCTCGATCGCCTCCTTCAACGGCTCGTAGGCGGTGTAGGAGACGGTCTCGCCGCGGCGGGTCGCTCGCCAGAGGAAGGCGATCACCTCCTGGCGGAAGCCCTCGGCGGCTGGCCCGATGATGGCGATCTGCTCCTCGATCGACTTGAGGAACGCCTCGTCGGGATTGAGCTCTTCGCCGGTGTGCTGGTCCTTCAGCTTGGTCTTGGTGACGAACGCCTCGGCATGGTCGAGGTAGTTGTGGAAAAGCGTTTCCGCCTGCTCCTGGAAGGAGTAGACGAAGGCCTTGGTGATGTCCTTCTCGAGTAGCTCCAGATAGACCTTGTGCAGGGTGTCCTGCAAGAACTCGAGATACTGCTTCTTGATGTCGTCGGCGAGGTCGGCCTCGCGGACCATGTGGATCAGCGCCTCGCGCACCGACAGCGGGTGGATCGCCTCGGGGTTCTGGCTCAAGGCGGCGTCCAACGCCTTCATGATGAAGCGCGTCGAGATGCCGAACATGCCCTCGCGCTTGGCGTCCTCGTAGAGCTCGCCCACCGAGATCTTCTTCGTGCGCCCCTTCTCCACGACCTCGTCGCCGTTGTAGAGACGCAGCTTGGTCATCAGATCGCATTTTGGGGTCGGCTCGAGGCGCGACAGGATCGCGAACATCGACGCGATCTCGAGCGTGTGCGGCGCGATCTTGGCCTGAAAGTTCGACTGGTCGATGAACTTGTTGTAGATCTTGACCTCTTCCGAGAGTCGCAGGTTGTAGGGCACCTTCACCACGACGATCCGGTCGAGGATCGCCTCGTTGGTGTGGTCGGCCTTGAACCGCTGCCACTCGGCCTCGTTCGAGTGCGCCACGATGCTGGTGTCGACCGAGCAGGTGCCGTGCCGGCCGGGAGCCGGGATGAACTTCTCCTGGGTGGCCGTGATCATCGTGTGCAGGTATTCGGTGTCGTTCTTGAACACCTCGATGAATTCGACCATGCCGCGGTTGCCGACGTTGAAGGCGCCGTTCAACTGCAGAATGCGGGGATCGCCCTCGGAGTAGCGGTCGAGCTTCGAGATGTCCTCGGAGCCGATGAGCACCGAGGTATCCTGGTTGTTGGGATCGACCGGCGGCACGACGCCGATGCCGCGTTGCCCGCGCTTGGAGAAGGTCATGGTGCGGACGGGCATCTCCTCGTACTTGCCGTCGAACTCGTTCAACAGCCGCCAGCGGGTCGGCGGGCAGAGGTCACCCTCGATCTTGACGCCCAGCATCTCCTCGAACGCCGGGCGGAGGTGCCGGGGGATCAGCGTGAGCGGGTCGCCGAACATCGGACAGCCGTCGATGACGTAGAGGGGCGGCAGCTGCTCCAGGCCGCGCTTCAGCCGCTCGACCAGCGAGCTCTTACCGGAGCCCACCGGCCCCATGAGGTAGAGGACCTGTTTGGCTTCCTCGCCGCCCATGGCCGCGGCGTGATAGTAGCGCACGATCTTGTCGAGCGTCCGCTCCATCCCGAAGAACTCGTCCTCGAAGAAGCGGTAGGTCGGCGGGATCCGATCCCCGAAGATGCGGCGCAGGCGCGAATCCGTCTCCGGGTCCTTAGGCTCGACACCCGGGCCTACGATCATCTCGTAGATGCGCCGATGCGACAGCCAGGCCAGGGACGGATCCGCTTTCACCTTTTCGAGGTATTCCAGGAACGTGCCGCGCCATTCGAACTTCTGGCGTTCCGCCCGATCCCGGGCGATGAGATCCGCAAAGTCGTTGTTCGGCGCTTCGGCCATCCGCGTCATTCCTTACTGAGACGTGGCGTCAAGTCCGTACGATGGGAGCCCCGCGAGCCTGATTTCTTATCAGTGAGGAGTATAGCCGAAAACGAGACGCTGGCACGCGACGTTTTGCCCGCCGCGACGGCGACGAGCGCAAGATGAACTTGGTGTCACGCTGCAACGTCGACACGACCGTGAACGGCCTCCTCGCCGCGAGAACGCAACACCCGCGCGCCGTACCCGGAGGGCGCGCCGGCCAACGTCCAGCGGTCGAAGCCGGGTCGAGGCACCACCTCTCTGACCGTCGCGGCGCATATCCATTCTTGGTCAGCACAGTCCAAAGGTATCGCATCTCGGCTCGCGACGACAGCCCCGACACGCCCCGGAAAAGCGTCCCCGGCCGGCTGCGGCGCCTTGCCGCGCCGGTAGGCGGCCAGCGAGCGCGTTCACCCAAGCCGCGAGACGCGCTAGCCGCGTTGGTGGAGCGCCGGGACAACGAGACCGGGCCGAGAGGGGGAGCCTGACATGAAGCGCGCGCTGCTGACGGCCGGAGTCTCGGCGATCATGCAATTTCAGGTTTCGGCGTGGGCCTCCGGTTTCGCGATACGCGAGCAGAGCGCGAGCTTCCTGGGCCTCTCCTTCGCCGGTGTCGCCGCCGGCGGCCACGACATCTCGACGATGTTCTTCAACCCGGCGACGCTCACCCGCCACGACGGAGAGGTGGTGCACGTCTCGGCGAGCTACGTCCTGCCGACGGCCACCTTCGACCTCGCTCGGGCCCGCGATGGCGCCGGCGCCCCGCTCAGCGGCGCCGGTGGCAACATCGCCGACGACGCCGTCGTGCCCGCGGTCTACGCCGCGCTCGGCGGCGAGGCGTGGTCCTTCGGCACCGGGATGACGGCGCCCTTCGGGCTGCGGACCGACGCGCCGGACGACTGGGCCGGGCGCTACTATGCCACCGAGACCGAGCTCGCCACCGTCAACGTCAACCCCGTGCTCGCCTACGACGTGAGCGAGCGGCTCACCGTCGCCATCGGCGCCGTCGCGCAATACGCCGACGCCACGCTCGCCAACGCCCGGTCGACGCCGCTCGGCGACGCCCGGGCCGAGGTCACGGGCGACGACTGGGACTACGGCTTCACCCTCGGTCTGCTGACCGAGCCGCGGCCGGGCACCCGGATCGGCCTCGGCTACCGCTCACAGGTCAACCACACCCTCAAAGGTGAATTCGAGGCGACCGCGATGGCCGACGGCTCGCGGCTGCAGCGCGAGACGGGGCGGGCGGCGCTGGCCACCCCGCAGGTCGCATCCCTCGGGGTGCGCCAGCACGTGAGCGGCCGCCTCGACGTTCTCGGCACCCTCGAATGGACCGGGTGGAGCAGCTTCGACGAGCTGCGCATCGGCCTCGGCAACGGCGACCAGATCGTGACCGAGGAACGCTGGCACGACACGTGGTTCGCGGCGCTCGGGGTCGAGTATCGGCCGCGGCCGGACCTCGCGCTGACCGCTGGCGCCGCCTTCGATCAGTCGCCGATCGACGATCGGTTTCGCACCCCGCGCATTCCCGGCAACGACCGGACGTGGCTGTCCGTCGGCGCCGCCTGGACCCTGCGCGAACGGCTGACGATCGGCGCCGGCTACTCCCGGATCTTCGTCGCCGACGGCGACGTCGCTCTCGACGACCCCACCCGCGGCGAGCTGCGCGGCAGCTTCGACAACGGTGTCGACATCCTGGCGGTGCACGGAACGCTACGCTTTTGAGGTGGTCGTTGCGCTCGGTGAAGGAATATGTTCTTATTAGAGGACCCCCGCAACGGCGCGGCCGGCGGTGCCGAGGAGAGAATGATGAGCGCGACCAAATACGCCCGCGATTTCAGCGGTTCCAGCATCGCGATGGCCCACTGGAAGTGGGGTAGCCGGCGCGAACTCGCCGTGGCTGCGTCCCCGCAGCGCTCGACCACGGCCTTGGACGGTCACCTGGTCTTCGTCGAGACCTCGACAGCGGTGCATTTCCGTCTCGGCGACGCCGACGTCACCGCCGACAGCTCGGACCCGGTGCTCAAGCCTGGCGCCGTCTACGCCTTTCCGCGCGCCAAGGGCGAGGACTATCTGTCGGCGGTGACCGCCGCCGAGGCGAAGGAGGGCATGCTTCAGTTCTGGGAGGCCGACAGCTTCGAAGAGGCCTGAGCCGATGGCGCCCCCGGCAGGACTCGAACCTGCGACCGCCCGCTTAGAAGGCGGGTGCTCTATCCGGCTGAGCTACGGGAGCTCTCGACCATAGAGCCCGAGAGCGCCGCGCGGCGCAAGCCCAGCGTCGCGCTCAGGTCCGGCGGATGAAGTTCTCGGCGTAGGACTTGGGCTTGATCCGTCGCTCGTGCGGCTCGTCGACGGTGAAGTCGAGCCCCTCGCGCCGGGCGTAGGCGATCGCCGCCTCCTTGGTGGGAAACCGCATCACCACCTGGTTTTCGGTGTCGCCGGAGCCGACCCAGCCGATCAGCGCGTCGGGCTCGCGCCGCTCCTTCGGCTCCATCTCCAACAGCCAAAAGCGCGTCTTGCCGCGTCCCGACGACACGGCCGGCTTCGCCGGTCGGTAGATCCGTGCGGTCATCCGTGGCCGCTCCGCCAAAAACTGCGTGTCGGGGGCTTCTATGGCGCGTCGCGAACGGCGCGTCCAGAGGGTGGCCGGGCGCGGCGAACGCTTGCGTCTATGGCGAAGGGAGCGGTTCTCTTTCGCGGTTTCCTGGTTCACACTGTAGGCGGAAGCTCGGGTGTCGCCGTCGGCTAGGCGGCGATGACGCAGACGGGAGGTGACGATAGTGAGCGATCGTTTCGAACGCGGCAACGCGGTCCGCCGCGAAGTCCTCGGCAATGCCTATGTCGACCGCAAGACCGAGCAGACGCACGACTTCGACGCCGAATACCAGCGCTTCACCATCGAGACGGTGTGGGCCGAGGTGTGGGCGCGGCCCGATCTCGACCGGCGCACCCGCTCGTTGATCACGCTGGCCCTCGCTGCGGCCCAGGGCAATCAAGAAGAGTTCGCGCTGCACATCCGCGGTGCGCGCAACAACGGCGTTACGCCCCAAGAACTCCGCGAGATGCTCCTGCACGTGGCGGTCTACGCCGGCGTGCCGGCGGCCAACACGGCGACGCGCACCGCCAAGCGGGTGCTCGCCGAGGAGATGGTCGAAGGCTCGATTTGAGCCGACCGGCGCCGGGCGCCGCGGCGCCCGGCGCGGGTGAGGCGGGCGGGCGCGCCACCGTGGCGACGCCCCGCCGCCGGCCGCTTATGCGGTCTTCTTGTCGCTGCAGGTGTTCATGCCGAGCAACGAATAGGCCGGGCATGTGCGCATCAGGCCGGTCGCGAGCGGCACAAGGCCGATCAGTCCCCAAAGCGTCTGCGGACCGACGAAGACCAGCGCCAGGAGCGCAAGGCCGACGACGATCCGGATGATGCGATCGACGTTTCCGACGTTGGTGGCGAACATGGGTGGGTCCTCCTTTGGCATGGTGCTGGAACTCTACATTACCGGACGGCGCTTCGGCTGTCGGTGACTTGATCACCCTTCGCCTTCGGCGACGCGCCGCAGCCGCCTCCGGTCCAACAACCGGATGCGATGTCGGTCGAGGGCGACGAGGCCGCTCTTCGCAAAGCGCTCGAGCTGGCGGCTCACCACCTCGCGGGCGGTGCCGATGTCGGCCGCGAGCGCGGCGTGGGTGAGGGCGACCGCATCCCCCTCGGCGCGGCTCAACAGCGCCGCCGCCAGACGGACCGGGATCGGTGTGAACGCGGTGAGCTCCACCACCTGCGTCAAGCTCTGAAAGCGCCGCGCCACCTGGCTCAACAGGAACCCGCGGAAGGCGTCGCTCGCCGCCAATCGGCGCTCGAAATCGCCTTGGCGCAGCATCACCCCGTCGAGATCGCTCTCGGCGGTCCCGAAGGCGGTGTAGGGGATGTGCGCGACGAGACACTGGAAGGTCTGGACGCAGAGCTCGCCCGGCCCGACCCGATAGAGCGTCGCCTCCCGGCCCGACGCGCCCACCAGCGCGACCCGGATGCGGCCGTCACCGAGGAGGATGTAGCCCGGGCAGACGTCGCCGGGGCGGAACAGGATCGTGCCCGCCGCCGCGGCGAAGGGCAGCGCGTCGGCGAGCACGGCGGTGACGACACCCGAGGGGACGCCCGCCGCCTCGAGCCGTTCGGGCCCACACGCCATGCCGTCCTCCCTCGCCCCGCCTCAGCCGCCGCCGACCCCGATCAGCACCTCGTTGCGGCGCAAAAAGCCGGGCGTGAACGGATCGTCGTAATAGGCGTAGGTCGCCACCGTCGTCGCGTCGAGCCCGCGCTCGGCGATCCAGGCGCGCAAGCGTTCCTCCTGCGTCGCGATCGCCGCATCGTCCCAACCGCCGCTGAAGCGAACCGCGGCCATCCGCTGCGGTTCGGTGCGCAGGAGCCGGACATCGGCCTGCGCCGGCCGGGGCAGGTCGTCGAGCGACCGGTCGCGGGGCATGATGAAGCGCACGCGCCAGCTGCCGCCGCCGGCGGGCTCCTGGGTCACGGGCGCGGTCATCGCGATCTTCTCGCCGCCGCGCTCCTTGGCGAAGATGTAGCCGGCCAGGGGGCGAAAGCCGCCGCGCAGCGCCTGCCCGCGCGCGCCGTCGCGGACCACCTCGGCCACCGTCATCGCCGGGTAGTCGCGCAGCTCCATATCACCGTCCCGGCTGACGACGACGTAGTTCGGCGTCTCGATGTGGCGCGTGTTGTACCACCATGCCGCGACGGTGCCCGCCGCCAAAACGCCCAGACCACCCAGCACCCAGATCACGGTCCGCATCCCTCGTCCTCGCCGCCTCAACGCCCGGCGTAGGTCGCCTCCAGATAACGCCGGATCGCCTCGGATTCGAACATCTCCCGGCTGGTGTTCGGATCGATCAGATACGGCACCATCACCTTGCCTGTCCGGGCTTCGAGCTCGCGGCGGTTGTCGGTCTCCACCTCGACCGTGAGGTTGAGGCGGTCGCGCAGCGGCGTTGGTACGCTTTCCTTGAGCTGGGTGCGCCCCATGCTCTTCAAGAGATAGGGGAGTTCCAGCTCGCAGAGCGTCTCGCGGACGAGCCGCGCGAACGGGCTGCTCTCGATGCTGTAGAGCACCAGCGGCGCCGCCGGTTCCCGCGACGGTCGCGCCCGGCTGCCCGCGCCGCCGCGCCACAGGGTCGCGAAGCTAGAGGAGACCGCGTTCACGCCGGCGAAGCGCCACGCCGCCGGCAGCGGCCGCCGGCCGTAGGTCTCGAACAGGTACGCGACGATGTCGGCGGACTCGTACATCTGGCGGCCGGTGTTCGGGTCGACCAGAAAGGGGAACTGCGCCTTGCCGCCGAGCTCGACGACGCGGGGGCGAAAGCGTGTGCCCCCCTTGGGGCAGGGCTGCACCAGCGCGTCGAGGTCGAGCTCGGTGAGCGCCTCGCGCACCAGCCGGCAGAAGGGGCAGCCCTCGAACTCGTAGAGCTCGAGCGGGCGCTCGGGCCGCGCCGTCGCCGGGCGGGTGTAGATGCCGCGGCCCATGCGGGTCATGGTCGCCACGACGGACGAGGCGACGGCGGCGGTGTGGGCGAACGGCATGGCGGTCCTCGCGTCGTTGCGCTGCGGTGGAATGTTGGGCGCGCGCCCCGTAAAGCAACGGCCTCAGGCCGGCGCCGGTGCCCGGGCGAGGAGATGGCGGGTGACCAGCGCGAAGCCGCCGCTGAGCCCGAGCGCCACGACCGCCATGGTGGCGAATTGCGCCTCGAGGCCGACGCCGGCGTCGAGCAACAGGCCCGTCACCCCGGGCGCCATCGCCGTCGCGAAGACCGTGGCGCTGCTCACCAGCCCGCGCACGCCACCCAGATGGCGCGTGCCGTAGAGCTCCGCGAACAGCGCCGCCATCAAGGTGTGGATCGCGCCGGTCGTGAGCCCGATCAGGCCGAGGACGACGAACGCCGCGAAGGACGCGGTCGCCGTCGCCAACACGCCGAGCCCGGCGGCGAGCGGGAGCAGGACGAACGGCACCAGCCGGACCGCACCCAAACGGTCGACCAGCAGCCCGCTCGCGAGCCCGCCGGCTACCGAGAGCGCGGCGTAGACCGGAAAGGCCAGGGCGTAGAGCTCGAGGCTCCAGCCCTTGGCCGCCATCAACGGGGTCGCCTGGAAGAGCACCGCGGTGCCCATGAAGGGCGAGGCCAAGACACCCGGCAGCAGCGCCCAGAAGACCGGGTGGCGCAGGACCTCGCGGCGACCCCGGTGTCGCCCGTCGAGGCCGGCGGACACGGCCGCGGCGCCGGCGTCCGCCCGCGGGCGGCGCGGGGTTCGCTCGACCGCGGCGAGGCGGATGACCACCGGCACCAAGACCACCGCGAGCGCGAGCGCCACGGCCAGCCAGGCGCCGCGCCAGCCGAGCCAGGCGACGAGTGCCACTACGAGGCCCGGGAGCACCGCCTCGCCCAGCGGGTGGCCGAGGGAGACGAGCGCGAGCGCGCGCCCACGGCTCGCCTCGAACCAGCGCGCCGCGGCAGTGATCGCCACGTGCGACGCCATCCCCTGACCGGCGAAGCGCAGGAGGAAGACGGCGACGCCCAAAAGCCACACCGCCTGGGCGGCGCTCATCGCCACCGCCCCCACCGCCAACAGGCCGAGCACGCCGGCGGCCGGCACCGCCATCGGCCGCCGGTCGGCGACATGGCCGACGACGCCGATCGCGAGCGCCGAGCCGAGCGTGGCCGCGGCGTAGAGCGTGCCCCAGCCGCCGTGGCCGAGCCCCGTGGCGGTCCTGAGCGGGTCCGCGAACAACGCGATGAAGAAGGTCTGCCCGAAGGAGGAGGCGAAGGTCATCAAGACCCCCGCGCCCAGCCAGCGCGCGTTGTCGCGGACGAACCGCCAGGTCGCGCGGGTCACCTCGCCTCAGCTCTCCACCCAGGTCTTGTTGAGCTGATGGTATTTCGAGGGGTGGGCGGGGAAGTCGTGCACGCGCTCGCTGGTCATGGTGTAGATCGGCCGCCACAAGGGCTGGACGATCGCACCGCTCTCCTGCAGCAGGCGCTCGACCGTCTCCATCTTCGCCCGCCGCTCGTCGGGATCGAACGTCGCCTCGGCGTCGTCCAGCGCGGCGTCGAACTCGGGGTTCGAGAAGTGGCTCTCGTTCCACGGCACGCCCGAGCGGTAGGCCTGCGACAGCACCATCGTGCCCAGCGGGCGGTGCGCCCAGGAGGTCGCGCCGAAGGCCGTGCTGGTCCAGATCTCCCAGTACTTCGACGCCGGCATCAGGTTGATGTTCAACGTGATGCCGGCCTCGGCGACCTGGTCGCGCGCGGCCTCGCATACGGCCTGCTGCCAGACGCCGTCGGTGTTGCCGACGTCGATGGTGAGGTCGATGCCGTCGGGATAGCCCGCGTCGGCCAAGAGCCGCTTCGCTTCGTCGACGTCGCGCACCATCGCCGGCAGCTCGAAATACTCCGGGTGGATCGGCGAGACGTGGTGGTCCTCGCCGACATCGGCGTCCTCGGCGAAGACGTTCTCGGCGATCGCCGAGTTGTCGACCGCGAGCCGGAAGGCCTTGCGCACCCGCGCGTCGTCGAAGGGTGGCTGGTCCACCTGCATGCGCAGGACGAGACAGTAGGCGGTGCGCACCGACAGGATGTTGCCGGCGATGCTCCGGGCGAACGGCAGCTGCTCGGGGCCGAATTCGAAGATGGCGTCGACGTCGCCGCCGGCGAGCGCCACCAGCTGGTTGTCGACGCTGAAGTCGTAGTAGTGGATCTCGTCGAGAAAGACCTCGCCGCCCCAGTAGTCGAAGGGCTCGCCGTCGGTCCGTGTGGTGATGCGCTCGAGCTCGCAGCGCTCGCCGACGACCAGGCGCTTGAGGGTGTACGGCCCGGTGCCGATCGGGTTGTCCGACCAGGGCGGGGTGAAGGACGGGTGCACGATCGCCGAGGCGAAGTTCGCGAAGTCCTCGGGCACGGAGAGTACCGACTTGGCGAGGTGGAGCTTGAGGGTCAGGCGGTCGACCACCTCGACGGCATCCGCGATCGCCCGCTTGACCGGCTCCCCCTCCTCGTCGGTCTCGTCGGTCTCCTCGATCATCGCGGCGAAGGTGGAAAGCCCGCTGTTGGCCGAGCCGAGCGCCGGGTCGGTCCAGCGCCGAACGTTCCAGGCGACGTCCTCGGCGGTGAGCGGATCGCCGTTGTGCCAGGTGACGTTGTCCCGCAAGCGGATGGTCCAGGTTTTGAGATCGTCCGAAGGCTCCCAGCCGGCGGCGAGCATCGGGCGGGTGACGTTGTCCGGGCCGGTCATGGCGACGTAGTCGAGGATGTGGCCGGCCTGGTTCGCCATCTCTCCCCACGAGAAGAGCGCTGGGTCCTCCATCTCCTGCACGTTCATGCCGATGCGGATGCGTCCGCCCGGACGCGCGTTCGGGTCCGCCGGCGGGAAGGGCAGATCGGCGGTGGTCTGCGCGGCCGCCGGCTCCGGCAGGCCGGCCATGGCGTAGGCGGTCGTGGCCGAGGCGCCGAGCAGCGCGGCGATGCGGACGAAGCCGCGGCGCGACAGGCGCTCGCTCACCATCAGGCGGCGGGCCCGGTCGAGGAGCCGAGGATTGGGAGCAGCGGTCATGGGCGATCTCCGTGGCGGCGGAGGTGGGTGGCGACGGGCGAGGACCGGGCGAGCGCCGCCGCGGTGGCGACCCTCGTGATCAGTCACGGCGTTGGACGACCGGTTGGGTCCTGCGGTCGTAGACGCGAAAGCCGCAGGCCTCGTAGTTGGCGAGCGCGCGGGGATGGTCGAGGTCGCAGGTGTGCACCCAGACCCGCCCGGGTCGCGAGCGCCAGGCGCGGGCGGTGATCTGCTCGAGGAACCAGCGGCCGAGACCGCGGCCGATGGCCTCGGGCACGAGGCCGAAATAGGCGAGCTTGACCTCCCCGCCGCGGCGGCGGTCGAGCTCACCGTAGCCCGCCGGCACGCCGCCTTCGCTCAACAGGTGCACCTCGACGCGCGGGTCGGCGAGCCCGGCTTCGAGGGTGGCGTCGGACGCGAACTTGCGCTCGATCCAAAACCAATCGGCGCCGACCGCGTCGTAGAGGTAGCGATAGAACCGCACGCTCGGTCGCACCAACCGCTCGATGCGAAAGCCGCCGTCGGGCCACGGCCGCGTCGCCGGCACCGGCTCGGTCATCTGCAGATAGGTGACGACCGTGGTCCGGCCGAGCAGCTCCTTCATCGCCCCGACCCACCCCTCGCTCAGGTGGTCTCGACCGGGGTATCGGCTCGGCCACCCCACTCGGCCCAGGAGCCGTCGTAGACGGCGGCGTCCTCGCGGCCGAGCTCGAACAACGCGAGGTTGATCACCGCCGCGCTCACTCCCGAACCGCAGGTGCTGACCACCGGCTTCGCCGGATCGACGCCGGCGGCGTCGAAGACCTGCCGCAGCCGAGCGGGCGGCAGCATGGTGTGGCTTTCGGGATCGATGAGCGCGGTGTGCGGCAGGTTGAGGCTGCCCGGGATGTGGCCGGCGCGCATGTTCGGCCGCGGCTCGGGCTCGGTGCCGTAAAAGCGGCCGGCCGGCCGGGCGTCGACGACCTGCTCCTCCTTGGCCGTGATGTTGCGCCGGACCTGCTCCAAGTCGCGCAACAGAAAGTTGTTCTGCCGGGCGGTGAAGTGGCGCTCGGTCGGCCGGCGCGGCAGGTCCTCGAGCGGCCGCCCCTCCGCCCGCCATTTCTCCAGACCGCCGTCGAGCACCGCGACGTCGCGGGCGCCGAAGAGGCGGAACATCCACCACGCGCGCGCGCTCGCACAGAAACGGTTGGCGTCGTAGCAGACGATCCGGGCGCCGTCGCCGAGCCCGAGCTTCTTGACCCTGGCCGAGAACTTGGCCGGCGACGGCACCATGTGCGGCAGCTCGGTGCCGTCGGCGGCGATGTCGTCGATGTCGAAGAAGACGGCGCCGGGGATGTGGCGCTGCTCGAACTCCGCCAGCGGGTCACGACCATGATGCGGCAAAAAGAACGTGGCGTCGACGACGCGGACGTCGGGGCTCGCGAGGTGGTCGTCGAGCCATTGGGTCGAGACGAGAGCGCTCACCATGGGCATTCCTCGGCTTGGGGGCGGTCAGCGGGGCTCGAGCCAGGGCGGCGTCGGCAGGTTCTTGGCGCGCAGGACGTCGGGATTGTAGAGCTTGCTCTGATAGCGGGCGCCGTGGTCGCAGAGAATGGTGACGATGGTGTGCCCGCGGCCGAGGTCTTTCGCAAGGCGGATGGCGCCGGCGACGTTGATGCCGGCGGAGCCGCCGAGGACGAGGCCCTCCTGCTCGACGAGATCGAAGAGCACGCGCAGCGCCTCCTCGTCGCTCACCCGCAGCTGGCCGTCGGGTACGAAGCCCTCGAGATTGGCGGTGACGCGGCCCTGGCCGATGCCCTCGGTGATGGAGTTGCCCTCGGCCTTGAGCTCGCCGTGTTCGTAGTAGTGCCAGAGCGCCGAGCCGAAGGGGTCGGCGAGCACGATCTTCACCGTCGGATCGCGCTCGCGCAGGGCGCGGCCGACGCCGGCGAGGGTCCCGCCGGTGCCGACGGCGCAGGTGAAGGCGTCGACGTGGCCCGCGGTGTCGCGCCAGATCTCGGGGCCGAGGCGCAGATAATGGCCGTCGCGGTTGGCGACGTTGTCGAACTGGTTGGCCCAGATCGCACCCTTGGGCTCGCGCTCGGCGAGCTCGGCGGCGAGGCGCTCGGAGACGCGGATGTAGTTGCCCGGGTCCTTGTAGGGCACCGCCTCGACCTCGTGGAGCTCGGCGCCGGCGAGGCGGATCGCGTCCTTCTTCTCCCGGCTCTGGGTCTTCGGCATGACGATGACGGTGCGATAGCCCTTGGCCCGGCCGACCAGCGCGAGGCCGATGCCGGTGTTGCCGGCGGTGCCCTCGACGATGACGCCGCCGGGGCGCAGGAGACCCCTGGCCTCGGCGTCCTCGACGATGGCGAGCGCGGCGCGGTCCTTGATGCTGCCGCCGGGGTTCAAGAACTCGCACTTGGCGAGGATCTCGCAGCCGGTCGCGTCGGAGGCGCGGTTCAAGCGCAGCAGTGGGGTGTCGCCGATCAGGCTCACCACGGAACGTGCGATCATCGGCCGGCCTCCGCCTGCGCTCGCCGCTCTCAATAGAGGCGCCCGCCCAACGGTACCTCGGCGTCCGGGCCGACCAGGACGACCTCGCCCGCCGCGTCGGGCACGCCGAGCACCAGCACCTCGCTCGTGAACCTGCCGATCCGCTTGGGCGGGAAGTTCACCACCGCCAGCACCTGCCGCCCGGGCAACGCCGCCGGCGTGTAGCGCGCGGTAATCTGCGCCGACGTCGGCTTCACGCCCAAGGGCTCACCGAAGTCGACCCAGAGCTTGAGGGCCGGCGTTCGGGCCTCGGGGAAGGGCTCGGCGCGCAGGATGCGGCCGACGCGCACGTCGACCTTCAAGAAGTCGTCGAGACCGATCTCGCCCGTCGGCGCCTCGTCGTCGGTCATGCCGCGCTCACCCCCTCCGTCGTGCCGGCCGTCGCCCGCGCCCGCGCGGAGGCGAACGCTAGGCGACAGGGCGGCGGCGGGCAAGACGGGGGCGGTCACATGTTCGGATAGTTCGGCCCGCCCGAGCCCTCGGGCACGACCCAGTGGATGTTCTGCAGCGGGTCCTTGATGTCGCAGGTCTTGCAGTGCACGCAGTTCTGCGCGTTGATCTGCAGCTTCGGCTTGCCCTCCTCCTCGACGATCTCGTAGACGCCGGCCGGGCAGTAGCGCGTCTCGGGCGCGGCGTAGTCGTTGTAGTTGACGTCGATGGCGATGCGCTCGTCCTTGAGCGTCAGATGCACCGGCTGGTCCTCCTCGTGGTAGGTGTTGGAGAGGAAGACCGAGGACAACTTGTCGAAACTGATGACGCCGTCCGGCTTGGGATAGTCGATCGGCGTGCACTCGCTCGCCTTCTTGGTGCTGCCGTGGTCGGTGTGATGGCCTAGGGTCCAGGGCGCGCGGCCCCTGAGGACGTAGGTGTCGAGCCCGCTGTAGGCGAGGCCGGGCAACAGCCCCCAGCGAAAGGCCGGGCGGATGTTGCGCACCTTGTAGAGCTCGTCCCAAAGCCAGGTCTGCTTGAGCTTGTCCTTGTAGCCCTGGATTCGCGCCGGCTCCGCGGCGGTGATGGTCTCGAAGGCCTGCTCGGCGGCGACGATGCCGGACTTCATCGCGGTGTGCGTGCCCTTGATCTTGGGCACGTTCAAAAAGCCTGCGGCGCAGCCGATGATCGCCCCGCCCGGCAGCGCGAGGTCGGGGATCGACTGCAACCCGCCCTCGTTGAGCGCCCGTGCGCCGTAGGAGATGCGCCGTCCGCCCTCGAAGGTGGGCTTGATCGCCGGGTGGTGCTTGAAGCGCTGGAACTCGTCGAAGGGCGAGAGATAGGGGTTTTCGTAGTCGAGCCCGATGACGAAGCCGACCGCGACCTGGTGGTCCTCGAGGTGGTAGAGAAAGGAGCCGCCGTAGGTCTTGCGGTCCAAAGGCCAGCCGATGGTGTGGACGATCTTGCCGGGCTGGTGGACCTCGGGCTTCACCTCCCAGAGCTCCTTGAGCCCGATGCCGTAGGTCTGGGGCTGGGCGTCGGCGCGCAGGCCGTGGCGCTCGATCAGACCCTTGGTGAGCGAGCCGCGGCAGCCCTCGGCGAAGAGCGTCACCTGCGCGTGCAGCTCGATGCCGGGGGTGTAGTCCGGCTTCTTCTCGCCGTCGCGGGCGATGCCCATGTCGCCGGTGGCGACCCCCTTGATGCGGCCGTCGTCGTGGTAGAGCACCTCCGCCGCGGCGAAGCCGGGGTAGATCTCCACGCCCATCGCCTCCGCCTGCTCGGCCAGCCAGCGGCAGACGTTGCCCAAGGAGACGATGTAGTTGCCGTGGTTCTTCATCTGCGGCGGCGCCGGCAGGCGGAACGACCGCTTCTCGGTGAGAAACAGAAAGTGGTCCTCCGTCGCCTCGGTCTTCAAGGGCGCGCCGCGCTCGCGCCAGTCGGGCAGGAGCTCGTCGAGGGCGCGCGGCTCGATGACCGCGCCCGAGAGGATGTGCGCGCCGACCTCGGAACCCTTCTCCAGGACGCAGACCGAGAGCTCGCGCCCGGCCTCTTCCGCCAGTTGGCGCAGCCGAATCGCGGCACACAAGCCCGCCGGCCCGGCGCCCACGATCACGACGTCGTATTCCATGGCCTCGCGTTCCAAGGGCCACCTCCTCGCGTTCGTTCGCTGTTGCAACATAACCTAGGTGATCGAGACCACTTTGTCCCGTCATGAGACGACGGCCTTGGCCGGTGCGACGACCGCTCTAGGTTCGCCGCCACCGCAAGGGCGAGGAACGGGATGATCGAGGGCTTGGCGGAGCACCTGGCGGAGCGCGCGCGGACGCTTCGCGGCGTCGCGGCGGGCGGCGCGGCGGGCGGCGGCGAGGCCGTCGTCTACTGGATGCGCTTCGCGCTGCGCGGCCACGACAACCCGGCGCTGGACGTCGCCCGGCATCTGGCGGCGGCCCACCGCCTGCCGCTGCAGGTCGTCCAGCTGGTCCGCGCCGGCGACCGCTTCGCCTCGGACCGCCTGCACCGCTTCGTGCTCGAAGGCGCGCGCGACATCGCCGCCGAGCTGGCGTCCATGGGCATCGCCTACGCCTGCCACGTCGAGCGGCGCGGCCACACACCGCCGGTCTTGCCGGCGCTCGCCGCGCGCGCGGCCGTCATCGTCACCGAGGACCTGCCGACACCCGACGCCCGCGCCGAGCTCGGCCGGCTCGGCGAGACGGTGCCGCTCGTCGTCGTCGACACCGCCTGCACGCTGCCGATGCGCGCCTCGGGCGGCGCGCCGGACCGCGCCTTTCGCTTTCGCAACGCCACCGCCGCCGCGCGCCACCGGCGGCTCGCCACCGCCTGGCCCGACGCCGCGCCGCTGCCCGAGCCGGCCGATCCCGCGCTCTTGCCCTTCGCGCCGGTCGATCTCGCGGGCGATCTCGGCGCGCTGATCGCCGCGGCCCCGATCGACCACCTGGTGGGGCCGGTCGCCGACACCCCGGGCGGCAGCGCCGCCGGCTACGCCCGCTGGGCCGACTTCCGCGACCGCCGGCTCGCCCGCTACGCCCGCGAGCGCAACGACGCCACCCGCCGCGACGCCGTCAGCCGGCTCTCGCCCTATCTGCACTACGGCATGGTCTCGCCCTTCAAGATCGCGCGCGAGGCGCAGGCGCGGGGCGGCGACGGGGCGGCGAAGTTCCTCGACGAACTCCTGGTCTGGCGCGAGATGGCCCATGTCTGGTGCTTTCACAAAGCCGACATCGAGACGCTGGACGCTTTGCCGGACTGGGCGCGGCAGACGCTCGACGCCCATCGCGCCGACCCGCGCGCGGCGGTCTACGACTGGGAGACGCTGGCGCGCGGGCGGACCGGCGACCGGCTTTGGGACGCGGCGCAGACCTCGCTCCTCGTCCACGGCGAGCTCCACAACAACCTGCGGATGACCTGGGGCAAGGCGCTGCTGCGGTGGACGGCCACGCCGGAGCAGGCGCTCGCACAGCTCGTGGACCTCAACCACCGCTACGCTCTCGACGGCCGCGATCCGAACTCCTATGGGGGGCTGCTCTGGTGCCTCGGCCTGTTCGATCGGCCGTTCCCGCCCGGCGAGGCGGTCACCGGCACCTTGCGCGGGCGCGCCACCGCGGTCCACGCCAAGCGTCTCGACCTCGCCCGCTACGTCCGGGGCGTGGAACGCTCCAACGTCGATCAGCCGCCGCGCGTCGCCGTCATCGGCGCCGGCATCGCCGGGCTCACCTGCGCGCGCGCCTTGGCCGATCATCGCTTGCCGGTCGTCGTCTTCGAGAAGTCGCGCGGCCTCGGCGGGCGGCTGGCGACGCGGCGCACCGAGGCCGACGCCTTCGACCACGGCGCCCCGGGCTTCACCGCCGATGACGCCCGCTTTCGCCGCTACGTCGAGGCCTGGGCCGCGCGCGGCCTGGTCGCCGAATGGCGCCCCGACGGCGGCGACGACGCGCCGTGGTGGGTCGCGGTGCCGGGCATGAGCGCGCTCGGTCGCGCCCTCGGCGCGGCGCTCGACCGGCGCCAGCCCTTCCGCATCGCACGCGTCAACCGCGAGGGCGACGGCTGGCGGCTCCTCGACGCAGCGGGCGCCGATCAAGGCCGCTTCGGCGCGGTGGTCGTCGCCACCCCGCCGCCGCAGGCGGTCCCGCTGCTGGCCGCAGCGCCGGCGCTCGCCGCGGCGGCCGGCCGCGCCGTCATGGCGCCGTGCTGGACCGGCCTCTTCGCCTTCGACGCGCCGCTGCCGCATGAGGGCTCGATGCGACCCTCGCAAGGCCCCCTCGCTCGGCTCGTCCGCAACGGCGCCAAGCCGGCTCGCGACGGCGGCGAGAGCTGGGTCGTGCACGCGCGCGCGGACTGGTCTCACAAGCACTTGGAGGAGGATGCTGAGAGCGTGGTCGAAGCGCTTGCCGCGGCCTTCGCCGACGTCGTCGGGGGGCGGCTGCCGCCGCCGCGCGACGCCCGCGCGCATCGCTGGCGCTACGCGCAGGTGGAGACGCCGCTGGACGAGCCCTGCCTGTTCGACGGCGACGCGATGATCGCCGCCTGCGGTGACTGGTGCCTCGGCCCCGGGGTCGAGGCGGCGTTCCTCTCCGGCGCGGCCGCGGCCGGTCGGATCCTCGACGCGGCGCTCGGCCGAGCCCGCGCTTCAGGTGAGAACTCACCTCAACAAATGACGTTAACCCTCTGATTGCGAACGCTTATGCATCTCCTGGCGACGCATCGGCATCGAATCGATGAGGGCGTAGACCTCGGTGATCGGGACCGCCCCGGCGCGGGCGAGCTTGACGGTGCCGTCCTTGCCGACGAGGCGGACGGCGAGGGTGTGGTGGGGGACCTCGTAGATGCGGCGGAGATCGTCCGCCGTCGGTGCCGCCACCGGCTCGCGGTTGACCCGCACCTCATCGCCGGTCACTTCGACGAGATCGAGGTCGCGGGCGCCGAATTTGGGCGTGCGCGTCTGCGAGCGCATCTGCTTGAAGCCCGCGTGCTCCGCGCTCGACGCGAAGATGAGAAAGAGCCGCCGTTGCCAACGCTTCTCGGGGAACGGGGTGGCGCGGGCGGCGCCGACCGCGCCGGTCATCGTCGCGGCGAGCAGGGTGCGGCGCGACCAGTCCATGACGACCTCCAATCGCTTGCGCTAAGGCGCTCACCTCGAGAGTAAACGCATCGTCGCCGGAGCCCAGCCCATGACCGTCCAACCGCTCGATCAGGCGCGTCTGGAGGCAGGCCTCGCGGCGCTCGCCGAGCGCGACGCGGCGCTGCGCGCGGCGCTCGCCCGGCTGGGGCCGCCGGCGCCGCGGGTCCGCCCGCCGGGGTTCGCGACGCTGCTGCGCATCGTCACCGCCCAGCAGGTCTCGACCCACGCGGCGGCGGCGATCTGGGGCCGGCTCGAGGCCCGGCTCGGCGAGGTGACGCCGCAAGCACTTCTGACGGTGCCGGCGGCGGACCTGCGCGCCGCCGGCCTGAGCGCGCGCAAGGTCGCGTACGCCACGGGCCTCGCGCGCGCCGTCGCCGACGGCACGCTCGACGTCGACGCGCTCGCCAAGGCCGACGACGAGGCGGTCGTCCAGGCGATCACCAGGCTCAAGGGCTTCGGGCGCTGGAGTGCGGAGATCTACCTCCTCTTCGCGCTCGGCCGCGCCGACGCCTTTCCGGGCGACGATCTGGCGCTGCGGCTGGCCTTGGGCCGGCTCAAGGGGCTAAAGGACCGGCTGGCCACGGCGCAGGCGCGCGCGCTGGTCGCGCCCTGGGCGCCTTGGCGCGGCTGCGGTGCGATCTTCCTCTGGCACTACCACGGTGCCGCCACCCTCGACCGCACCTGAGGCGTCTGCTAGAGCACCCGGGGTTTTTCGGCGCTGCGGCAACGGCGGCGCCCAAGCAACGGATGGCACCGCCGCGTGGTCGACGAGACGTCGAAGTCGTACGAGATCGTCCCCATCGAAGAGGAGATGAAGCGCTCGTACCTCGATTACGCCATGAGCGTGATCGTGAGCCGGGCGCTGCCGGACGTCCGCGACGGGCTCAAGCCGGTGCACCGGCGCATTCTCTACGCCATGGAGGAGGGCGGCTACGGCGTCGGCCGGCCGCACCGCAAGTCGGCGCGCATCGTCGGCGACGTCATGGGTAAGTACCACCCGCACGGCGACGCCGCGATCTACGACGCGATGGTGCGCATGGCGCAGGACTTCGCGATGCGCCTGCCCTTGATCGACGGCCAGGGCAATTTCGGCTCGCTCGACGGCGATCCGCCGGCGGCGATGCGCTACACCGAGGCCCGGCTCGCCCAGGCGGCGATGGCGCTGTTGGCGGACATCGACAAGGACACCGTCGACTTCCGGCCCAACTACGACGAGAGCGAGCGCGAGCCGGAGGTCTTGCCGGCGCAGTTCCCGAACCTGCTGGTCAACGGTGCCGGCGGCATCGCCGTCGGGATGGCGACGAACATCCCGCCGCACAATCTGGGCGAGGTCATCGACGCCTGTACGGCGCTGATCGACGACCCGGAACTCGGCGTCGAGGATCTGATGGAGATCGTGCCGGGCCCGGACTTCCCGACGGGCGGCACGATCCTCGGCCGCGGCGGCATCCTGCAGGCCTACGCCGTCGGCAAGGGCGGCATCACGCTGCGCGGCAAGGCGGCGGTCGAGGAGCTCCGCCGGGACCGCTTTGCCGTCGTCGTCACCGAGGTGCCCTACCAGGTCAACAAGGCCAAGATGGTCGAACGCATCGCCGAGGTGGTGCGCGAGAAGAAGGTCGAGGGCGTCGCCGATCTCCGCGACGAGAGCGACCGCTCGGGCATCCGCGTCGTCGTCGAGCTCAAGCGCGACGCCGATGGGGAGGTGGTGCTCAACCAGCTCTACCGCTACACGCCGCTGCAGACCTCCTTCGGCATCAACATGGTGGCGCTGGCCGACGGCCGGCCCGACACGCTCACGCTGAAGGGCGTCTTGACGCGCTTTTTGGCCTTCCGCGAGGAGGTCATCCTGCGTCGCGCGGCCTACGACCTGGCGCGGGCGCGCGAACGCGCGCACGTCGTCATCGGCCTGGTCGTGGCGGTGGCCAACATCGACGAGGTCATCGAGCTGATCCGCACCTCGGCGGACGTCGACGAGGCCCGCACGCGGTTGATGGCGCGCGCCTGGCCGGTCGCCGACGTCGCGGCGCTGCTGGCGTTGGTCGAGGAGCCGCCGGCGGAGGGGGTCACGACCTACCAGCTCTCCGAGCGCCAGGCCCGTGCCATCCTCGATCTGCGGCTGCAGCGGCTGACCGCGCTCGAGCGCCAAAAGTTGGAGGACGAGGTCAAGACGCTCGGCGAGCGCATGGCCGAGCTCCTCTTGATCCTGCGCTCGCGCGAGAAGCTGCTCGAGGTGTTGAAGGCGGAGCTCGCCGAGGTGCGCGCCAAGTTCGCCACGCCGCGGCGGACCGAGATCGACGTCGACGCCGACGTCGAGATCGACCTCGAGGAGCTGATCCCGCGCGAGGAGATGATCGTCACCGTCACGCGCAACGGCTACATCAAGCGCGTGCCGCTCTCGACCTTCCGCGCCCAGCACCGCGGCGGCAAGGGCCGTTCGGGCATGACGACCCACGAGGACGACGTCGTCACCCGGCTGTTCGTCGCCGACACCCACACGCCGGTGCTGTTCTTCTCGAGCCTCGGCAAGGTCTACAAGCGCAAGGTCCACCGCCTGCCGCTCGGCCAGCCGCAGTCCCGCGGCAAGGCGATGGTCAACCTCTTTCCGCACATCGTGCCGGGCGAGGCCATCACCGCGGTCATGCCGCTGCCGGAGGACGAGCGCCGCTGGAGCGACCTCACGGTCATGTTCGCCACCAACCGCGGCCGCGTCCGGCGCAACGCGCTCTCCGATTTCACCTTCGTGCCGGCCAACGGCAAGATCGCGATGGGGCTGGATGCCGGCGACCATCTCGTCGACGTCCAGGTCTGCGACGCCGGCCAGGACATCCTGTTGGCGTCGCGCAAGGGCAAGTGCATCCGCTTTCCGGTAACCGACGTCCGCGTCTTCCAGTCGCGCAGCTCCACCGGCGTGCGCGGGATGGAGCTCTCCGATGGCGACGAGGTCGTCTCGATGTCGGTCCTCAAGCACGTCGCGGTCTCCATCGAGGAGCGTGACGCCTATCTCAAGAGCCGCCGCCGCACCGAGGGCGAGGAGCCCGAGGCCGGCGCCCTCGCCGCCGAGCGCGAGCACGAGCTCGCCGCGGGCGAGGAGATGATCCTCGCGGTGACCGAGCGCGGCTTCGGCAAGCGGACCTCGGCTTTCGAGTATCGCGTGACCGGCCGCGGCGGGCAGGGCATCATCAACATCGAGGTCACGCGGCGCAACGGGCCGGTGGTCGCCACCTTCCCGGTCGCCGACGACGACCAGATCATGCTCACCACCAGCGGCGGGCAGGTGCTGCGCACCCCGGTGAGCGGCGAGCGCGGGGTGCGGATCACCGGGCGCAACGCGCAGGGTGTGATCATCTTTGACGTCGGGCGCGAGCAGCGCGTCGTCTCGGTCGCGCGGATCAGCCGCGAGGCCGATGCGGTCGCCACGGGTGCGGACGAGGACTTGGGCGGATCCGAGGACTGAGGCAGGACCATGACCGTGCGCGTCGGCGTCTATCCGGGCACGTTCGATCCCATCCACAACGGCCATACCGACATCATCCGTCGGGCCACACGGATGGTCGACCGTCTGGTCATCGCGGTCGCGAAGAACGCCGGCAAACAGCCGCTGTTCACCCTCGAGGAGCGCACCCGGCTGGTCGAGCGCGAGGCGGCGCTGTTGATGGCGGGCAACCGCACCAACGGCTGCCGCGTCGAGGTCAAGCCCTTCGCCAATCTCCTGATGCACTTCGTGCGCGACCAGAGCGGCCAGATCATCATCCGCGGTCTGCGGGCCGTCTCCGACTTCGAGTACGAGTTCCAGATGGGCGCCAACAACGCCCGACTGAACCCCGACGTGGAGACCCTCTTCTTGATGGCGGCGGAGACGACGCAGTTCATCTCGTCCCGCTTCGTCAAGGAGATCGGCATGCTCGGCGGCGACGTCTCGAGCTTCGTCTCGCCCCAGGTGCACGCCGCTTTGCAGGTCAAGTTCAAGCAGGGGCGCCAGGCGGCGGCGGAATGAAGGTCGAGGCCTTCGACTACGCCCTGCCCGAACGCCAGATCGCGCAGCACCCCGTGGAGCCGCGCGAGGCCGCGCGGCTGCTCCACATCCGCCACGACCTCCGCGACCGGCGCGTCGCGGACCTCGCCGATCTCGTCGACGAGCGCGATCTGCTCGTCGTCAACGACACCAAGGTGATCCCGGCGCGCCTCTACGGCCGCCGCGGCGGCGCTCGCGTGGAACTGCTGCTGCACGAGCCCCTGGGCGACGCGCGTTGGCGCGCCTTCGCCAAGCCGGCGCGCAAGCTGAAGGCGAACGACACGGTCGAGGTCGCGCCGGGCTTCCACGCGCTGGTGCTCGACAATCTGGGCGGCGGCGAGGTCGAGCTGCGGCTCGTCGCCGAAGAGGATCTCGATGCGGCGCTCGAGGCGCACGGGGTGATGCCGCTGCCGCCCTACATCAAGCGCGGTGAGGGCGGCGATCCCGCCGACCGCCACGACTATCAGACCATCTTCGCAGCGCGGCCGGGCGCGGTGGCGGCGCCCACCGCCTCGCTGCACCTGACCGACGGCCTGCTGGCGGCGATCACGGCGCGCGGCGCCGGGATCGAGCGCCTGACCCTGCACGTCGGCGCCGGCACCTTCCTGCCGGTCAAGGTGGCCGACACGGACGCGCACCGGATGCACGCCGAGCGCTTCGAGGTGGGCGAGGCCGCGGCGGAGCGGCTCACCGCCCATCGCGCGCGCGGCGGGCGCGTCTTCGCCTGCGGCACGACGGTGCTGCGCACGCTCGAGACCGTCTTCGACGGCGCGCGTTACGTCGCCGCCAGTGGGCGCACCGACATCTTCATCCAGCCGGGCGTGGCGGTGCGCTCGATCGACCGCCTCTTGACCAACTTCCACCTGCCGAAATCGACCCTGGTGATGCTGGTGGCGGCGATCGCCGGGCTCGGGCGCGTCAAGCGCGCCTACGCCCACGCCGTGCGCGCGGGCTATCGCTTTTTTTCCTACGGCGACGCCTGTCTGATCGAGCGCGGGGCGCGGTGAGCGCCTTCGGCTTCACGCTCGAGGCCGTCGACGGGTCGGCGCGCGCCGGCACGCTCGCGACGGCGCACGGCACGGTGGCGACGCCCACCTTCATGCCGGTCGGCACCCAGGCGACGGTGAAGGCGCTGACGCCGGAGATGGTGGCCGCCACCGGCGCCGGCATCGTGCTCGCCAACACCTACCACCTGATGCTGCGGCCGGGGGCGGAGCGGGTGGCCCGGCTCGGCGGCCTGCACGCGTTCATGCGCTGGCCGGGTCCGATCCTGACCGACAGCGGCGGTTTTCAGGTGATGTCGCTCGCCAAGCTGCGCACGCTCGGCGAGGACGGCGTCACCTTCGCCTCCCATCTCGACGGCGCGAAGCACCATCTGAGCCCGGAGCGGGCGACCGAGATCCAGCACCTGCTGGACGCGACGATTGCGATGCAGCTCGACGAGTGCCCGCCCTGGCCGATCGCGGCGGCGGCGTCCAAGGCGTCGATGGAGCTGTCGCTCAGATGGGCCGAGCGCTCGCGCCGCGCCTTCACCGCCCGTCCCGGCTACGGCCAGTTCGGCATCGTCCAGGGCAGCACCTTCGCCGACCAGCGCCTCGCCTCCGCCCGCGGGCTCGTCGCGATCGGCTTCGAGGGCTATGCGATCGGCGGGCTCGCCGTCGGCGAGCCGCAGGCCCAGATGTTCGAGATGCTGGAGGTGACGACACCGGCACTGCCGGTGGACAAGCCGCGCTACCTGATGGGCGTCGGCAAGCCGCCCGACATCGTCGGCGCGGTCTTGCGCGGGATCGACATGTTCGACTGCGTGCTGCCGACCCGCTCCGGGCGTAACGGCCAAGCCTTCACCCGCCGCGGCACGGTCAACCTCAAGAACGCGCGCCACAAGGACGATCCGCGCCCGCTCGACGCCGCGAGCGCCTGTCCGGCGACCCGGGACTACAGCCGCGCCTATCTCCACCACCTCGTCAAATGTGACGAGATCCTGGCGAGCGTCTTGCTCACCTGGAACAACCTGTGGTTTTTCGAAGACCTCGTGCGCGGCTTGCGTCGCGCGATCGGCGAGGGCCGTGCCGCCGAACACGCCGCCTCGGTCCTCGCGACCTATCGGCGCGGCGACATTCCACCCGTTCAAATCGGCTGAAGGTGCCGGCAGGTTACGGCGTGCGGTACCGTCGTCGCACGACCTTTCGCCCGTAGAGCGGCGGCCCGAGCCGTGTTGATGGTGGTGCTCCAGCGCATTGACGGGAGCCGATATTGGCAGACGGCGAACAAATCCTCCTCAGACGGCGCGAGACGGGGGACGGTTTCGACGTCATGTACCGACCCGTGCCCCTCGGCGCCCTGCTCGTCGGCCGTGATCTCGACGACGCCGAAAGCTTCGTCGGCCGCACCCACGACCGCGACGCGGTAGCCCATCGGGTCGCCCTGGCCCGGGCATGGACCGGCGGCAACGCCAGCGCGTCGCGGCGCGCGGCCTGGGCCCTCGCGGTGCTGGCGGAGCGCGCCCGCAACGAGGCCGCGCGCGCCACCGTGCAGTTGACCGGGGGGCTCGGCGAGACGCGCCTCGTCGCCCGCGTCGAGGAAGCCGAACGCGCGCTCGCCCGCGCTCTGGGCACGACCGCCTCGGCGCGCGGGCCGCTCGCCACCGACCGGGAGGAGGTCGCCGCCGCCGCGGGGGCGCTCGAGACCGCCTTCGCCGCCGTCGTCGCGCGCCTTCGCGACGCCGAGCCGGCGAAAGCGCTTCCCGACGCGCCGGCCGGCGAGGTCGTCGCGGCGGCCCGCGAGGCGCCGGCGGCGCTTTTGGCCGAGCTGCAAGACCAACTGCCGGCGCTCACCAAGCAGGTCGTCGACGAGCCGCCGCTCGCCGCGGCCGCCGAAGGCGGCGGCACCGGCAGCGCCATGACCGTGGCCGGCCGCGTCACCTACGGCCTGCGGTTGGCGGCGGGCTATGTCACCGCGGCCGGCTGCACGACGCCGGCGGCGCGGCTGTTTCAGCCGGGCGGGGTGGCGGCGGACCTCTTCACGCGCCTGCCGGGCGACGCCCGCACGCTGGCGGTGGTCGTCGCCGCCCTCGACCCGAGCCTGCACTGGACGCTGGCTGGGGCCCGCGCCGATGCATGAGCGTCTGCTCGGCCGCGAGCTGGTGACCGCGCTGCGCCATGCCGCCGCGGTTCGCGGTCTCAAGCGGGTGCGCCACGCCCACATCGCCGTGAGCTCGCTGCGCCAGATCGACCCCGACGCCCTCGATCTCTGCTTTCACGCCGCCGCGCCGGGCTCCGTGGCCGAGGGTGCCGAGCTCTCGATCGAGCAGCCGCTCGCGGTCGCCTACTGCCTGCCCTGCAGAACCAAGGTGGTGGTTCGCCGCCGGGCCGACGCCTGTCCGAACTGCGGCGGGCATCGCCTGCACTTCGTCACCGGCGAGGAGCTCCGCGTCCTCGACTGCGACGGCGAGTAGCCGCGACGGCGAGGGGGCAGGGCCCCTCGCCGGCCGCGCCGATCGCGCCCTGGCCCATCTGCTCCGCCATGTAGTCGGCTTGGCGCAACGCCAGGGCGACGATGGTGAGCCTCGGGTTCTCGCCGGCCATCGTGGTGCCGCGTGACGTCCGACCCGGCGCTTGGTACGCGGTGTAGACGCCTGTCAGGTGGCCCATGGAGTTCGTGTCGACTTGGCGCGAGCTGTTGGCGAGCCCGTCGGGGAGCAGCGACGAGGCCGAGTTCAACAAGAGCCGCGGGCTCTCGATGGCGGTGCCGGCGACGGCGACGACGCGCGCCTTTCGAACGGGCTGAGTGCCGTCCGAAAGGCGTCGAGCACGCCCGTGATCTTGCCGGCGGCGCCCTGCTCGATCTCCCGCGCCTCGCGGTTCGCCCGCAGCTCCAGATGGGCGGTGGCCTCGGCCTTCGGGATCTCGGCCTTGACCGTCGACCACTTGGCGCCGCTCTTGCAGCCCTGAAAGCCGAAGCCGATCTGCTGGCGGAAGCCGCGGTCGTCGCGGGGCGGGCTGTTGATCGCCATGCCTCCGCTGCGGCAGTCCTCGTCGCCGATGCGCACGGTGCCCGCGTACATGGTCTTGACGTTGTTGCTGCCCGGCAGGCCCGGGATGGCGTGGGTGCGGGTCCGAGCCGTTCTCCGAGCATGTGGTCGACGGATATCAACTGCGACGATTTAGGAACCTAGTCCACCGCCCCTTCGGTCGTGCTGGCAGCGATAGGCGGTGAGCGGGCTTCCTGGCGCGTGCTGCCGGCCGCCCAAGCCGGACGGTCAACCGACGGAAGGGACGTGGCGGTGGCGCGGTCGCGCCGCGCGCTGTCGTGGCGGGGCGCGTCACGGCTCCCCCTGATCGCGTTCGACAGCCGCTGGGCGCCGATCGTCGCGCACCTCCAGGATTTGGATGCGCTCGGCCGTTACCCGATAGAGGAGGCTGAAGGGCGTTCGCGGGATCACCAGCCTGCGCACGCCTGTCACCGTCGTCGGGCGTCCCGCCTGCGGATGCTCGCGCAGCAGACGCTCCATCATGTGGAACTGCCGCTTCGCCGGTGCGCTCCCGGCCGGAAACACGGTGGCGTCGTAGCGCCGGAGCCAAGCGAGGCCGGCACGGGTGCTCGGCAGATAGACGAGCTGCAGGGGCTCAGCGTGGCTGGACGATGTCGGGCTCGGGCGGTGGCAGCTCCTCGGCCGTATCCCGGCTGTCGACCCACCGCCCCATCGCCGCCGACGAGACGAACGTCCCACGATCGGCCTCGGCGGCGAGCGCTTCGAGGTGCCGGCGCTCGCCGTCCTTGTCGTCCAGATAGGCCACGAGTGCTTGATGCAGCACCCAACTCGCCGGACGGTCCAGCCGCGCCGCCTCGGCTGTCGCGCGACAAGCGGGATGACCGGTGCGCGTCAGGTCGGGTGACCGGTCGT